>JACPXK010000080.1 GCA_016196565.1 Candidatus Omnitrophota bacterium | reverse complement strand
GGGAAAACTCGAATTCGAATCGAGAATCGAATCGCTGCGGCAAAATCTCAATCGGTTTCAAGGACGTCTTCCTAAGCTTGAAGAAGAATTAATGGATTCCGCGATTCAAAAAGAATCGTTTGAATCCCTGCGTAGCGGCATTAAAGAACGGTTAATCTCTTATCAGCGGGAATTGGAACTCATCAACATAGAAAATCAGGATACCGGCCAGCAGCGTCAAAACGCCGTTTTGGAACGCGAGAAATTGGAAAAAGAATTGGCAAGGGCCGAGGAATGCGAAAAATCCATACGCCAAAATCAGGAAATGCTCATTCATGACATTGAAAAAATGGATCACCAGAACGATGCCTTCCTGCAGCAACTGGCAGAACACAAAATGCGCATTGAAAGCATGAAAGAGCGGGGAATCTTATTACAAGATACGATCGGATTACTTGCAGGCCATCAAGAGCGAAGCCAGAACCGGCTGGAAGTACTGACTTTGGAAATGCAGAAAAATCAGGAGACCCAGCAAGGGCTTGCCTCCAGCGACGAACAAATCGCAGGGGAACAAACTCAGCTTGAGGATTCCCTGCGCCGTGCCGAAGTTGCGCTTGAATTAATCCGCCAGGAAAAAGCCGGGGTCGAAAATCGCATGAATGAAATTCAAGGGCTGATACAGGACTCCTCCCGCAAAAAGCAGACACTGACCGAAAGCACACACGGACTCGAAATGTCCACCCTGGATTTGGGCTATAAAGAGAAAAATATTTATGAACGCCTGGAACAAACTTACCGTATCGATTTGCGGCAAATGCCGGCCGAAAATTATGCCCTCCGGGAGAATGAAACCGTGGATACGATTAATGAACAGGTAAGCGGCCTGCGGGAGAAAGTCGAGGGCCTGGGAACGGTTAATTTGCTGGCCATCGAAGAATACGATGAATTAAAGCAGCGCTATGATTTCTTATCGACTCAACAAAAAGATTTGCAGGATTCCCGTGAAAGTTTATTGGAGGCGATCCGCAAAATTAATCGCACCACCAAAAGCTTGTTCGAAGAAACCTTCGTCAAAGTACAGGAAACTTTCAAAGAGTATTATCAAATTTTATTTCGCGGGGGAGAGGCCCGGCTTGTCTTGGTGGATGAAACCAATCCCTTGGAATCCGGCATTGATATCGTCGTGCGGCCTCCAGGTAAAAAGTTGCAGCACATCACACTTCTTTCCGGCGGTGAGAAAGCCTTAACGGCCATTGCCCTTTTATTTTCACTTTTTAAGATCAAACCTTCGCCTTATTGCGTGCTCGATGAAGTCGATGCCCCTCTTGACGAGGCCAACATCGACCGTTTTCTTTCTGTCTTGCGTACCTTTCTCGATATGAGTCAATTTATTATCGTAACGCATAATCGCAAAACCATTGCCATGGGCGATTCCCTTTTTGGAGTCACCATGCAGGAAGCCGGTGTTTCCAGGCTCGTTTCGGTGAAAATGAATCCCAATGCGCCTTTGCCGGAATATTTGCAGAATAAAACGGGCGAGAAGCAAACTTCCGTAAGCGATACCATCATCGTTTGAACCTTCCCAATTTCATCACCCTTTGCCGGATTTTCATGATTCCGTTTTTCTTTACCTGTTTGGTGTCTTATGACAACAAACCGGGCGCTGAAGCTTATCGCCAGTGGGCCCTTGTCATTCTCATTGTGGCGTCCCTTACCGACGCCTTAGACGGCTTTATTGCCCGAGCTTGGAAAATCCGCACAGAGCTTGGCCGGTTCTTGGATCCTTTGGCCGACAAATTGCTTCTCCTGAGCGGCTATCTTGGACTTTTGTTTGTACAGCAATTGCCGTTTCACCCGCCTTTATGGATTACGGTGACGATTGTGTTCCGTGATCTTTTGATTGTGACGGGAATGATTTTGATTTATTTTATTTCCGGCCGGCTGCGGGTTCAGCCGAATTATTTGGGAAAATGCACGACGGCACTCCAAATGATCACCCTGATTGCGATCTTGGCAAATTGGAAGATCTCGATTCCGCTTTATTATTTAATGGCCGCCTTTACCATTTTGTCGATGATCAACTACAGCATCCGCGAACTTCGTCTGCTAAAAAATGCCGCTTAAATCACTTTTGATTTTTTCCTCCCTCGCTTATTTGATCGGTTCTATCCCTTTCGGCCTCCTGATCGGAAAATGTGTGAAAGGAATCGACATCCGTGAATCCGGAAGCCGTAATATTGGAGCCACTAATGTTTTCCGTGTTGTCGGGAAAAAATGGGGGATTTTAGTTTTCATTCTTGATGCCGTGAAGGGCTATCTGGGCCCAACGTTACTTATGCTTACCGGTCATTCCACTTCCATGACGGCTTCGCTCATTCTTGGAATCGCCACCATTTTGGGGCACACTTTCCCTGTTTGGTTGAAATTCAAGGGGGGAAAAGGCGTGGCGACTTCACTCGGGGTCTTCCTTGCCATTGCATGGAAACCCACTGCCATCACTTTTGGAATATGGGTTTTGATTTTTGCCATCACTCATATCATTTCTATTTCTTCGCTCGCGGCTGCGGTATGTTTTCCGGTTGCCATTTATTTTACTTCCCGGGATCTCGAAGGGGCTCGGTGGCTGCTCATAACAAGTCTTATTCTTGCTGTTTTTATTTTTTATACTCATCGCCACAATATCGCTCGCCTCCGGAAGGGTGAAGAAAAGCGATTGTTTTAAAATAAAAAAATATTGCTTTATCTTAAAAATTGTCATAAACTCCCTGCGTCGAACTTAGATTTTGTTTCCTCTAAAGATTAGGAGGAAACACCATGGAAAACGAAGAAACCCACCTGATTCACTCCTTCCCCAAAGGGGCTGATGAATGTGTTCAGATGTCCATCACCCAATATAAGGGCAATCACTATATTGACTTACGTGTCTGGTTCCAAAACGGCGCCGATAACTCTTTAAAGCCGACCAAACGCGGGGTATTTTTGACCCTCGATGATTTTCCCGAGCTCAAAAAGGGAGTCGATATGATGGCCGAGGCCGTGCAAAACTTAAAACCGTAACTGCGTGGATGCCGGGGCAAAAAAGTGCCTTGCTAAGGCTTTACAGACGTGTGCTAACCCAGTAAAATACCGCAACTTGCACTCATTTTGCCCGGCACTTACAAAAAAAATCAAAAGCACTCTAAGGAGAAATTCATGACCACTGAAAAAAAAGCATCCCAGAAAGCGAAGACAGAAACTTCCGAGACAGTAAAAAAAGCGGCCGGTGAAAAACAAAAAGCGCTCGAGCTTGCACTCAGCCAAATCGAAAAACAGTTTGGCAAAGGCTCCATCATGAAATTGGGGCATGATTTTCATGAAAATATCAGCGCCTTGAGCACGGGTTCCCTCAGCCTTGATATGGCAACCGGTGTCGGCGGAGTTCCGCGCGGCCGTGTGGTGGAAATCTTTGGCCCTGAATCAAGCGGTAAAACCACGCTCTCTTTGAGCATTATCTCGCGAATTCAGGAACAAGGCGGTGTCGCGGCTTTTATCGATGCCGAGCATGCCTTGGATCCGACCTACGCTCAAAAAATCGGCGTGAAGCTCGATGATTTATTAATTTCACAGCCTGATTCTGGAGAACAAGCTCTTCAAATCGCCGAAATGCTGATCCGATCCAATGCCGTCGATTTGATTGTGATAGACTCCGTGGCTGCCCTCGTTCCCAGAGCCGAAATCGAAGGGGAGATGGGGGATTCCCATATGGGCTTGCAAGCGCGCCTGATGTCGCAAGCCTTGAGAAAATTGACGGGGATTATCAACCGTTCCAAAACCTGTTTGATTTTCATCAATCAAATCCGGGAAAAAATCGGCATTATGTTCGGCAACCCCGAAACCACACCGGGCGGAAAGGCCCTTAAATTTTACGCCTCCATGCGTCTCGATATTCGCCGCATTGCCAGCCTGAAAAAAGGGGATGTGGTCATCGGTAATCATGTCCGCGTCAAAATTGTAAAAAACAAAGTGGCGGCTCCTTTCAAGCAGGCGGAATTTGATATTCTTTTTGATGAAGGGATTTCCCGCTCGTCCAGCATCATTGATTTGGCGACCAATTATCAAGTCGTGGATAAATCCGGTTCCTGGATTATTTACAATGATGAGAAAATCGGTCAAGGCCGGGATGCCGCACGCCTCTTCTTGAAAGAAAATCCGAAACTGTTGGCCGAAATCGAAGCTAAGGTCCGGGAGAAAATGCTTTCCGACGAAGCTCCTGTTGTTGCCAAAACTCCGGTTGCCATTTCCCATTAAAAGTTAATCGCGAGCGTCCGTGGACGTACCGCTGGCGTCTTCGGGAGGCGTATTGTCACTTCATGGAACAATCCCAGAAAAAACAGGCGCAAGTCATTTCACTCAGGTTGCTGGCAGCAAGCCCAAAAACAAGCCAGGAATTAAAAAAGAAATTGCAGGACAAAGGTTTTCCGGAGGCTATGATTCTTGAAACCATCCGGGAATTGGAAGCTCAAGGGGTTTTAAGCGACCGCAGTTACGCCATGAATTTGATGACAAGGTATCAGCTTTCGAAGCCTTCCGGAAGGCGCAAAATTGAATTTGAATTCAAGCGCCACGGCATTGCGAAAAAATTGCAGGAAGAGATTTTATCTTCTTTCGGCACCGAGCAAGAGCGGGAACAGGCGGAAACCGTAGGGCGGGAACGCTGGGAGCGCCTGGCCAAACTCGATACGGAGAAACGAAGAAAGAGGGTCTTTGATTTTTTGATGCGCCGCGGCTTTGATTATCAAATTGTGCGCGATGTCATGCAAAGTTTATCACGGGAAACATTCGATGAAGACAGATAAAATTAGAGAAACATATCTGGATTTTTTTAAGAGCAAGGGGCATTCCATTGTGCCGAGTGACTCGCTTGTCCCCCAGAATGATCCTACTTTGCTTTTTACCGGCGCCGGCATGAATCAATTCAAGGATTATTTTCTCGGATTAAAAAAGGATCTCAAGCGGGCCGCAAGCTCTCAAAAATGCCTGCGCACAGGCGACCTCGAAGAAGTAGGACGGACTGCCTTTCATCATTCTTTTTTCGAAATGCTGGGAAATTTTTCGTTCGGCGATTATTTCAAAAAAGAGGCGATTGAATGGGCTTGGGAATTTTTGACAGTCAAACTTCAAATTCCGAAGGAAAGGCTTCGCGTCAGCGTTCACAAAGAAGATTCCGAGGCTTATGAAATCTGGTCCAAAATTGTCCGCAAGGATTGGATTTATAAACTCGGCGACAAGGATAATTTCTGGCCGTCGAACGCGCCCAAAAACGGTCCCAATGGTCCGTGCGGCCCTTGCTCTGAAATCTATTTTGATCTGGATTCTTCTGGGGGCGATGGCGGCACCGTTGAAGACAAACGGTTTGCCGAGATTTGGAATTTAGTTTTTACCCAGTTCGACCGTCAGGAGGGTGGCAAACTCGTTCCTTTGGCTCAAAAAAATATCGACACCGGCATGGGACTCGAACGCCTTGCTTGCGTTCTTCAAGACAAAAAAACTAATTACGAAATCGATATTTTTCAGCCGATTAATGAAAAAATTGCGTCACTGCTCGTCAAAAACCTCGTTAAAAAAGCGGGAGAACCTCTTGCCGAAGAATCGAAAAAATCCCGGTTGTATGCCATCAGCGATCACCTTAGAGCGATTGCATTTTCTATCACAGACGGAGTCATCCCCAGCAATGAAGGGCGAGGCTATGTGATCCGAAAACTGATACGAAGAGCACTCTGGCATGCCTATGAACTCACCACGGGGGAATCCGATAAACCTTTTCTCTATCAAGCGCTGCCGGCCGTGGTCAAAGTTATGTCCCATGCTTATCCGGAACTTGAAGAATCCCAGCAAAGCATCAGCGGGACAATTTTGGGAGAAGAAGAACGGTTTCTTGCCACCCTCGAAAACGGATTAAATATTCTCAATGACCGCATTCCAAAACTCAAGGGCGGAATGATTCCCGGAGAACTCGTTTTTGAGCTTTACGACACGTACGGGTTTCCGGATGAACTCACACGGAAAATCGCATTTGAAAAAGGGTTGGAGATCGATCAGCCCGGCTTTGACCGGCTGATGGAAGAGCAGCGTAAGCGTGCCAAAGCGGCCACTCAAATTTCCGGCGAAATTTTTGTCACAACGGATTTGGAGAAAAAATTGGCCGGCCTCCCCGCAACGACTTTTCTAGGCTATCAAGCACTTCATGCTCAAGCCAAAGTGCTTTTGACAGAAATTAAGAATCAAAGAGGTGTTTTGGTTATAGATCAAAGTCCTTTTTATGCGGAAAGCGGCGGACAGGTCGGCGATCAGGGAATTCTCAAAGGTAAAAATTTTGAAGCTAAGGTCGCGGACGTTCAAAAAAAAGACATTTATTTCATTCATCATATCGAAATTCTATCAGGCGCTGTCAAAACAGGGGACGCCGTGGAATGTTCGGTTGACGTTCTTCGCCGCGCACGCATTATGCGCAATCACACAGCCACGCACTTGCTTCATGCCGCATTACGCAATATCCTCGGGGCCCAGGTGCGTCAATTAGGTTCTTTAGTCGCTCCTGACAGGCTGCGTTTCGATTATTCTTATTCGCAAGCGATTACGGCCGAACAAATCAGGCAAATCGAAGACAGCGTCAACAGTGAAATCCTGAAGGATACAGCTTTGTCCAAAGAGGAAAAAGATACGGAACAGGCCAAAAAGGAAGGTGCCCTTGCCTTCTTCGGAGAAAAATACGGAAACCGGGTGCGCGTGGTTACGGTCCCGGGTTTCAGCAAAGAATTTTGCGGAGGAACGCATTGTGACCGGACAGGACAAATTGGTGCTTTTGTCATTACAAGCGATTCTTCTATCGGCAGCGGTACGCGCCGTATCGAAGCCCTAACCGGGGAAGGGGCGCTTGATTATGTACGAACACTCCGTAATCAAGTCCAGCAAATCGCGCAGAATTTGAAAACAACGCCGGACCAGCTTGTCGAACGTATCGCTAAATTACAGGACAATTTGAAAAAGCTCGAGAAAGAAAAAGGAAGCGGAAAACTTCAAGCTATCGATTCTACGAAGATTTTATCCGGAGCAAAAATGATAGGGCCAGTCCGTTTGGCCATCTATACGTCCAAAGGGATGGATGTTAATGAACTCCGGCATTTGTCCGATGATTTAAGGTCGCGTTCACCCAAAACCGTTTACTTTCTAGCTGCCGAACAGGATGAAAAAATTCAATTTTTACTGGGGATGAGCCCTGATTTAAAGAAAACGTCACTCAATATGACAGAACTCGGAACTTCCGTGGGCGCGTTGATTGAGGCCAATGCCGGCGGCCGCGTGGATCTTGTCCAAGGTGGAGCTCCCAATAAAGGCCAGCTATATCAAAAAAAAGAAGCTCTTGAAGCAAAAATATCCGATTATATTCAAGATAAAATTCACGAACTAAAAAATTAAAGGCACACATGCAAGTACTTAACTGGGACAAACAAACACAGAAAAAAGTCACCCGCGATTTCAGCCAAGTTTTTGACAAAAACGTGTTCAAAAAAGTGAATCGCATTTTGGCCGAAGTCCGTCAGCGTGGCGACGTGGCGATTCGCCGGTTCACACGCGAGTTTGACGGCTTGGATTTGCCGCTCAAGCGTATTGCCGTCACGCAAGGGGACATTAACCGGGCCTATGAAAAAATCAAAGTATCTTTTGTTCCGCTCCTTCGCATGATCTCAGAAAATGTCCGGGAATATTATGAAAAAGAGCTTAAGCAATCCTTTGAAGTCCACACGCCCGACGGAGTCTATTTAGGCAAAAAATATCAGCCGCTGGAACGCGTGGGAGTTTATATCCCCGGCGGAACCGCGCCGCTGGTTTCAACCGTCTATATGAGCGTCATTCCGGCCAAAGTTGCGGGCGTCAAAGAAATCGTGATCTGTACGCCTCCAAACCGCGATACGGGGGAAATCGATCCTCATATTTTAATCGTGGCCAATCTTTTAGGCGTTAATGAAATTTACCGGGTGGGGGGAGCCCAGGCCATCGGGGCCATGGCTTTTGGCACAAGAACCATCCGTAAAGTCGATAAAATTGTCGGCCCCGGAAATCCCTATGTGACTGAGGCAAAACGCCAAGTTTATGGCTTTGTCGATATTGATATGGTCGCAGGCCCGAGCGAGGTCGCCATTGTGGCCGATGCCTCCGCCAATCCCGATTATGTCACTTGCGATTTGCTCGCCCAGGCCGAACATTTTGGCGGCATTGCCTATTTGATTACGCATTCGAAAAAACTTATCGATGCCATTCGTAAACGTGTCGACAACGGCTACATCATCCAAGTCAAATCCATAGCGGAAGCTTGTGAAGTCGCCAATGAAATTGCGCCTGAACATCTTGAGCTTATGGTTGAGGAGCCGGAAAAAATCCTCAAAAACATCAAACATGCCGGCGCTATTTTTTTAGGACCTTTTTCACCGGCAGTGGTCGGCGATTATGTGGCCGGGCCAAGCCATGTGCTGCCCACGGGCGGAACGGCGCGTTATTTTTCACCGCTGAGCGCCTCTACGTTTATCAAAAGTTCGCAAATTATTTCTTATACGAAAGAGGCCCTTCTTAAAACACGCGAACATATTCAAAAGCTAACCGAAATGGAAGGGCTGGTACTTCACCGGATTTCTATGGAAGCGCGATTCATTGAAAAAACGGGCGAGACAAAGCCCGAAAAAATTTCATCCACTGGGGACTGATCATGTCAAAAATACGCAAGGCAGAAATTCACCGCAAAACTACCGAAACCGACATCAAAATGAAACTCGTCGTCGGCGGCCAGGGACAATCGCGCATTAGCACCGGCATGCCTTTTTTGGACCATATGCTGACCTTGCTATCCAAGCACGGCTTGTTTGATCTTCAGGTTCATGCCAAAGGCGACCTTCATGTCGACATTCATCACACCAATGAAGATCTCGGCATTGTTTTAGGTCAAGCATTGATTAAGGCCTTGGGCGATAAAAAAGGGATTCGCCGCTATGGTTTTGCCAGCATTCCGATGGACGAAGTCTTGATTCGCGTCACGCTCGATATTTCCGGCCGTCCGTCGCTTCACATCGCCAAAGCCAAAGGGGTGCGTTTTTCGCGCCTGGAAAATTATTCTTTTCATGATGCCATGGAATTCATGAAGGCCTTCTGCCAGCATGCCGGAATTAATATGCATGTGGAAGTATTATCCGGCCACGATTCCCATCACATTATTGAGGGCGCTTTTAAAGCGACGGCCAGGGCCTTGGATATCGCCACTCAGCTAGATCCGCGCGTTAAAGGAGTTCCCTCCACCAAGGGCAGTCTGTAATCATGATTGTGATTGTCGATTATGGAATGGGCAATCTTCGAAGTGTTTCCAAGGCGCTAGAAAATCTCGGGAGCAAAGTCAAAGTTTCCTCTTCGCCCAAAGATATTGAAAATGCCGACAAGGTCGTTTTGCCCGGCGTGGGGGCTTTCGGCGATGCGGTCCGTGAACTTCGCCAGCTGGGTCTTTTTGAATCTCTTCAAAACTATTTGTCCGGCCGCAAACCTTTTTTGGGCATATGCTTGGGATTGCAGCTTCTTTTTAAAACAAGCGAAGAGGATAAAGATGCTACCGGCCTCGGATCGATTCCGGGCAGCGTTCAACGTTTCAAATCGAAAAATGTCAAAATTCCTCATATGGGATGGAATCAAGTGGCCTTCAGCGGTGACCACCCGGTTTTAAAAGGAATTCCGGCGGACAGCAATTTTTATTTCGTGCATTCTTTTTATGGCCTTCCGGCCGACCCTAAACTTGTCCTCGGAAAAACAAATTATGGCGACGAAACTTTTCCTGCCATCATCGGCAGTGAAACCTGCTTTGCGACCCAGTTTCATCCGGAAAAAAGCCAAAAAGCTGGGCTCGCCATCCTTAAAAATTTCATTCGCTGGTAATGAGAGCTCGAAATCATGATTATCTATCCCGCCATTGACCTTTACGCCGGCAAAGTCGTCCGTTTGACCAAAGGACAATTTGATCAAGAAACGGTGTATTCCGTCGATCCAATATCCATAGCCCGTCAGTGGGAAGATCAAGGGGCTGCGTGGCTTCATATCGTGGATCTAGAGGGTGCCAAGACGGGAATTCTTAAAAACCTGGATTTTGTTCTCGGTATCCGTAAAGCCGTGAAATGCCGCATCCAGTTTGGCGGGGGATTACGAACAACGGAGGACATCAAGCGTCTTCTGGAACACGGAATCGACCGGGTTGTTATCGGCACCAAAGCCCTTGATGAGAATTTTTTACAAATTGTCATGCCACGATTCGGAGAGCAAATCGCAATCGGTCTTGATGCTCGGAATGGAATTGTTCAAACTCAAGGCTGGCAAAATACCAGCGGGAAAACCATACCTCAAACATTGGAATTACTGAAGAAGTTTGCGATCGGAACTTTTATTTATACGGACATTCAGCGGGACGGCATGCTGCACGGACCAAATTTCATCGAACTGGAAAAAATATTGGCCGCGACGGAGTCTCGCATCATTCTTTCCGGCGGGGTGAGCAGTTTAAATGATGTCGAGCGCTGTTCGCAAATTAAGAAAAAAAACTTCGACGGCGTTATCGTCGGCAAAGCGCTTTATGATAAGAAGTTTTTGCTTCCTGACGCCGTTCAATTGATCCGAGGAACGCAATGAAAGAACAAATACAGTTTTATTTAAATGCAATCCTTAACGAACGCAGCTGGTCATGGGCCCTTATCGGGCTGGTTTATGTGATCAGCGCCTACACGATACGAAGCTGGTTTTTAAAACCTCTTGTGCGCAAGACAAAAGAATTGGATAAGTCCCTCAGCCACAAAATCAAAGCCTCTTATTTGCAGCATTCGTTCCTAGGCTGGGTGTTTTTTCTCATCCCGCTCTTTATCTCGATTTTTTTATGGAATCGTCAAGCCTTGGCGCCCATTACCATTAAAGATGTCGCTGCCGTTCTCATAGCCTGCGCCAGCTTTATTCTTTCCATTTTTTGCCATCTTCAGGCCTTTGGACTTGCCGCGCTCGAAACTTTACAACAAACTTTCAAGACCCAGCACGAAAAGATTTTTTAATCCTTCCATGCTTACCAAAAGAATTATTCCTTGCCTCGATGTCCGTGACGGACGTGTCGTCAAAGGAATCAAGTTTCTGAACTTGAAGGATGCCGGCGATCCGGTGGCCTGTGCGGTTGCCTATGACAACGCGGGAGCTGATGAGCTGGTTTTTTTAGACATTACCGCCTCGCACGAAAAACGCCCTATTTTGATTCAAATTGTCGAAAAGGTTGCTGAATCCATTTATATCCCTTTTACGGTGGGAGGAGGCATTCGATCCGTACAAGACATACGCGATTTGCTTAAAGCCGGTTGTGATAAGGTATCGATCAACACAAGCGCCATTGAAAATCCCGAATTTATCCGGCAGGCAAGCCGACGTTTTGGGAGCCAGTGCATAGTGCTCGCCATCGACGCGAAACGTGACGATGCAACTCATTGGCGGGTTTACACGCATGGTGGAAGAAATCCTACTCCCTTGGATGCTGTCGAGTGGGCCAAAAAGGGAGAAACCTTCGGGGCCGGTGAAATTTTGCTTACCAGCATGGACTCGGACGGCACCAAAGATGGTTATGATCTGGAATTAACGCGCCGGGTTTCGGAGGCCGTCAATATCCCGGTCATCGCCTCAGGCGGTGCGGGCAATCTCGAGCATTTCTATGAGGCATTCACGAAGGGAAAGGCAGACGCTTGTTTGGCAGCTTCAATTTTTCATTTCGGTGAAATCAAAATCCCCGAAGTAAAAAGTTTTTTGCATACCAAGGGCATTCCTGTCCGGTTGTAACTACTTGACACACTTCTTGATTGTAGGGCATACTCAAGGGTAATCAATTCCAAATTTTGACTATAACTTATTGAAAGATAGAGGGTTAAGACCACATGACACAGTTTAAATTCGATGCCAACGGGCTAATCGCCGCCATTATTCAAGATGCCGATTCCGGCGAGGTTTTAATGCTGGCTTATATGGATAAAATCGCTCTGGAACGTACCATGAAAGAAAAGCACACCGTTTTTTATTCCCGTTCCCGAAAACAATATTGGGTCAAGGGGGAAACCTCCGGACACAAGCAAGATGTGACTCAAATGCTGACGGATTGCGATCAAGACGCAGTGCTTATTAAAGTCCGGCAAAAGGGGGGTGCATGCCATTTAGGTTACCGCACTTGCTTTGTCCATGAATTAAATGACAAAGGGGACATTGTTCGAATTACCCAAGAAAAGGTTTTTGATCCGGACAAGGTTTACAAGACATGATTTCTTTGGATTTTAAAAATTTTAGCCGTCTTTCTAAAAAAGGAAACCTGGTCGCCATTTCCGAAAGCATTCCGGCAGATTTAGAAACGCCCGTTTCCTGTTTTCTAAAACTGGCCCACAAGGCACCGTATGCTTTTTTATTAGAATCCGCGGAACAGGAAGAAAAAATCGGAAGGTTTTCCTTTATCGGAATCAATCCCGCAGCCATTCTCATTTCGCGCGGGCAAAAGATTTCCAGCCTTGAGCGTAACCGTCTCCGGCCCGTCGGCTTCAAAGGTCATATCGCCGATTTGATGGCAGCCAGGCTCGCAACTTATAAACTTGCCAACCCGGAAGCCTTGCCCGGTTTTTGCGGCGGCTTTGTGGGATATCTCGGCTATGAAAATGTGCAGGATTTTGAGCAAATTCGTTTGTCCAAAAAGAAAGGGCCCAAAATTCCGGACGCCATTTTCTTTCTGAGCTATGAGCTTGTGATTTTCGACCATTTTCGCAAAGAGCTTTCCATTACCGTTTTAGCGGAAACTCAGGGTAGAGGAAATTTAAAAACCGTTTATGCTAAAGCGGTCCATCAAATAGCCAAGACCCGGCAATTGATTCAAAATCCTCTCAAACTGGCGCCAGTGCGGAGCAAAAACAAGCCGGTTATTCTTAAAAGCAATATGACGCCTTCCGGATTTTCGCAAAAAGTAAATCGCATTAAGAACTACATTAAAGCGGGGGATTGTATTCAGGTGGTACTCTCCCAGCGTTTTTCGACAGCCCCGCTTAAAAATGATTTTCAAGTTTACCGGGCCTTGCGATCCATCAATCCATCGCCTTATATGTTTTATTTCCGCGCAAAAAATTTTCGCCTGATCGGATCGTCTCCTGAGCTCTTGGTGAAAAAGACCGGACGTACGGCCGAAGTTCGTCCGATTGCAGGGACCCGGCCGCGGGGCAAAACTCCGGCGGAGGATCAATCCCTTGAAGATACTTTAAAAAAATCGCCCAAAGAAATGGCCGAGCATCTGATGCTGGTGGATCTGGGCCGCAATGATCTCGGCCGTGTCTGCGAGTTTGACAGCATTCGAGTCAAAAACTTCGCGCATGTGGAGCGTTATTCCCACGTCATGCATCTTGTCAGTGATGTTATCGGAAAATTAAAACCGGGAAAAACGAGTTTTGATCTTCTCAAGGCCACTTTTCCGGCCGGCACGGTGACTGGAGCTCCAAAAATTCGTGCCATGCAAATTATTGATGAATTGGAACCCGAAAACCGCGGCCCTTATGCCGGATGCTTGGGGTATTTTAGTTTCAATCATGACATGGATATGTGCATTACCATCCGCACGCTTGTGACAGATGGGAAGAAAATTTATCTGCAAGCGGGGGCGGGCATTGTCAAAGATTCCCATCCAGTAAAGGAATATCAAGAAACCGTGAATAAAGCCAAGGCATTACTTGGTGCTTTGCAAAATCAGGGGAATTTCTAATGCTTTTAGTCATCGATAATTACGATTCTTTTACTTACAACCTGGTCCAGTATTTGGGCGAGCTTGGTGCGGGTCCCGTGGTCTACCGCAATGATCAAATTGATATTCAGAAAATCAAACGCCTGAAACCCGCTCAAATTGTTATCTCCCCGGGACCGTGCACTCCCAAAGAGGCGGGGATTTCCAATGAAGTGATACAGACTTTCAGCGGAAAAATTCCTATTCTCGGCGTTTGCTTAGGCCATCAATGCATCGGTTATGTTTATGGCGGAAAAATTATTAGGGCCGCAAGAATTATGCACGGAAAAACATCGCCCATTTATCATACAAAAAAAGAAATATTCAAAGATATTCCGAGTCCCTTTCAGGCCACCCGTTATCACTCCCTGCTGGTGGACCGCAAAACATTCCCCAAAGAGCTTGAAATCATGGCATGGACCAACGAGGGGGAGATTATGGGGCTGAGGCATCGTCAGTATCCGGTTTGGGGAGTTCAATTTCATCCTGAATCCATCTTAACCGATTCGGGAAAAAATATTCTTAGAAATTTCTTATCTCTGACTCGAAAGAGAAAAGCGTAATGCAGCTTCAGCAAGATATGGTTGAGTTACTTCAAAAGCAAAAACTTTCTAAGTCAAGGTCTGAGCGAATTTTTCATGCCATGGTGTTGGGAAAGTTATCCGAAAGAATATCAAAATCCTTGCTTTTGATATTGGCCTATCGAGGGGAATCCGTTCAAGAAATCGAAGGCTGTCTTCAAGCGATTAAAAAACTGGAGCCGCCCCGCCGTGTTGCGATTAAAGGATTAATCGATACATGTGGAACGGGCGGTGATCAAAGCCATTCCATCAATGTTTCCACCCTTGCGGCTTTGGTTATGGCCGGGGCGGGAGCCAAAGTAGCAAAACATGGCAATCGCTCTCTTTCGTCAAAATGCGGAAGTTCGGATTTGGTTGAAGCCTTAGGGATTCGGCTCGATGCCTCGCCTCAAAAAATGCGAAGCGCTATCAAACAATGCGGGATCGGTTATTTTCATGCCCCGCTTTATCATCCCGTTTTTAAAAAGCTCCAGCCGCTTCGAAAGGCTTTACGTACACGAACCATCTTTAATTATCTTGGGCCGCTGATCAATCCCGTTATTCTGGATTATCAATTAATCGGCGTCTCGAAATTAAGTCATATTAAGATATTTGCCGAGATTCTAAAAAAATCAAAACTCCGACGCGCGCTCATCTGCTCAAGCGAAGACGGGATGGATGAAATTTCGCTTTCCGCGCCGACTCGAATTGCATTTGTCCAAAAAAATCGAATTCAATACCAAACTTGGAAGCCCGAACAATTTAGCCTTAAAAAAGCCGCGAAGAAACATTTAGAGGGCGGCTCGGTCAAAGCCAATCGAGCCTTCGCGATGAAAATTTTAACCGGCAAATTGCACGGACCGAAGCGGGATATCGTCATTCTCAATAGCGCCGCTGGGCTTTATACCGCCGGCATCGCCAAAAATATGCGCCACGGGATTCGTCTGGCGGAGCAAAGCATTGATTCAGGACGGGCATATCAAGCCCTTTGCGGACTAAGAAAAAAATCAAATCGTGCATGAGACTGCAACGGACGCCATGATTCTTAATGATATTTTGACCCATAAGCGAAAAGACCTTGAAGAACTTAAGCGCCGTTTTCCGCTTCACCGCTTAAAACAGGCGGCCGAAAGTTCGGCACGTTCACCGGTCCGTTCGTTTAAGAAGGCTGTTTCCGGAAGCCGGACTTTGAATCTGATTTGTGAAATCAAAAAGGCTTCGCCCTCGGAAGGAGTTTTGCGGGAAGACTTTCAACCTTTGCGAATTGCCGGGTACTATGAATTTGGGGGTGCCAAGGCTATTTCCATATTAACCGAGACCCATTATTTTAAAGGGCGCCCGAGTTATCTCAAAACCGTGCGGCAGGTCACTTCGCTTCCGATTCTGCGAAAAGATTTTATTTTAGAAAGCTTTCAAATTTATGAAACTGTTTTGCTCGAAGCGGACGCCTATCTGCTGATTGCTTCCATCTTGACCGAAGAAGAGCTTAAAAATCTTATTGATTTGGGAAAGCGTTTCGAAATGGATGCCCTGGTTGAGGTCCATACCATGGAAGATTTAAAAAAGGCCGTTACGGCGGGCGCGGAAATCATCGGGATCAATAACCGTGATTTACAAACTTTGTCGGTTGATCCGCACCGTGCTCAGGCGATTATCCCGCATGTCCCCAAGGGAATTCCGATCGTGGTCGAAAGCGGACTGAAAACCCATACGGATTTGATGACTTATAAAAGCCTCGGGGTTCATAGTTTTCTGGTTGGGACTCATTTAATGAAATCGGATGATATTGTCGGGGCATTGGAAGATTTGCTCGGCAAGCATCACCATTAGTCGAAGGGATATCATGGCGAAAGTTAAAATTTGCGGTAATACCAATATTGAGGATGCCAAAGCCGCCATTTCTTTTGGGGCCGACTATATCGGATTTATTTTCACGGAAAGCAAACGGAAAATCGATTCGCTTGCCGCCCATGGAATCATCCGCCAGCTGCCGCATTATAAAAATTTTGTGGGGGTTTTTTGCAATCAGCCGAAAAACGAGGTCAAGCGCATTGCCCAAGAACTCGGGCTCAAAATTCTTCAATTCCATGGGGATGAGACTGCGCGTTACTGCCAGTATTTTATGGACGAAGGTTTTGAGGTCATCAAAACCTTTCATATTAAAGATGCCATGAGCCTTAAACGCCTTGACGAATATAATGTCACTTCGTTTCTTTTTGACACTTACAGTAAAGACTCCAAAGGGGGGACGGGCATTCCCTTTGATTGGAAGTTAATCGGGGATCGTCCTTTTGTTCATGAAAAACTCTTTATCGCCGGAGGCCTGAATGTGCAAAACGTCGCTGAGGTTATTGAAAAAATAAAACCTTTTGCCGTCGATGTGGCAAGCGGCGTCGAAAAAAGTCCCGGCCGTAAAGATCTCGAACTCTTGGAACAATTCATCCGATTAGCCAAAGGAGAAAAACGGCGCCAACATGCCTGAACGGAGAACCGGATTCACTCATAAACTCTTAGAGCATATCGACCGGCTCGATCACGAGTCGATTCGTACTTATATTAAAGAGCTTTATGATGAGAAGGACCTTTTCGATCAGGTTTTGCAGGAACTCGAAGAAGGTGTTGTTTTGTCAGACGAACGGGGGCAAATTTTATTCCTCAACCGGTCGGCTTCCTCCTGGTACAATGCTCCCCTCCAGAACATTCAGAAAACAAAACTTTATGATTTTGTTGATGACGCCTCATTGACGCGCTTTATCCGAGAACATTTAAAGAACTTACCCGGCAAAATTGTCCAGGACTTCCGCGTTTTAAACCCGCGCGAGGGTTTCTTAAGGATTGCGTTAATTCCTCTATCCGACTTGAAGGCAAAAACAATTCTCATGATTATTTCCGATATCACGGGAAGAAAGACGAAACAATCCGAACAGGAACGGTTCGCCCGTATCGAAGGCATGGTAAAACTCGCCGCAGGTTTGGCCCATGAAATCGGCAACCCTCTTAATTCCTTTGTCATTCATCTCGAACTATTAAAAAAGGAAATCAAAACTTTGCCGGCCGCTAAGCGGGCGATTTTGGGTAAAAACCTTAATATCTTGACCACGGAAACAAACCGTCTTGATAAAATCGTGCGGCAATTTTTAAAAGCAACAAGAAAACCGCCGCTTCGGTTCAAAATGGAGGATTTAAATTCGATCGTCGAAGAAGCGGTGAATTTTATGCGACCTGAATTCGCGGAACGCAAAATGACTCTTGAATTCCGTCCCGACAAAACACTCGTCCCCTTTTTAATGGACCGGGAGCGTCTTTATCCTGTTTTTATCAATCTTATTAAAAATGCCATGGAGGCAATGGACAGCGGCGGAATGGTGAAAATTTTAAGTTCGCATAAAGACAATGTCGCGATTTTGCGGTTTCAGGATAATGGAAGGGGAATCCCGGAAAAGGACCTGCCTCATATTTTCGAAGCTTATTTCACGACCAAGGAAGAAGGCTCGGGGCTCGGATTAATGAGCGTTTACAATCATATCGCAGAACACGGCGGCAAAATCGAAGTCATCAGTAAGGTGGGGAAGGGGACAACCTTTACCCTTTTACTGCCCATGCACCGGAGCAAACTTCAATTAACCAATGAAACGGAAGAGTTATCTCTTTAAATCCTATGCCCTTATTTGCAACCCTACTTCTTATTGAGGATGAAAAAAACACCCGGGAGGGATTGAAGCAATTTCTCGAAGCCAAAGGCTATGAAGTGCTTTTGGCAGCGGACGGCGTCGAAGGATTAGAAACCTACCGGACGGAAAAACCGGACCTGGTTTTATGTGATATCAAAATGCCGAAATTGGACGGTCTCGCCGTTCTCGAAAAAATCGTCTCCCAAGATCCCAAAGCGAGTGTGATTTTGCTCACCGCTTACGGTTCCGTTGAAGATGCCGTCAAAGCCATGAAAAAAGGCGCTTATTATTACTTGACCAAGCCGGTCAATCTTGAAGAACTTGATTTTCTCGTCACTAAAGCCTTGGCCGCCAAAAACCTTCAGGAAGAAAACCGAGAGTTACGCCAAGCCCTTTTCAGCGAAAAATTTGAACGGGGAGAGATTTTAGCGGCTTCACAAAAAATGAAAGACATCTTAAAAACCGTCGACAAAATCGCGAAATCCAACTCCACCGTCCTTATTGAGGGGGAAAGCGGGACCGGTAAAGAGCTCATTGCCCACCGGATTCATAAATTAAGCTCCCGTTTGAATCAGCCTTTTATTGCGGTTCATTGTGCGGCACTGACAGAAACCCTGCTCGCCAGCGAACTTTTCGGGCATGAGAAAGGGTCTTTTACCGGAGCCACGGAACGGAAAATCGGCCGGTTCGAGCGCGCTCATCAAGGCACGCTGTTTCTGGATGAAGTCGGAGAAATCTCCGCGGAGACTCAAGTCAAACTTTTGCGCGTTCTTCAGGATGGGGAATTTGAACGTGTCGGCGGCACAAAAACTATTCGCGTGGATGTCCGCTTGGTTTGTGCGACCAATAAAAATTTACGTGACGAGGTGAGCCAAGGACGGTTCCGGGAGGACCTGTATTACCGGATCAATGTAATTTACGTTAAGCTGCCTCCCTTAAGAGACCGCCGCGAAGACATTTCACCCTTGCTGGATTATTTCATTAAATATTTCGCGGAAATTAACGGCAAAAAAATCACGGGAGTTGACTCCGACGCGCGTGCGGCATTGACCGCCTATGATTGGCCGGGAAATATTCGGGAATTAAAAAATATTGTGGAACGCATGGTGGTTTTGAGTAATGAGTCCCTACTCCGGATTACGAATGTTCCGGAAGATATTCGACAGGGGGCCCCGCGTTTTCTCAGCTCCTCGACTACGACTCCCGCATTGACTCAATCCAAAAATTTGATGGAAGTCGAGCGCGAAGTCATTAAGCAAGCTCTCTTGGAATGCCGTGGCAATAAATCCATCGCCGCTAAAAAATTAGGTATTTCCCGCCGCACTTTGTACCGGAAAATCGAAGAATACAAACTATAAATTGCCAATTAGGCACACAATTAACTGTGACAAAATAATACGATCTATTTTTCGCCGCGGCGGTTCTTCAATAGGCAGTTCTAACTCTATATTAAACAATAGGTTACAATTTTGACCGAGTGGCAAATTAATCTCAGACATGGCATGGATATTGATCATATACAGCAGGAAACAATCCCATCAAAGGAGAAATTAAAATGGCTAAAGTCTTAGGAATTGATTTAGGAACGACGAATTCATGCATGGCAATTATCGAAGGTTCAGAACCAAAGGTTATTGCTAACAAAGAAGGAAACCGAACTACTCCCTCCGTCGTAGCATTCACAAAAACCGGCGAGCGTCTGGTAGGACAAGCCGCGAAAAGGCAAGCGATTACAAATCCGGAAAATACCGTTTTTAGCGCCAAACGTTTTATCGGCCGCCGCTTTGAAGAGGTGGAACAAGAAAGCAAACTTGTCCCTTTTAAAGCCAAAAAAGGCAAACACGGAGAAGCCGTCATTCATATTCCCATCGAAAATCGCGATTATACTCCGCCTGAGATTTCCGCTATGGTTTTACAAAAACTAAAAGCGGATGCGGAAGCTTTTTTAGGAGAACCCATCAAGCAGGCCGTTATTACGGTTCCAGCCTATTTCAATGATTCTCAAAGACAGGCCACTAAAGATGCCGGTGCGATTGCCGGACTCGAAGTCCTGCGCATTATCAACGAGCCTACCGCGGCAGCCTTGGCCTATGGATTAGATAAAAAGAAAGACGAAACTGTTGCCGTTTATGATTTGGGCGGCGGTACCTTTGATATTTCAATTCTGGAACTCGGCGAAGGTGTGTTTGAAGTAAAAGCCACGAATGGGGATACTCATTTGGGCGGTGATGACTTTGACCAAAAAGTCATCGAATGGCTCATCGCCGAATTCAAAAAAAATGAAGGCATTGATTTGAGCAAAGATCGAATGTCCTTACAGCGGTTGAAAGAAGCCGCCGAAAAAGCCAAATGCGAGCTTTCTACCGCACAAAATACGGAAATTAATCTGCCTTTTATCACGGCCGATGCCTCCGGCCCCAAACATCTTCTGATCAGTCTCAGCCGCGCAAAATTGGAACAATTAGTCGGTGATTTGATCGAAAGAACTGTTAATCCGTGTTTGAAAGCCATGCAAGATGCGGGCGTAAAAGCGGAAGATATCGACGAAGTCATTTTGGTCGGCGGTCAAACCCGAATGCCGGCGGTTCTGGAAAAGGTGAAAAAACTTTTTGGTAAAGAACCGCATCAAGGGGTCAATCCCGATGAAGTTGTGGCCATCGGCGCTGCCATTCAAGGCGGCGTTCTTAAAGGCGATGTGAAAGATATCCTTCTTCTGGATGTCACACCGCTATCGCTGGGGATTGAAACTCTCGGTGGTGTCATGACAAAGCTGATCGAAAGAAATACCACAATCCCGACCAAGAAATCAGAAATATTCTCTACGGCTGCCGATAATCAAACGGCGGTCACCGTCAAGGTCTTGCAAGGGGAGAGGGAAATGGCGGGGGACAATCGAGTCCTCGGAATTTTCAATCTGGAAGGACTTCCGCCTGCGCCTCGCGGGGTTCCGCAAGTCGAAGTTACTTTCGATATCGATGCCAACGGCATTGTGCATGTTTCGGCCAAAGACCTCGGGACCGGGAAAGAACAGAGAATACGGATTGAATCCTCATCGGGACTTTCCAAGGAAGAAATCGACAAGCTCGTCAAAGAAGCCCAGGAACATGCTTCAGACGATAAGCAAAAGCATGAAGCCATCACGGCTAAAAATCAGCTCGATAATCTCATCTATGCGACTGAAAAAAGCATGACCGAACACGGCGCAAAGATTTCGGAGGATGAGAAAAAACGTGTTGAGGAAGCCTTAAAAGAAGCCAAAGAAGCTCTTAAGTCTGAGGCTGTCGATAAAATTCAGCAAGCCACTCAAAAACTCTCTACCGCTTCGCATACGATTGCTCAGAAGATTTACGAGGAAGCCGCAAAAAAAGCACCCGCGGGAGGCGCAACCCCCGGCCAGCAAGCTCAGCCGGGCGCCTCAAAAGAAGATGTCGTGGATGCTGATTATGAAGTCGTGGATGAAGAAGGGAAAGATAAGGGAAAGTCCAAATAACGAAGTTTTGAACAATTCAGAGCGGCCTTCTTACTTATTATAAGCAAGAAGGCCGTTTTCTTTTATTGATCATCCCTCTAAGCACAAGTACAATAACGCGTTATGAATCCCTTTCCTAAACCCATTCAGGAGGTCGTCATTTAATGGATACCGCGATTAAAGAAATCAATGCTAAAGTCAAAGACTCTAGTTCTATTTTCCAAAACTTACAACGTGAAATGGGCAAAGCGATTGTCGGGCAGCATTATCTTATCGAACGTCTTTTGATCGCCATCCTCGCCGATGGTCATATTTTGATCGAAGGGGTGCCGGGTTTGGCAAAAACCACATCGGTCCGCACTTTGGCCCGCACGATTCACACAAAATTCCAACGCATTCAATTCACCCCGGACCTTTTGCCTGCGGACGTGATCGGAACCTTGGTCTACAATCCCAAAGACGGGCAATTCACCACGAAGCTTGGACCGATTTTTGCCAATATCATTCTTGCCGACGAAATTAACCGCGCTCCCTCCAAAGTACAAAGTGCGCTTCTCGAAGCCATGCAAGAACGCCAGGTCACAATCGGCGAGAAAACCTTTCCACTGCCGAAACCCTTTCTCGTTCTGGCGACTCAGAATCCCATTGAACAAGAGGGGACTTACCCACTTCCTGAAGCTCAGGTCGATCGCTTCATGCTCAAATTGGTCGTTACCTATCCCAACAAAAAAGAAGAAAAAGAAATCCTCGAACGGATGTCGACCGGAAAAGAAATCG
Source organism: Candidatus Omnitrophota bacterium (assembly GCA_016196565.1). The sequence continues at coordinate 7,831 of JACPXK010000080.1, read as the reverse complement.
AAGTCAATCCCGTCCTGGAACCTAGCGAACTCATGAGACTCCGTGAATTGATGACACAAATTTATGTCGATGAAAAAGTCAAAGATTATATTCTGGACCTTGTCTTTGCAACCCGTGATCCGGGGCAGTACAAACTGGAAAATTTAAAACCTCTTATTGCGTACGGCGCTTCACCCCGCGCAAGCATCATGCTTACCCTTGCGGCAAAGGCCAACGCCTTCTTGAAGGGAAGAGGCTATGTCACACCGGATGATGTCAAACATATCGGCATGGATGTGCTTCGTCACCGTGTTCTGCTGACTTATGAAGCGGAGGCTGAAGACATGACCTCGGATCAAATCGTCAAGCGCATTTTTGATCAGGTCGAAGTTCCGTGATCCCAAAAGAAATTTTAAGAAAAATCCGTAATATCGAAATCCGCACCACACGGCTCGTCAACGACCTGTTCGGCGGAGAATATGTCTCGGTTTTTAAGGGGCACGGCATGGAGTTCGCGGACGTCCGTGAATATTTTCCCGGAGACGATATTCGAACCATTGATTGGAATGTTACCGCAAGATCGCAGCAAGCCTTCGTCAAAAAATTCGTTGAAGAACGCGAGCTTACGGTTATTTTTGTCGTTGACATGTCCGGTTCTCAGTACTTTGGAACCGGAGAAAAATTAAAATCCGAAACCGCCGCGGAAATCACAGCCGTCCTTTCGTTCGCGGCGGTTAAAAATAATGATAAGACCGGCCTTTTGATTTCGACCGATCAGGTTGAAAAATTCATTCCCGTGAAGAAAGGCAGAACACACGTTCTGCGTGTGGTGCGCGAAATCTTATGCTATCAACCCAAACGCCGCAAAACACAGCTTTCCTCAGCTTTGGAATACCTGCATGGATTTTTAACCCGGACCGCAGTGGTTTTTTTGATTTCTGATTTTCTGGACAAGGGTTATGAAAAGGCGCTGAAAATATTGAGCCGCCGGCACGATGTGATTGCCATTCACTTACGGGATTTACGCGAAGAAAACATCCCGTCTCTTGGCCTTATGGAGTTCGAAGATCGCGAAACAGGGGAACGTCGTTTGATCGATACTTCGGTGCCGAGTGTCCGCGAAGACCTTAAGCAAAAGGCAAAGACCCGCCATGAAAGTTTGAGCCGGCTTTTTAAAACCCTCCGGGTAGATAAAATCGATATCCCGGCAACGGGATCTTATGTGGAACCTTTGATGGCCTTTTTTAAAATCAGAGAAAAACGCCTATGAAAATATTTCGAGCTTTTTTATTCTTTTTCTCGTTTCTTTTTTTATTTTCCGAATCGCACGGCATTTTAGGGGCTGAGCCCGAGGCCTCCATTACGGTCAAAGCTGAACTCAGCCGCGCTTTTATTACCATTGGAGATCCTGTGGAATATACGGTAGTCATACGCCACGATCCCACGATTGAAGTCTTATCCAATGTTCCTCCTCCCGCAGATGAAGTTTTAAAAATTCAAAAAGTCGAAGACATCAAACGTAAGGAAGGCAAGAGAATTATTGAAGGCCGCCGCTTCCGGCTTACCGCCTTCAGCCTGGGCGATTTCATTCTAGAGCCGGTTGAAATTCAGTATCGTGATAAAAAAGCCGGCGGAGAAATCAAAAAGCTTGAAACCAACCGCCTGTTTCTTTCCGTCCAAAGTGTCGATGGCGCTAAAGAAAAATATGATATCCGGGGCATTAAATCCGTTCTGGCCATGGCCGAGCGCTGGATGGGCTTGCTCATCGCCTTGGTAGTGATTGTCATTTTAGTGTTAGCCGGCATCCTTTATCGCCGCCTTTCTAAAAAAGCGGCCTTTGAAGTCCCCGCTGAATCTTTACTCACTCCGGATCAGGAAGCATTGCTTCACCTGAGCGAATTATTCGATTCCGATCTTTTGCGCCGGGGAAAAACCAAAGAATACTTTTTGAAATTGTCCGAAATCCTTCGCATTTATTTCGAAAAGCGTTATGGCGTGCCGGCCATTGAGTCGACAACCTACGAAGTTTTGCGCCTTTTAAAGGACAAAGAAACTCCGCAGGCCTTACGTGAAAAAATAGATGAAGTGCTTTCCTCTGCGGATTTGGCAAAATTTGCCAAGTGGAAACCGGAACCGGTTGAAATCATCAGTATTAATAAAAAATCCAAACAAATCGTAGAAGATTCGCGTCCTCCTATAACCACTGCCGTCGAGGACACTAAATCTTCGGCTTAGGAGTTCCTGCATTATGCAATTTTTTGAACCTAAAGCTTTCTTGTGGCTGTGGCTTATCCCGCTCATCGCCATGATTCTTATTTATTCAAATCGGCTATGGCAAAAACGTTTATCCGAGTTCGCGCTTTTATCCACCCTTTATGGAAAACTCATTCCCGCTTTGCGGAACAGTGCATGGCGGCTCCGCTTCCTGTGCTTTATCCTGGCATTTTTCTTTGCCATCTTGGCCCTGGCTCGCCCGCAATGGGGAGAAGAACGCAAGAAAGTGGAGCGCAAAGGCATTGATATCGTTTTTCTGCTGGATACCTCCCTCAGCATGCTGGCTGAGGATATTGCCCCTAATCGCCTTCAAAAGGCCAAATTAACCATTAAGAACTTCATTCATCGATTAAAAGGGGATAGGGTTGGTATGGTGGCGTTTGCGGGAACAGGCTTCCTCCAGTCACCCCTGACCCTTGATTATTCCGCCTTCCTGCTCTTTTTAGACGCGATTGACACCGGTTATATCCCGATACCCGGAACCTCACTTGATCCTGCCATTGGGCTTGCGGTCCGTTCATTTCCGGATAAAGACTTAAAACATAAAGTCATTATTCTTTTAACCGATGGGGAAGATCACGAAGGCGGCGTTGAAGCGGCTACGGCCGCCGCCAAGCAAGCCGGGGTCAAAATTTATGTGATTGGCTACGGAACTCCGCAAGGAGCGCCTATACCTCTTAAATCAGAAACCGGGCAAAGGACCGGCTTCAAAAAGGATGAAACCGGACAGATTGTAATGACTAAACTCAATCAGCCGATTTTGGAAAAAATCGCCGTGGAAACCGGCGGCATCTACATCACGGCAAGTCCGGGAGAACAAGAAGTCGGCCTTATCTTGAAACATTTGGAAGGTATGGGGCAAAAAAAATTCAAGGAACGCATGATCACAGAAAAAGAAGACCATTTCCAAGTTTTTTTGGTTTTGGCTTTGTTCTTTCTCATTCTTGAAAGTTTAATCCGCCGTCTTCGTAAAGTGCCGGCACAATCGATAATGCTTTTAGCGGCCTTCTTCCTTTTCTGCGGTTTTTATAAAAGCACCGAAACTTTGATTAAAGACGGAAACAAAAAATTTTCCGAAAAAAAATATCAGTCGGCCCTCGAACATTACCGGAAAGCCCAGGTCAAAAAGCCGGATGACCCGACGGTCAGCTATGACCTGGCCGCCGCGCTTTATCAAACCGACGAATTCCGGGATGCGGCCCAAAACTTGGAGAAAGTCATTCAAAACGAAGGCAAAATCAAAGACCCAAAACTAAAAGCCAATGCCTATTACAATTATGGAAATGTGCAGTACCGCCTGGGAAACTTTGATAAATCCATTGAGGCTTACCAGAAGGCCTTAGAGATCAACCCTAAGGATAAGGACGCCAAATACAATCTCGAATTCCTGCAAAAGCAAAAGAGCATGTTTGAGAAAAAAGATCAGGAACGCAAAAAAGATCAGCAACAACAAAAGCCGCAGCAGCAAAATCAGGATCAACAGCAAAAACAACAGCAGCAACAACAGAATCAGCAGAATCAAGATCAACAGAATCAGGATCAACAACAGCAAGACCAGCAGAATCAGCAAAATAAAGAACAAGAGTCACAGCAGGACCAGCAAAGCCAAGGCGGTCAGTCGCAAGAACAAGATCAAAAGCAAGACCAGGATCAACAGAAAGAAGACGAGCAAAAGGAACAAGAGCAAAAACAAGACCAATCCCAGGGAGAGGAGAAGAAAGAGCAAAAACAACCTCAAGAGCCTGGCCAGGATGAGCAAGAACAGGCATCTCAACCTCAGGAAGGCCAAGATCAGCAGCCCCAAGGTGGCGATCAAAGCCAGCAAAGGGCTCCGCGTCCACTTCAAGGGCAGATGACCATGCCCGAAGCTTTGCGCATTTTGGATGCCCTTAAAGACTCCGAGAAAGAGCTACAAGACCTTCGAAAGCCGCCTGCGAGCCCTCAAGGAACCCACGTCGCCAAAGACTGGTAATCCCGGTTTATTCGCCCCGATTCTCCCTTTGAGTTACTTTACATAACATACATTATGGGACGTTACTAGGACAGCGAAGTCCCTATGATGAGACGTCTCAGGATTCAAATCGAGATAAATCTGCTGGGCCTTTTAAGGCTTACCTTTTCTTGGGATCATGTCCGTTTTGAGCGATACCACCCGGTCGAGGAATAATACTCCATTCAGATGGTCAATCTCATGCTGGAGGCATACCGCTTCAATGCCTTCTGCGGTGACGGTATGCCAGCGTCCTTCCGGGTCTTGAGTACGGACTTTCACATAATCATAACGCTTAAGGTTGGCCGTATATTCCGGAAGGCTCATACAGCCTTCACGGCTGAGCCGGATGGTCTGCTGATCAATAATCTCAGGATTGATCAAAATATGAAACTTGGCACCTGGAATGCGCGGCGAAACATCCACCAAGGCCAATTGCAGTGCTGTACCGATCTGCGGAGCTGCAATCCCGATGCCTGAGGGCTGGCTGCGCATCGTGGCTTCCAAGGCCTTAATCTGCCGCTGGAGCTCCGCGCCAAAGACGGTCACAGGCAACACTTTTTTGCGCAATATGGGGTCGGGAAACAAACGGATTTTCAAAGTTCAATACGTTCCAGCGGCTTTAAATGAAGCGTGATATGCAGTTTTTGGCTAAGCTTATCTAATTGGTTTTGAAGTTTTTGAAGCGGAAACAAACGCGGTATGTCCACTTCGAGCAGCATGGTGTAAATCGCCTTGGGCCCATAGCCGAGAATTTTGCAATTCAAATCATTGATATTCAGTTTGTATTTGGCCATCAAGCGGCTGACATGATAAACAATACCGGTGCGGTCCTTGCCCGCACAGGTTAAAAGAAAAGTCTCCGAATTTTTCAAATGCTTTTCTCCCCTCCGGAGATCATGAGACAATTCACGCCAGAAACAAGTCAGCTTCCCCTTTTTTTCGAGTTTCTGGTGCAAGGCATTTTGAATTTTTTGACCTTGAGAGGCTTTAAATCCTACCACCAGCATCATCGCTAATTCGCTTTCGAGGACAGTCATGCTGACGTCCTCCAGATTGCAGCCATGCTGGTATAAAATTTCTGTGACGGATGCAATAATTCCGGGTTGATCGTTACCAAAAACCGTAAGCATGGCATGACGTTTTTCTTGTTTCATGAAGCCCCTCGATTTTGACTGGTCGGTTCCGGCTCCGGCGGCACCGGTACAGCAGAATCATAGGACCAAATCCCCTGTCCTTCAGTTCTGGCCTTCGCCTCCAATTGGATAAAATCCTTTTTCTTTTTAAAGTTTTGACGGGTGTCCACCCTTGCCGCTCCGAGAGACAGAAGCAGCGCGTTGACTAAAATCTTTTTTTTGCGGGGATGCACGTCCGGTTTTAGCGGCATTTCAGCTTCCGCCGTTTCGGCATAAACATAAACAGGTTTTGCCAAAGAATCGTTCATCGGAGATTTTTCATATTCAAGCGATACATGTTGTTTATGGACCAGCAAGGATTGAAGTATCGGAAAAGACTCCGGAGTCAAAACAAGACCCGCCAAACGAAGCTCGGTTCCACTCTTCAAAACAATCAACCCTTCATCGGAAATTTTATGAACCTGAACATCCTCGGAAAAAACAAAAGGAATTTGAACAAATAAAGTGGTCAATATAAGAACAGCTATAAAATGAAACCGATTATGGATCAAAGGGCAACCCGTTTCTTCGCGGCATCCAAGGCTTCAGCACGGTCTTTAAATGCACCTTCAAGCTGAAGTTCATAAAGCTCTTCGAGCAGAGTTTTCATCTTGGGGCCCGGCTTCATTCCCAAATCAATCAGATCATGGCCATTGACCCAGGGTTTCGGCTTTAATTCTTCATGCTCATATTCTTTTAACTTTTCTTTGAGAAAATAATAATTATCCAATTTTCCATGACTGGAAAGACAATCAATGCGGTGAAGCTCTAATTCTTCGTTAAAAGTCGGCCGCGCAACAAATTGTTTGAGCTTTCCCGAGCGCATTTTTTGCACATCCGCGAATTTCATATGATTTTCAACGCAGGAACAAATAGCGGCAATTTCGTCATTGGGAAATCGCAGGCGCTTTAAAATCGCCTGCGTCATTTTTGCCCCCAAGGGCGCATGCTCATAAAAGGTAATTCTTCCTTCACGAATGGCATAAGTGACGGGTTTGCCGACATCATGAAACAAGGCGCCAAAAGCCAGGGCGGTTGATGGATTTTTAAGCTTTTCAAGCAAGAGCTTAGTGTGGACAAACACATCCCCTTCCGGATGATAGTCGGCCGATTGTTCGACTTTTTTCATGACTTCAATTTCAGGGAGGATTTCTTTCATAAGGCCCGATTCGGAGAGAAGATCATAACCGCGGGCCGCCCCGGGCCGCGTAAAAATCTTAATCATTTCATCGCGGATTCTTTCAGGACTTACCGAATGAATCTCATGGGCTTTCTGACAAAGGGCGCGCCATGTCGCAGATTCGATTTCATAATCAAGGAAAGCCGCAAAACGAATCGCGCGGAGCAAGCGAAGTTTATCTTCCTCAAAACGTTGGACAGGATCTCCAATCGCCCGGATCACTTTTTTCTGAATATCTTCGCGTCCTCCCACATAATCAAGGACCTTTTGATTAAAGGGGTCATAAAACATCCCATTCACGGTAAAATCCCGGCGCACGGCATCTTGTTCCGGCGCGCTAAACTCCACATGGGATGGATGACGGCCATCCTGATATCCTCCCTCCCGGCGGAAGGTAGCCACTTCAAAATTCTTACCGCCTTCCACAACTAACATGACACCGAATTGTTTGCCAACAGGGATTGTCTTGGCGAATATTTTTTCGACTTGATCCGGAGTTGCCGTGGTTGCGATATCAAAATCCTGAGGACTTTTCTTCATCAAAAAATCCCGGACACATCCGCCGGCAAAATAAGCGGTATGCCCCTGATCTTTTAGACGTTTAGCAATTGTAAAAGCAGTTTGGGCAATTCCTTGGCTTAATTCCATAACGGTCACAGGGCAGGCTTAATAGCAGGCTCAGGAAGAAACTCGAGACGCTCGACAAAAAGTATGCCGAGCAGGCCAACCAAACCCGCCATCAGAATAAGGGGCTGCAAACCGATGAGGCCGTAAAGCCGGGCACCGCCCACCCCCGCCAAAATTTGGCCTAAGTTAAAAACACTCATCAAAATTGCAAAAATGGCGCCTTCAACTTGAGAGTGATGGGTCAGTATCGCCGCCGTCGACATCAGAGGAAGCATCACCAGACATCCCAACACGCCCCCCAATAAAACGATCATGAACGCACTGAATTTATTGACGATAAAAAGGGCGCTCAAAATATTAATGCAATTTAAAATAATGGTCCAGCGCAGAATTTTTTTTGCCGGGACTTTACGCAGCCAGCGCAAGTACAACGCGCTTCCGATCATCGCACCAAACCAAGCCAAACTTGCTAAAAATCCCAAAAATGTTTCCTGAAAGCCCAAGGTTTCTTTCATGAAGAAAAAAAATGGCATCCCGAAGGAGGAAGATAAAGACGCAACAAGAAGAATCCCGATAAAACATCGTAAATTCCGCGTTTTGAGAAGG
>JACPXK010000081.1 GCA_016196565.1 Candidatus Omnitrophota bacterium | reverse complement strand
ACGGCGGGCCCACCAGTGTGATCAAAAGCCATCATAATGTGGGCGGACTTCCCAAAGGAATGAAATTTAAATTGGTTGAACCTTTGCGTGAGCTTTTTAAAGATGAAGTGCGCAAAGTGGGAATGGCGCTTGGGTTAAAAGATGAACTCGTCAAACGTCATCCTTTCCCCGGCCCCGGACTTGGGGTCCGCATTCTCGGTGAAGTGACTAAAGAGCGCTGTGATATTTTGCGCGAAGCCGACTGGATTGCCATTGAAGAAATCCGCAAAGACGGGCTTTATGACAAAATTTGGCAGGCCTTTGTTGTTTTGCTTCCCGTCCAAAGTGTCGGAGTGATGGGGGATGAACGCACTTATGAAAACGTCGCGGCGGTCCGGGCGGTAACGTCCCAAGACGGCATGACGGCCGAGATCCTTCGGTCGGCCTTCGGCCTCCCTCAGGATGACGAATAGAAATAATCCCTTTAGGATGACGGGCAAAAAAGTCTTGGAGTAAAGTAAATGCCGCATGCGGATTTTGTCCACCTTCATTGTCACACGCAATACAGCCTGCTGGATGCTGCCTCTAAAATTCCCGAATTAGTCCACCGCGCCGTCGAACTCAAATTTCCCGCGCTGGCCATGACCGATCACGGCAATCTTTTCGGTGCCATCGAATTTTATTCCCAATGCATGAAACAGGGCGTCAAACCCATTATCGGAATGGAAGCCTATATCGCGCCCGGTTCCCGGTTTGATAAACAGGCCCACGGAATTAAAGAAGCCTCCTTTCACGTCACACTTCTGGCGCGCAATGAAGCCGGATACCGCAATTTGATGAAACTCACGAGCATGGGTTATCTCGAAGGTTTTTATTACCGGCCGCGTATCGACAAGGAAATACTTAAAAAACATTCCGAAGGTTTGATTGCTTTGAGCGGATGCTTGAAAGGGGAAATCCCTTATTATCTTCGCAACGATCAGCCGCAGGAAGCCAAACGCGCCATTGGTGAATACCTGGATATTTTTGGCAAGGAAAATTTATTTTTCGAAATTATGGACCAAGGCTTGGCCCCCCAGCGCAAACTGACGGAAGAATACCTGAAACTTTCCAAAGACTATGGCGTTCGAATTGTGGGGACCAATGACTCTCATTATATCTACCGCCATAACGCGTCATCTCATGACGCGCTGATTTGCATCGGTACGGGGTCCATGATTACCGACACCAATCGTATGCGTTATGAAGGCGATCAGTTCTATCTCAAATCGGCGGAAGAAATGAAAATTCTTTTTAAGGATATTCCCGAGGCGATTAAAAATACGATCGCTATTGCCGAGCGCTGCAATACCGAAATTGATTTCAGCAAAACTCATTTGCCGCTTTTTACGGCTCCCAAAGGTAAAACCCTGGAAGGTTATTTGGAAGAGCTATGCTTTAAAATGATCCGCGAGCGGCTTGGAGGAGAAATCCCTGCCGATTATACCAATCGTCTTAAATATGAACTTACGGTCATTAATAAAATGGGGTATACGAGTTATTTTCTCATTGTGTGGGATTTTATCCGTTATGCCAAAGAAAGCGGAATCCCGGTTGGCCCGGGCCGCGGGTCTGCGGCCGGCAGCCTTGTGGCCTATGCGCTTGAAATTACGGACATTGATCCCATCAAACATACCCTTATCTTCGAGCGTTTTCTCAATCCCGACCGCATCAGCCTTCCGGATATTGATATTGATTTCTGTTATGAGCGCCGCGATGAAGTCATTGATTATGTGCGGAGAAAATACGGCATGGAAAATGTGGCGCAAATCATCACTTTTGGAACCATGGCCGCCAAAGCCGTGGTGCGCGACGTCGGCCGCGTCATGGGATTTTCTTATCCCGAAGTCGATCTCATTGCAAAAATGATTCCCTTGGAACTCAATATCACCATTCAAGGTGCGATTGAGCGCGAACCAAAATTAAAAGAACTGACCGTGAGTGATCAGCGCGTGGGGCAATTAATCGAAACTTCCAAAGCGCTTGAAGGATTGACCCGCCACGCTTCGACGCATGCCGCCGGTGTTGTGATCGCCGATAAGCCTTTGACCGAATACGTTCCGCTTTTTAAAGCCAATGAGCAAGTTTCCACGCAGTATTCTATGAAAGACCTGGAAAAAATCGGTCTTCTCAAAATGGATTTTCTTGGGCTTAAAACTCTGACCATGATTGAGCAAACCGTCAAAATTGTGAAAAGAACCCAAAATATCGATATCGATGTGCGCGCCCTGTCTCTGGATGATGCGGATGCTTATGCCATGCTGGGGCGCTCAGAATCGGCCGGAGTGTTCCAACTGGAAAGTTCGGGCATTCGCGATTTGCTGCGCAAGATGAGGCCCAATTGCTTCGATCATCTCGTGGCGCTTCTCGCCATTTTTCGTCCGGGCCCTCTGGGCAGCGGCATGGTCGAT
>JACPXK010000074.1 GCA_016196565.1 Candidatus Omnitrophota bacterium | reverse complement strand
TTATAATCATCGTAGCAGCGATTGGCTCGGTTTTGGTTTTATGGAAAATCTTTTCCTGGCTGGTATGGAAAGTCGAGAAAAAGATTTTTTTCCGCGGGGTTTATCAGTATCTGGATGAAGGTAAAGGTAAAACGTTGAAGGAGAAGCAAAAATGCTGAAATGGTTTCCCTGGAGATTCATCGTCCAAAGATTAGCCAAGAGACAGGGGTTTCTTGATCCTTTAAGTCTTATTTCGCAATTTCAACGTTTCGCTCAACCTTCCGAAGTCGCTGTGCCGGTGGAAATCTTGCGGCTGGCGGCGATTCTTTACGCCCGCGGCCTGATGAATAGCCAGGCCATTCAACATAATCTGGATTGGGTCTGGCCTTTTTGGGTCGAGCGGCAGTTTGATCCTCATGACCCCGCTTTTATTCCCCGCGCATTTTCCGTCTCTCATATGAATCTCACGCATCGCAATTGGACAGCCGTGGGAATTCCCGGCTGTTCTCAGTATTCCCTGGTGGATCCCGCAGGTTTGGTGACGCCCTGTTTTGATTCCTGGTCCATCGACAGCTGGATTATTTTGGAATCCGGCGGAGGACTCGTTCCTTCGCGGCTACGCTCAGTTTCGCAAAAACTTTTGTTGAACGGCAATCTGGCGATATTGACGGAGGCAAACGATTCTTCCGCTTATTTGTCGTCAAGGGTAGAAATGGTGGGGGATGCCGCTTTTCCGGTCTGCCGGATTCAGATTCAGGCTAGCGCCAATACCAAGGCGTGGTGCGTGATTTCGCTCAGACCCTACAATCCTGAAGGCGTCAGCTTTGTGAATCAAATCGAGCTTCTCGATCAGCAGTACGGCTGGAAAGTGAATAAAAAGGATTTTGTTTATTTAAATCAAAAGCCTGAGCGCTTGGGATTTTCGGATTACCGGCAGGGGGATGTTTATCATTTTCTTCCGCTTCTTCCGCAGGGAAACCCGCAAGAAAAGATATCATGTGATGTAGGACTGGCGACGGCCGCGGCGGTTTATGAATTGCAGCCTTCCAAGAAACGTGAAATTCTCATAGAAATTCCACTGAAGGGCGATTATGGCGATAGCGGCTCAACCTTTAAAACAGTTTCCCGTGGCGATGAAATCTGGCAGGAGGAGATGAAAGGAGCCTCATCCCTTAAGATTCCCGATGCCCAATTCCAATTTCTCTATGACGCCGCTTTAAAAAGCATTGTGCTTCACGCGCCTCATGAAGTTTATCCCGGTCCTTATACTTACAAACATTTTTGGTTTCGCGATGCGGCTTTCATCCTTCATGCCATGCTTTGCGCCGGGCTTTTCAAAAAAGCCGAAAAGGTCATTGACGAGAGTTTTTTTTCAAGGCAAAACCCTTTCGGTTATTTTCATTCCCAGGACGGAGAATGGGATTCCAACGGCCAAGTGCTTTGGATTCTCAAACGCTTTTGCGAGCTTACGAGAAATTATCCGAAAGCCGCATGGAAAAACCCCATTGAAAATGCGGCCAAATGGATTCAAAGGAAACGCGAGCGTGAAGATTTGGAAAAACCCCATGCGGGCCTTTTCCCCGCGGGATTCAGCGCTGAACATCTGGGGCCTAATGATTATTATTACTGGGATGATTTTTGGGGCGTGGCGGGACTCGCGGCGGCAAGTTATTTTTCGGAATATTACGAGCGCAGGGATCTGGCGGTTTCATTCCAAAATCAAAGTATTCGTTTCATGGCATGCATTGAAGAAAGTTTGAAAAAAGTTCAGAAGCGTTTGGGGCATCTTGCGATGCCGGCCTCGCCTTACCGCCGCATGGACACCGGAGCCATCGGTTCCTTAGCAGTAGGTTATCCTTTAGAGTTATGGAAGCCGCACGATCCCAGACTCATGAGCTCGATTGAATACTTAATGAAAGAGTGTTTTGTCGACGGGGGATTTTTTCACGACATGAGTCATTCGGGCGTGAATCCGTATCTCACTCTTCATATCGCGCAGATTTTACTCAGAGCCGGAGATCCCCGTTATTATCAGGTGATGAAAGCCGTGGCGGATTTCGCCTCGCCGACGGGGCAATGGCCGGAAGCCATTCATCCCAAAACCCGGGGCGGATGCATGGGGGACGGCCAGCATATTTGGGCCTCCGCCGAATGGGTTTTGATGATTCGAAATTGTTTTGTCCGGGAGGAAAAAGACAGCCTCATTCTTTTTTCGGGTATTCCATCCTCCTGGCTCGAAACGGGCGAAGAAATTTATTTTGGTCAGGCCTTTACAAAATTTGGGAATGTCCGGCTTACGGCAAAACAAGACAAAGGGAAAATCCGTTTTTCATGGGAAGGAAAATGGTTTAGCGCCGAGCCGAAGATTGAAATTCATCTTCCGGGTCATGAAAAAATAATGATAGAAAAAAATCAAACCCAAGCGGAAATTCCTTCGGCGGCCCGGGCATGAAAATTTTGATGGTCACGAATACTTATCTGCCGATTGTCGGCGGGCTGGAAAAATCCATTCAATCCTTTACCAAGAAATTCCAGGATTGGGGTCATGACGTGATGATCGTGATGCCGGATACGGAAAAAATGCACCAAAGAATCAAAGCCTTTCAGCCCGATGTGATTCATGTCCATCATCCTTTCTTAATGGGAGAAATAGCGCTTCGCTGGGCCGCTCGGTACACGAAGCCCCTTGTCTTTACTTATCACATTATGTTCGATCAATACTCTCATTATTTGCCGGTTTCGACGCCGCTTGCAAAACGATTTCTGGTGGAACTGGCGGTCGGCTTTTGCAATCTGTCAACCCAGGTTATTGCGCCGAGCGAAAGTGTGCGGGAGATTTTGCGCTGGCAAGGGGTCACGACTCCCATCGAGGTAGTTCCTACGGGGGTTGAAGTCGGTTTTTTTACCCAAGGCAATGGCAAAAAAATGCGCCAAAGCCTTGGGATTCCGGATCAGGCCTTTGTGCTTGGATACATCGGAAGAATTGCCCCTGAAAAGAATCTCGAATTTTTAGCCAATGTGATTCTCCGCGTGATGCAAGAAGATGAGAACGCCCATTTTGTCATGGCCGGTAAAGGGCCTTCGGAAGAATCGTTAAAAAAAATATTTTTTGACGCCGACTTGCAAAATCGTTTGCATGTTCCCGGCATCCTTCAGCAGAAGGATTTGGTGGATTGCTATCATGCGATGGATGTTTTTGTTTTCGCGTCCCAAAGCGAAACCCAGGGAATGGTTCTTTGTGAAGCCATGGCCGCGGGCATTCCGGTGGTTGCTGTCGATGCGCCCGGCGTGCGGGAAGTGGTCAGGGACGGTGAAAATGGAAGGTTGCTTTCTTATGAAAATGAACATGAATTTCAAACCGCTTTATCTTGGTGCCGCGAACAGCCGGAACCGGTTTGGCAAAGGCTTAAAGAAAACGCCCGTCAAACGGCTGAAAATTTTTCCGTGGACCGCTCGGCCCGCCGCGCTTTAGAGGTTTACGAAATTGCACGGCGGAATCATGCCATTTCTGAAAGTGCCAAGCCTTGGCGCCGTTTCGTGGGCCGTCCTGCGACCGAATTCAATATTATGGCCAATCTTGGACGTGCCACGGGGCTTGCTCTCAAAGAAATGGTCATGGCCCGTTCCGGAGGCAACGGGCGATGATCGGCCGGATTCATACGCTACTCCACAAAATTCGCTGGGCTTTGGAGCCCAGCCGTTGGATGATTCATCTTCTCGGTTTATCCAAAGAAGTAACCAGTCAAAAACAGCCCGGTCTTATTCTCATTCAAATCGATGGTTTGTCTTATTCCCATTTTCATCAGGCCATGAAAAGAGGGTATCTTCACTTTGTCAAAGGGCTCACTACCGATGAAGGCTATCACGATTGGCATCATTACTCCGGCGTTCCCTCATCCACTCCCGCCATTCAAGCGGAATTGTTTTATGGGGCCAAACAATATGTTCCTGCCTTTAGATTTCATGATCACAAAACCGGAAAAATTTTCACTTTTTATGATTCCAATGCCGCGGATTCCATTGAAAAACGTTTGGAGAAAAAGGGAGAGGGTTTATTAAGCGAGGGCAGTTCGTACAGTAATATCTTTAAAGGGGGCGCAAAGGAAAACGCCCATTTTTGCGCGTCCTCCATCGGCTGGAAGGCCTTTTTCAACGCTTTAAATCCTTATCCTTTGACGGTCCTTTTTTTCTTTAATCTTTTCGGGGTTCTCCGGATTATTTATTATGCGGTGGTCGAGCTTATTTTAGCCTTCGTTGAATCGCTTCGCGGGACCTTTATGGGATTTGGTTTCCGGGAAGAATTTCTATTTATTTTATCCCGTTTGATCGTGACCGTGGGCCTGCGGGAACTCGCCACAATAGGGGTAAGGATGGATATTGCCCGCGGCCTTCCCATCATTCATGTGAATTTTTTCGGTTATGATGATCAAGCGCACCGTCGAGGGCCATCCTCTCAATTTGCTTATTGGGCTTTGCCCGGCATTGACGGATGCATCAGCCGTATTTGGCGCGCAGCTCAAAATTCTCTTCTTCGTGAATATGATGTATGGCTTTATTCGGATCACGGACAAGAAGAAGTGACGCCTTATCCCATCGAAAATAAAAAAACGATTCAAGAAGCAGTTCCCGGAGTTTTTGGAGAAATGATGCCCGGAGAAAATCTCGACACCCTAAAAGTTGCCGCTCAAGGCCCAATCGGATTTATTTATACTCATCGTGCGCTTAGCATGGAAGAAAAGGATAAAATGGCGCGCGCCTTGGTAGAAAAAGCTCATGTCCCGCTTGTGATGACTGAAGCTGAGGGAAATCTGGCTTATGCTTATACGGATAAAGGAAAATTTTTATTGCCGGATGAAGCCGGGCAAGTGGTGGGGGAAAGTCATCCTTTTTTAGAAAATATCGGCCCGGAACTTAAAAAACTCTGCTTTCATGCCGACAGCGGTGTTTTTGTAATCTCGGGATGGCGGAGAGAAGGAAAATCGCTTAGTTTTCCCATGGAATATGGTTCTCATGCGGGCCCTGGTCCTCAAGAAACCGATGGCTTCGCCCTGATCCCCAGAGATATTCGAGTTCAAACCAAAGGAAAGGAATATTTGCGGCCTTCCGATTTGCATGATACCGCGCTTGGTTTTCTTAAAGGGGATGAGAAAATTTTTTATGGCAAAGATCCTTTAAGGCCGCTCCGGCACACGCTGCGCATTATGACTTATAATGTTCATAGCTGCGTGGGAATGGACGGAAAACTTTCTCCCGAAAGAATTGCGCGGGTAATTGCCCGGCATGATCCGGATGTTATTGCTTTGCAGGAGCTGGATGCGGGAAGGTCGAGAACGAAGGGAATTGATCAGGCGCAATTAATCGCAAAACTTTTGGATATGCAGTATCACTTCCATCCCGTGCTGACCATTAAAGAAGAAATGTATGGCAATGCCGTGATGAGCCGTTACCCCATTAAAATTGTCGAAGCCGGTTCTCTGCCGCGGGCTTTTGGTCATTCTTATTTTGAGCCACGGGGCGCCTTGTGGATTGAAATCGAGTATTTGAATGAGCGTATTCAACTATTCAATACGCATCTTAGTTTTTGGAGGACTGAGAGAAACCGCCAAGCGCAGGCTCTCTGCAGTACGAATTGGCTCGGCCATCCCAACTGTCGTGACCCCGTTATTTTATGCGGGGATTTTAATGCGCTTCCTGATTCGAAATCGTGCCGCAGGATCCGGAATAAATTGGAGGATGTTCAGCTTAAAGTCGATCGTCACAAACCCCTGAATACCTGGTTCGGTCATTTTCCCGTCGGCCGCATTGACCATATCTTTGTCAGTCAAAATATCGAAGTGGTCAAGATCGAGGTCCCTTCCTATCGGTTAGAAAAAATGGCTTCCGATCATTTGCCCCTGATCGCCGAGCTGAAAATTCCAGCGTCAAAACCCGAAGCAGCAAATTAACGAGTACAGTATTCAAATGCGCACGCACGAAGTTGATGTTTGTATCGCCGGAGGAGGACCGGCGGGTATGGTGGCAGGGCTTTTACTGGCCAAGGAAGGCTTGCGTGTGCTTGTGCTTGAGCAGCATCAGGATTTCGAAAGAGAGTACCGCGGCGAAGTCTTGATGCCGCGTTTTACTCAAATGATGCGTCAATTAGGTCTCTTCAACTTTCTCGAAAAATATCCTCATCGTAAACTTACCGGCGTCGAAGGTTTTTACCGGAACCGTTTGCTTTTGCGCCTCGGCATCGATCAAATTGCTCCCGAAGCCCCCTTTGCGATTTGGATGCCGCAGCCGGTTATGCTGCAAGCATTTCTTGATAAATCGAAAGAATTACCTTCCTTTGAATTGTGGTTTGGGTCACGGCTCAAAGATATTCTCGAGGAGAATGGCCGCTGTGTAGGAGCCGTGGTTGATAAAGGGCATGAGGAAATATCAGTGCGCGCCAAAGTGGTCGTGGGGGCCGACGGCCGTTTTTCCATGCTCCGCAGACTGGGAAAATTTAAACTTGATTACGAAAGTCACAAATTTGATCTTGTCTGGTTCACGGTACCCGAACCCGCGGACTATGATCATCAGGTGCAATTTTATCTTTCTCAAGGAAGAAATTATTTAATGCTGCCAAAGTATCCGGCCTCGCTTCAAATCGGGGTGGTGATCGGTGCGGACGAATTTATCCATTTGCGCCGCCAAGGAATTGAAGCATTCCGCCGTGTACTTTTTGAAACCCATCAGCCTATCATCGAAAATTTTGCCCGTGGGGTGAAAGACTTTCAGCCCTTTAATGTCTTGCAAGCCAAAATTGAACATGTCGAGAAATGGGCCAAAGACGGAATGGTGTTGATCGGAGATTCCGCCCACACTTGTTCCCCGGCAGGGGCGATCGGCGTTTCCGTGGCGGTAGAAACCGCCATTATTGCGGCGGATGTGATTGGCGATTGTTTCCGCCGCGGCGATTTTTCGGCCAAAGCCCTTGATCGGATTCAACAAATCAGGGATCAGGATGTGCGGGAAATCCTAAAAATACAGGAAAGGGTTTCGGAGATTTTTTCCCCTCAATCAGAGTTTTTGCGCCGATGGATTTTGCCCTTTGTCCTTTTCATCATTGTCCGGCTCGGCCTTTTCAAGCGTTTTCAGCGGCGGCTTATGGTGCTGCCATCTCCTCTGGTGATTGCCGAAGACTTGGGATTTAATCTTCGGGAAAAATCCCTACCTTAAAAAGCACCTCTTCCCTATACCGGCAGAATATTTTTACCTATGGCTGAATAAGCTAAAGGAAGGAAACTGGGGTGCCCGACGGGATTTGAACCCGCGACCCTCAGATCCACAATCTGATGTTCTAACCAACTGAACTACGGGCACCATAGAGAAGCTGAATTCGGGCATTATACTGAAAAAAGCGTTGTGTGGGAAGTGAACTATCCTTATAATACCAAACACCTAAAGGGTTTAGCACAAGCGCCTTCAGACCTAGACCGGCTCATGAAAAAACCGACTCAAAAAAAAAGCAATTCTCGACGCAATATTTTGTCGAAAAAATCCCAAAAGACAGCTTCGTCCATAGCATCCTCTAAAAAGCCGGCGAGCAAAAAAATAATTCAACGCACGATTCGTAAATTTGCTGCGCCGGCCGTTGACAAGCCGGTCAGTTTTCATCCCATCAATCAATCGAGCGGGACACTCCCTTATTCTTATAATCATACCTTGCTGGTGCTCATGGTGCGCGATCCTTATTGGATTTATGGATATTGGGATTTTTCTTCCCAAACTTGGGATTGGATTCAGGATTTTAAAAAAAGGGAGCCGGCTAGCCGCGTGATTTTGCGTGTGCATAATTTGGACAAAAAAACTTTTTCGGACTTGGATGTTCCACTGGACGCCAAAAACTGGTATTTGAATGTGGGAGAACCCAATGCCTCCTTCGAAGCGGAGCTCGGGCTTCTCGATCCTTACGGCCGTTTTCATCTTATTGCAAAAAGTAATCGTGTACGCACCCCCCGCGACACTCCCTCAAACGTCATTGACAAGAATTGGGACGCCGGCAATTTTGACGAGATTTACCAGCTTTCCGGAGGCGGCCGCACGGGCAAAGGATCTGAGCTTTTTTCTCCTGTCCGAAAACCTCTCTAAGCCGATCTATTTTTGCGCCTTCCCATTAACAAAGAAAAAAATATGAAAAAAGGTTATTTGCTTTTAGCGCTTCATGCCCATTTGCCTTTTGTGCGGCATCCGGAGCATGAAGATTTTCTCGAAGAGCGCTGGCTTTACGAAGCCATCACGGAAACCTATATCCCGCTTATCGATATGCAAGAGCGCCTTCTCCGGGAAAAAGTTCCTTACCGGCTGACCATGTCGGTCACGCCGCCGCTTGCCTCCATGCTTATGGACGGCCTTCTCCAAGAGCGTTATCTCAAACATTTGAATAAATTGATCGAACTGGCGGAAAAAGAGGTGGTACGCACGCAAGGGGATTCCCGTTTTCATCCGGTGGCGTCAATGTACCGCGACCGTTTTTATCACGCACGGGATATTTTTGAAAATCATTACGGACGGAATTTGATCAACGCCTTCCGTAAATTTCAGGATGCCGGATGCCTTGAAATCATTACTTGCGCGTCCACGCACGGCTTCCTTCCATTAATGCATCCAGACAGCACCTCGGCTAAAGCCCAAATCACCAATGCCTGCGATCATTATGAAAAGGTTTTTGGGCGCCGTCCAAAAGGAATTTGGCTTCCTGAATGCGGCTATTTCCCGGAATATGACGGCATCTTAAAAGATAACGGGCTTCTTTATTTCTTTTTAGAGGCGCACGGTATTTTGCATGCCGAGCCCCGTCCCAAATACGGAATTTTTGCGCCCATCATGACGCCGAGCGGTGTTTATGCCTTCGGCCGCGACTTGGAATCTTCCAAGCAGGTTTGGAGTGCCGAGGAAGGCTATCCGGGGGATCATGATTACCGGGAATATTACCGCGATATCGGTTTTGATTTGCCGGAAGATTATATACGGCCCTACATTCATCCGGACGGATTCAGAATCAATACCGGAATTAAATACCACCGTATCACCGGAACGTCATCGCATAAAGAACCCTACGATTTTGGACGTGCCCGTGAAAAGGCAGCCATGCATGCCGGAAATTTCATGTTTAATCGCGAGAAGCAAACGGAACATTTATATGCCCGCCTGGACCGGAAGCCGATTATTGTCGCGCCTTATGACGCCGAACTTTACGGGCATTGGTGGTTTGAAGGGCCGGAATTTTTGGAATTTTTAATCCGTAAAATCGTTTTTGATTCCCGCATTGTGGAACTCGTGACGGCGCCGGAATATTTGGCGTCCAATGGCCCTTTTCAAACCAGCCAGCCTTCATTTTCCAGCTGGGGGTATAAAGGTTATGCCGAGGTTTGGCTCGAAGGTTCCAATGACTGGATTTACCGGCATTTGCATGCCGCGGCCGAGAGGATGAAAGAATTAGCCAAACAATTCCAAGGTCCCAACGCTATCGAAAGGCGAGCTCTCAATCAGGCGGCGCGCGAAGTCATGCTTGCGGAATCGAGTGATTGGGCCTTCATTATGAAAACAGGGACCATGGTGCCCTATGCCGTGCAAAGGACCTCAGAACATCTCATCCGTTTTTTCAGGCTTTACGAACAATTAAAGGCCGGACATATTGACGGCCAGTGGCTTTCTTGGATAGAATCCCAGGACAATATTTTTCCGGACATTAATTATAGTATTTACGCGTAATCTTAAGATTCAGGTTGCGAGGCCGATAAATTAACTGTATTGACACCATCATGAAAAAAATCATTTCATCCTTACTTATTTTTAGCTGGATTGTCCTGATCGCAGCCCCTCCCGCCATTACCTACGCTGCGGTTGCGGTTCCTATTACCGCGTCCTCCGCGGTTTTATTAGAACAGCCGACCCAGCGATTAGTTTTCTCCAAAACACCCAATTTGCGCCGTGCTCCTGCCAGCACGACTAAAATTTTGACGGCCATCGTGGCTATGGATTTATTATCCTTGGATGCTGTGGTGCGAATTCCTTCCTTTGCGGAAAAAATTGAACCTTCGAAAATTCATTTGCGTACGGGGGAACGTTATTATGCCCGTGATTTGATTAAAGCCACGCTTATGAGTTCCGCCAATGATGCGGCCGAAGTTTTGGCGGTTGCCGCTGCCGGATCCCGTGTTTCATTTGCTGCGCATATGAACCGAAAGGTAAAAGCGATCGGGGCGTATAGTTCCCATTTTGTCAACGCAAGCGGGCTTCCCGCCAATGGGCAATACTCTACGGCCTATGACATGGCGCGCATTATGAAGGAAGCATGCCGCTATCCTTTTATCGTTCAAACCATGAGGACACGCACGGCTTACATTTCTAGTTTGCGAGGGCGCCGTATATTTTTAAAAAATCATAACAAAATGCTTTGGCGTGACAGCCGTGAAGTGATTGGGAAAACGGGGTGGACACGGCATGCCCGGCATTGTTTTGTGGGAGAGATCCGGGTTGCCGCCCGCAATGTCGTGGTTTCCATGCTCGGAAGCCACCGGCTTTGGAAAGATTTAAAAATACTTGTGGATTATCAATTTGGAAAATCAATCACCCGAAAAGATGGTTATCAGAAAATCGCATCCCGCGAGAAAACAAAACGGGTTCAGCTTGCGCTTAAGCATGCCGGTTACTTTTCGGGGCCCATCACCGGTTATTTCGGATCGCTTACCCGAAGGGCGCTAAAGAGATTTCAGGCTGCCAAGGGGTTAGAGCCCGATGGGATTGTCGGTCCAAAGACCTGGAAAAAACTCGAATCTTTTATATAATACCCCCCGCTAGATAAGCCATAAGCCGTAGCCATTCAAAGATTTTTCAAACGATTTAGAGGAATTAATGAAAAAAAATAGAAAAGCTCTCTTGTCTTCTTTACTTTTTTTGTCGTGTGTGGCTGCCGGCGTTAATCTTTCGGCCGAGCCCGCGCCAACCGCTTCACCTTCGCCTTCTCCGAGTCCCAGCCAGCCTTCCGAAATGATTCTGGCTGATTTTGAGGGTGAGACTCCGGGAATCAATCGATTGGGAGGCCCTTCCGGTTCCTGGAATCTGGATGAAATGGACATTAACAACTCTTATGCCGACGAAGACTATGTTGAAATGCCGGGTAAAGACGGCAAACCTTCCAAAGTATTGGAACTGACCTATAGCGTGGAATCGGAGGTCCCTTCACAAAACGGATATTGGACCAAACTCCAGGATTTTGATTCGGTGGAATATGATCATTTGGAATTTGATGTCAAAGGCGACGCCGAAAAAGGTTTTACGGAGAAATTCAAAATTGAGCTGAAAAAATGCAAAAAAAGCCCGTGTACGCAGGATAAAAAAATCGATGAAGTGATCAAAGGATCGAGCCAGATTAATGTGACATCCGAGTGGCAGACAGTCAGTATCGCCCTTAATAAAATGACGGGGATTATTGATTTTGCCGATCCCAAGGCTTGGGAAAATCCTGCCGTGGCTCGCAAGGACCTCGATGAATTTGTGATTGTGTTTCAAGACCGGCATGTGACTAAAAAAACGGGAAGGGTTTATTTGGATAATATCAAATTTGTGCGCACCGGGAATCCGGGTCCCACGGCCGTCGATTTTCCGCCGCGTTCGATTGAAAAAACTCCGGTCCGGCTCGAAGGCCTGGAATTTCAAAAATTTCTTATCACGCGTCTCGGCGGTTTCCCAAAAAAGACAGTGATTAAAAAGGAATTCCCCGAGGATTCCAAAGCCTTCTTGATGGAAATTGCCAAAGATACCTGGCGTTTTTTCGACGAAATCGTGGATAAAGAGCACGGCCTGCCGCTGGATACCATTCAACTGGCCAAGCCCGAACCCGTGGCGGAAGGAATGTGGATCGGGGATTACACCAATGTGACCAATATCGGGGTTTATTTGATGTGCCTGGTTTCGGCCTATGATTTCGGATTTATTACCAAGGAAGAAGCCGTCCGCCGGTTGAAGATAACGCTCACTGTCATTGAAAAACTGGAGCATCATAAAAGCGGATTTCCTTATAACTATTACGACACCTCGACTTTGGAACGCACAAGCTATTTTGTTTCCCTTGTGGACAGCGGATGGCTGGTCGCGGGATTTTATGTGGTCAAGAATGCTTTTCCCGAGGAATTAGGAGAACAAGCCGAGCGGCTTATCAGACAGGGGAATTTCAATTTTTTCTATGATCCCGTCGAGCGGCAAATGTTTCACGGCTATTACGATCATTTGGAAGTTTACTCCGATTATCATTACGGGGTTTTTTACAGCGAGCCCCGCGCGACGAGTTATCTTGCCATCAGCCGCGGCGATGTTCCTGAAGAGCATTGGTTCGAAGGGCTTTTCAGGACTTTTCCGGAAAGTTTTACCTGGCAGGAGCAGACCCCTAAAAATCGTGTGACTCGCGAAACGCTCGGCCATAAATATTTGGGTGGATACTATGAATGGACCGGATTGAAGTACATTCCCAGTTGGGGAGGTTCGGCCTTCGAGGCCCTCATGCCGACCCTTATATTGAAAGAAAAAGAACTGGCTTCAGAGGGACTCGGATTAAATGATAAAGCTCATGTTCTTGGTCAGATTCATTATGCGCTGGATGAGTTGAAGATGCCGGTGTGGGGAATGAGCCCTTCTTCGGTGCCTGAAGGGGGATATTCAGAATACGGCGCCAAACCTTTTGGATCCAAAGGCTATAAGGCGGGTGTGGTGACGCCGCATGCCAGCGTCCTTGCTCTTGAATTTGCTCCGGAGGAAGTGGTGGCAAATTTGAGAAAATTAATCGAGCTTTACGATATTTACGGGGAGTATGGATTTTATGACGCCGTCACTCCGGCGACAGGGCTTGTGGCGCACAAATACCTGGCGCTTGATCAGGGAATGATTTTTGTCGCCCTCAATAATTATCTCAATGACGGAGCGATCCGGAGGCGCTTTCACTCGGATCCCGCAATGCGGCAGGGTGAAAAATTACTTGTTGCCGAAAAGTTTTTTGAACTACCACCACCTCATTCCTCCCCCTTAAAGGGAGAGGATAAAGGAGAGGATAATGCTTAAAACGTTGGCGACTCAACCCGGCGTTTATACCCTCGATATTTTTGGTCCGGAAGTCACGGCGGCTTTTTCGGGCCGGGAATTTTCAAATTTAAGGCGCCATGAATTTTTGCATTCAGCCGGCGTCGACGGATCCGACTTTGTCACTCTTCAACAAATTCATAGCGCGAATCTTGTGCTTATCGATAGCGATATGAAGGGGGAGAAACTTTTTCAAGCGGATGGAATGCTCACGCAAATCCCCGGCAAGGTCCTGGGGGTTTTAACCGCGGATTGTGTCCCGGTTTTTTTCTGGGACCCGGAAAAGAAAGTTGCGGCCATTGTCCATGCGGGCTGGCGCGGAACTTATCATGAAATTGCCACCAAAATGGCGCAAGCCCTCCGGCAAAATTTCGCTTGCCGGACTACTTCCATTCAAGTTGCCTTGGGCCCTTCGATTCGCAAATGTTGTTATCACGTAGGCTCGGAATTCGGAGAAATGTTTACTGGTTTTTATTATCCTTCGGAGGATAAAATTGCTACAGACGGCAAGGCTCACGGAAATATGGACCTTATCGGGGCCATTACCGATCAGCTTGTGGGAGAAGGAATACCCGTAGCCAATATTCACGACACAGAAATTTGTACGGTTTGTGATAACGACCGTTTTTTTTCTTATCGTAAAGAAGGCGGAACCGAAGACCGCATTCTTTCAATTATTCAAATAAAGGACTCAAGGAGGATTTAATGCAGGCCAATGATTTAAGAAAAGGAACCACCGTTTTTTATCAAAACGATTTATATGTGGTGATCGATTTTCGCCATTATACGCCGGGAAATAAACGGGCCTTTGTCCAGGCAACGATGAAGGGGCTTAAAACCGGCAAAATCATTCAGAATAAATTTTCCTCTACCGATAACATGGAGCGCGCGATTTTAGATCCCCGCCCATGCCAGTTTCTTTACGCCGACAGCCAAGGTTATCATTTTATGGACATGGAAAGTTATAATAACTTCACCTTAAACGAGACGATGATCGGGGACGCCAAGTATTACCTCAAAGAAAGCATGGAAATTAAAATTCAATTTTACGAAGGCAATCCCGTTCTTCCCGAACTTCCCAAAGTCGTCACCCTCAAAGTCACCGACGCGCCTCCCTGGATCAAAGGCGATTCCGTCTCCAATAATATGAAGCCCGCGGTTTGCGAAACCGGCCTTAAAGTTCAGGTCCCGATTTTTATCGACGAAGGAACCGAAATCAAAGTCAATACCGATACCGGCGAATATACCGGCCGCGCTTAGAATTTGAAGTTCCAATGATCCGACGAATATTTTTCCTTCACAAGCTGTTCAATTTTTTCCTGGGGGATTTTTGAAAGGATTTCACTGGCCCGCCAAGCACTCTTTAAGGCATGTTTGATCTTGGAGGCGGGAATTTTTAAGTTGGTCAGAAAGTTCAGATGGGATCGGTCTTTGCGATAAGCCGGCTGTTTGGAAGGAAGGGGAAGGAGTTCCTGAATCCGGTGAAGATTCATATTAAGAAGAAAGGTTCCGTGAAAGAGCAGGTAAAGGGTTTTACGGCGCTGGGCATTGCCCGAAAATTTAAAGCCGTTAAGCGTAAGGTCGGTAACTCCCTGAACGCTGACCGGCCGGTCGAGAAGTCTTTCGAGGGCCGTGCGATGAATTTCCATAATCTTTTGATTGGACTGCGAAACACTTCGTGCACTGCCGAAGCGTCCGGATTTAAGAATCAAAGTATAATTGAGACAGCCGGCCCCTTGCAGAACGGTTCCTCCGCCGCTGGGACGGCGCAAAATGGGGATTTTATGCTTGAGGCAAGAGTGTTTATTTACTTCCTGACGCGTTTTGTTAGAATATCCCAGCACAACGAAATATTCCCGGGGTTCCCAGAACCTCAAAATTTCGTGATTAAAGCCTTCCTCACATAATTCAAGCATGGCCTCATCGCAGGCTAAATTTTGTTCGGGGGTTGGTAGGGTAAGATCAATGTACTTCATTCCTAGGCATTATAGGAGGTTTTTATCCCCTTCCAAAATAGTATTTGATCGTATAGGGCGAATCATGTAAATTGAACGTTTCGTAGTTAGGCTAACTCAAGGTATTGCAATAGGTAAACGAAAATGGAAATGGACAAAAAAGAAAAAGTAGAAAAAAAAGAGGAAGATGCCGTAGCGAATTCACACTCCAACGGCAAACGCCGGAAGAAGATTTCCGGTGAGTCCACGACCCCACCGCGGGTCGATATTCCTTCCGAAACTCCAGCAGCACCGGCAGCTCCCCGGCCTTCCGTTAAAGTTCATGATGAAGAAACTCAGAAATGGCTGGATTCCCTGGAATATATGCTGGAGTTTTTTCTGAAACAAACCAATGCTCAGCGTGCCCCTCTTCTGGTTGAACGATTAATCGAAAGACTTCAGGATGCCGGCATCAAGGTGCCGCCTCCGGTCAATACTCCTTATCTAAATACCATTACGCCTGACAAGGAACCGGTTTATCCCGGGGACCGGGAAATCGAAAGAAGGATTAAAAGTTATATCCGCTGGAATGCCATGGCCATGGTCGTAAAAGCCAATCGCATTCATAACGGCCTGGGCGGACATATTTCAACTTATGCCTCCTGTGCCACGCTTTATGAAGTCGGTTTCAATCATTTTTTCCGTGGCGGAAGCGGAGATCATCCGGCCGATATGGTTTACTTTCAGGGGCATGCTTCTCCGGGAAATTATGCACGGGCTTATGTTGAAAGGCGTTTCGAGGCAAAAAAACTTCACAATTTTCGCCAGGAACTCGCCGAAGGCGGCGGCCTTTCTTCCTATCCTCATCCTTATTTAATGCCCGAATTTTGGCAATTTCCTTCTGTCTCCATGGGGCTTGCGCCGATTACTTCGATTTATCAAGCAAGATTCAATCGTTATTTAAAAGCGCGCGATTTACTTAAAGGGGAAGAACCCAAGGTTTGGTGTTTTGTCGGAGACGGCGAATCGGATGAACCCGAAACCCTTGGCGCTTTAACGCTCGCGGCGCGCGAAAACCTGGATAATCTTATTTGGATTGTAAACTGCAATCTTCAGCGTCTTGACGGTCCGGTGCGGGGAAATGGAAAAATCATTCAGGAACTTGAAGGGCTTTTCCGCGGCGCCGGCTGGAATGTCATCAAGGTTATTTGGGGATCGAGCTGGGATCCCTTGATCCAAGCGGATCATGACGGGCTTCTCTTAAAACGCATGGAAGAAGCCGTGGACGGGGATTATCAAAAATATTCCGTGGAACCGGGAAGCTACACCCGCAAACATTTTTTTGGCAAATATTCCAAACTGCTCGCCATGGTGAATCATCTGACCGATGATCAAATCACCAAACTTTTAAGGGGCGGACATGATCCCGTAAAAGTTCACGCCGCTTACAAGGCCGCGGTGGAGCATAAGGGACAGCCGACCGTCATTTTGGCGAAAACCGTCAAAGGTTACGGGTTGGGGGAAGCCGGGGAAGGGCGAAACGTCACACATCAGCAGAAAAAATTGAATGAAAAAGAACTGCGCGAATTTCGTTCCCGTTTCAACATTCCTATTAAAGACGAAGAAATCGGGGATACCCCCTTTTACCGCCCTCCGATGGACAGTCCCGAAATGAAATACCTTTTGGAGCGGCGCAAGACGCTTGGCGGATTTCTTCCCAAGCGCGAAGTCAAAGCCAAACCCCTTGATATTCCCGCCAGCGAATATTTTCAGGAATTTTACAAAGGTTCCGGGGATTTGCAGGCCTCCACGACCATGGCTTTTGTGCGCATTCTCACAAAACTTTTGCGGCATGAAACGATCGGCAAACAAGTGGTCCCGATTATTCCGGATGAAGCCAGGACTTTCGGCATGGATTCTTTGTTCCGCCAAATCGGAATTTATTCTTCCAAAGGCCAGCTTTATGAGCCGGTGGATAAAGAAACCCTTCTTTATTATCAGGAAGCCAAGAACGGTCAAATCCTGGAAGAAGGAATTAACGAGGCCGGGGCCATTGCCTCTTTTGTCGCGGCGGCAACCTCTTACGCCACTCACGGTTTTTACACCATTCCTTTCTATATCTATTATTCCATGTTCGGTTTTCAACGCGTTGGGGACACCATGTGGCTTTGCGGCGATATTCGCGCGCGCGGATTTCTTTTAGGAGGCACGGCCGGCCGCACGACGCTGAACGGTGAAGGACTTCAACATCAAGACGGTCACGGCCTTATTGCGACCACCGTCATCCCTAATTTGATTGCTTATGATCCGGCTTTTGCTTATGAAATAGCGATCATTTTGCAAGACGGAATGCGCCGCATGTACCGTGACGGCGAGGACATTTTCTATTACATGACGATTTATAATGAAAATTACCGCATGCCCATCATGCCGGCGGGAACTGAAAAGGGAATTCTTAAGGGGCTCTATAAGTTTCAAAAAGGGCCGGAAAAGAAAAAATACAAAGCCCAGATTTTTGGCAGCGGGCCGATTATTCGTGAAGCATTAAGGGCTCAGGAGATTTTGGCCGAAAAATATCAGGTCTCTGCCGATGTTTGGAGTGCCACAAGCTACAATCAATTGCGGCGTGAGGCCCTGGATTGTAAACGCTGGAATATGCTTCATCCTACGGAAAAGCCGAAAAAATCTTATGTCGAAAGTATTTTGGAAAATGAAAAAGGCGTTTTTGTGGCGGTTTCCGATAATATGAAAATCGTCCCCGATCAAATTGCGCCTTGGGTGCCGGGTGGTTTAACCACTCTTGGCACTGACGGATTCGGCCGCAGTGATACGCGTGAAAATTTACGGCGATTTTTTGAAGTGGATGCGGAACTCACCGTGATTGCCACCCTTTATGCCTTATGTCAAAAAGGTGAGATTGAAAAGAAAGTGGTAGAAAAAGCCATTAAAGATTTAAAAGTCGATCCCGAAAAAATCTATCCTATTTGTGAATAAAATAAGGATTTCATATGGATATTAAAGTTCCTCATTTAGCCGAAGGCGTTAACTCCGGAACCGTGGTCAATCTCTTTGTCAAAGAAGGTGACAAGGTTAAAAAAGGCCAGGATTTGCTTGAACTTGAAACCGAAAAGGCCGTGGCTGCCATTCCTTCGACTGAGGCCGGCGTGGTTTCAAAAATTCTGGCCAAAGAAGGCGACAAAGTCAACGTTGGCCAAACCCTTATTTCGCTTACGGCTGAGGGAGAATCCGAGGCAGGAAAAGCGGGCAAAGAAGAAATTCCGGTCCGCCGTGAAAGCCAAAGAGTAGAGCCCTCAAAAGCCAGCACCCAGGTATTAGAGAAAGAAGAACCGGCGGAACCAGCGCCTTCTCAAAATAATTTAGCGCCGGCGGCTGCTCCTTCCGTTCGTAAACTTGTCCGCCAGCTAGGCCTTGATTTAAGCAAAATCCGCGGCACGGAACCCGGCGGCAGAATTTCGCTTCAGGATATTAAGAATTATCTCGCTCATCTTGAAAAACTTGCTTCCAGTCCCAAAGGGGAGGCGCAACCCGCGGTTTCAAAGCCAGCTTCCGCGGTGTCCGCAGCACCCTCCATCGATTTCTCCAAATGGGGGCAGATTGAACGCAAGCCCATGTCGGTTTTGCGCAAGAAAATCAGCGAAAAGATGGTCCAGTCCTGGACGACCATCCCTCATGTGACGCAGTTTGATGAAGCGGATATTACCGGCATTCTGAACTTGAGAAAAAAATATGCGGATCAATACGAAAAGAAGGGAGCCCATTTAACGGTCACTACTTTTGTGATTCAGGCGCTTGCGTCGGTTTTAAAAAAGCATCCAATTTTTAATTCCAGCTTGGATGAGACAACCGAAGAAATCGTTTTCAAAAAATATTATAACCTTGGCGTTGCCGTCGATACGGAGCAGGGATTGATTGTTCCCGTATTAAAGGATTTCGACAAAAAGGATATGAC
>JACPXK010000073.1 GCA_016196565.1 Candidatus Omnitrophota bacterium | reverse complement strand
GCGGAATTATTACGCGAAATTTTTGACGAAGCGGGAATCACACAACGGGAAATTCGTAAACTGGGCCATCAGATTCAACAATATAGGAATGCAACACCTTATTTGGTGAGGCGAATTATCGAAATCCTACGCAGCAAATTTCCGGACGACAAAGAAGACGGCTATACCGACGACGATCTGGAAGAAATGATTTCAGTGGATGTTTTCGGCGGAGTAAAGCCTATGGCCCAGCTTTTGAATGCCCGCGAGTTTGAAGCTCAGGTCAAAAAATTAAGCGCAGAAAAAGATATTCAAGGGCTTTTGGATCTTTTGAAAGAACAGCTTATGTTTAATTCCAGAACTAAAACAGTGAGGCATTTTGAAATCCATCAGCTTAAATCGATTCGCTTCAATCTTCCGCAGTCTGTAGACCGCATTAAACGATTGAGCCAACCGTTAGAAATGGCCGTCAGGGATGATGGGCGCCTGGAATGGGATTTTGTTTTTAAGGCAATTATGCGAGCGATAACACTTAAAAATATTGAGCAAAATTTACCAAGTAACGGAAGATTGAATGAATGGGCAAAACAGGGTAGGCGAGCGGACGTTCTCAACGGACTTCGTGAGTTAACAAAAGGACCTGTGCCGGGGAGCCTGAGATTTCCCCGCGCGGCCTGGGACAATTTAACCGCCCCGAAGTGGAATGAAAGACGAACGGCCAGCATTCCTTCATGGCTTAATCAAATTGCCGCTTATTTTGAGGAAAGATTGAAAACTCAAAATCCAAAACGCTTTCCGCCGGAACAAGTACGGCGTTTGCTTTTAACAACCTATCGAGTGCGCCTGCACAATTTGTCATTATCTTCCGACGGAAATTTTTCTTTGGATGTCAGCTTGCGGAGTTCTCCCAGATCCCGGAGGAAAGCAACCCCCGCTCAACGAAGGGCCATTTCACTGGCTTTTGTCCCGCTTCGGCCGGAGGCTAAGTCCGAAATGCGGAGGAGGGAAGCCGAGAATTTCGTGAGGAAAATATTAGGCGGATTCCAAAGTGGTCAACCGCTGTTCGTGATTGTCGAGGCGGTTAAAAATTTGGGGGACGGCGATTTTGACAAGCTGCATGTCTTCTTTGAGCTGCACCGTTATGACTTCCAATTTTTCCAGCCGGCGGGAAACATCGTGAAGACCTTCACCGAAAGCGCGAAATCGGCTGTGAATTTCTTCCAAAATTACGGTAAATTCGCGATCACTCGAATGATCAGGCCCTTTGGGGAATTTCTTCATGGCGACAAATTAACAAAAGTGACCAGCATTGTCAATATATTTTTTCAGGATAATTTATTTGCTATAAAAACAATATTAAATTCTGGAGGTATTGAAAGTCCATTGATTCTTTCATTGGCAAAGTCCGAGATGCGGGCGCGGCGTGCAGGAACAACACCGCCGAAATGGCTGGATCAGGATATAAGTATCTTGGATATTTTATTGCGGGAAGGTAAGGCGGAAGTTAACGATATTGCCGGCGAAATTTTGCAAACGGATCAGTTTGTGCGAAGACGTTTAAGGCATTTAAAAAATGCCGGACTTATTGGCTCCTATCCAGCCGTACGGACGCAATCTGTTTTTTTGGGGGGAGGGTCTGCGCACCAAACCTACGACAACCAGCTTCATATAAATATTTATCACCTTACGGATGAGGGGGAAAAGCTGGCCCGAGAGTTGGAAAAAGAACCAAGGGAAATGCGAGGGCAGTTATCAGAAAAACTTCAGAAAACATCCGAGAGGAATAAAACGAGAAACGCTAAAGCATCAATAAGAAGTTTAAGGCGGCTGGCTACATTAAAATTTTTAGCAAATAAATCCGGCGGAGCTGCTATCAAAGAAATTAGAGGTCATGTGCAGAGATATTTAAGCGGCAAAGTTGCCGGCTATTATCTTATTGTCGATGACATGAAAGATATGGAAGGAGCACGCATTGTTGAGGTTGACAAACGTGGCCGCCGGAAATTCTATAAGCTCTCCGATAAAGGTAAGGATTTAATCGAAGAGATAGACGGTCTTTCAGAAAATGACGCCGCCGTCGAAGTCCAGCGGGCGAGCGTCGAAGATGTCCAGGCAATCAAAAAAAGATGGAGAGCTGCAGCAAGAAACGGCAGCAGGGCCCGTTCCAAGATGTCTTTAGCTCGATCGCAAGCAAGGGCCGAAATGCGGAACGTTCAAACGGCAGCACAACGCTTTGAATTATCCAAAGAGTTTGAGCACCGCTTTTTTAACGCAGCCGAAGAGACATCCAATGAAATCTCGGAACTTCCATTTAAAGACAGAGCTGAATTTTTCAAACTGCTGGACTTCGCGGGTTTATTATCCATAAAGTCTGAATTCGAATCCGGTAAATATAAAGATCCAAGACTGGTCTTAATCGGCTATAGAGCATCAATCTTTTCAGTCCCCGCCATCGTCGCGCTCGATCGGGCCGGAGAAAAATACCTTGTGCTCGTTTTCTCCAACGGCAAAAAATTTAAAGGCAGTTTAGAATTCCCCGATAGGGATCAACCCATCGGGGACGGCAAGCGATTGGCGGATTTTTATCCTCACAAGAAAATTTTGACCATTCCACTTGAAGCTCATTTGGGGATTGATCTATATCAACGGGGAGAGTCCCGAAAGATAGACCCTTTTTCATCATTCGCGAGTTTTGCCTCTTCGCTAATGGTTGAACGTGAAAACGCAATAAAGGGTAGGAACCGTTCTGAGATGAGAAACGATACCGCAGACGGCCGTTTAAAGCCGGTCACAAAACGCCTGCTTGCTTTTTTTGATCGCCACCCATTGCCTTTTGCCTTCGTGATTATCCTCATGCGTCCGCTGGCGCAGATTTTTTATAAGCTCGATATCGGCACGGTCACACCGATTCAAATTGTATTTACCCGATTTGTGCTGGCGACCCTGGTTTTTTGGATTTGGACCCGGTGGACGGATTGGCAAACCACTGAAAAGCCGCCGGCGGCTGGAATAAAACAAAAAGTCAAAAATTTATTACATCTGCCCTATAAATTTTATTTCTCGGAAGGGGAACGCTCCGTTGTTGAAAAATTCGGAATCAGACAATGGTTTTACCTTTTTGCCAGCACGGGTCTGCACCATATTTTTCAAATCGTGATCATGCTCTATGCTTTCCAGGCGCTGAATCTTTATCAGGCTTATATTATTGCTTCCCTGAATATTGTGTTTGCCGCCGTGCTCATGCGTATCGTGATCAAGGAGAAAACTTCTTATACGCATATGGTCGGCATCGCCTTGCTTTTTGTCACCTCTTTTTCGATCATTGCTTTTATTGGAGGGGCGCAAAATATGGCGCAAGTCTTGGGAGCGCTTTCGATAGGATTTTCTCAGGCCGGTGTGCTTGCCGCAGTGAGCGCGACCTTTATTTACAGCATCATTGTTTTATTTTCAAAACTCCTGATCAAAAGCGTGAAAGAAGAAGAAGTGCATGAACGTTTGCCGCGGGTGACCATTCGTATCGGAAGTCTAATCGGTGTTCTCTGGTTCGGGTTGCTGCCCGCTATGGTTGGAGTCCTTCAAGGCACGGGCGCCGCCGCATTTCTTCCGCAGGGTTTTATTCAGGATGTGATAGGTAAGGGGCTGCTGGGTTTGTTGGTCTTTGATCCATGGGTTTGGATCGGCGGGCTCTTGCTCTCCACAAACTGGATTATGCTGCTTCATTTATTTAAGAATTTTGAGGCTTCCCGTTTTGCCCGGCTTGAAGGCATTGTTCCCTTAGCGGTCCTTTTCCTGGAAGTTTGTATTTTTAGAACCATACCCCTGCCTCAAACTTGGCCGCCTTATGTTTTGGCCGGTATTGCCGGACTCGGAGTTTATCTCGGCGCAAAAAATAAAGTGATTGTCCGCTCCGAAGTCCGCTCGGATTCTGGAGAGGGGGAGGAAGAGGAGATAAAGCCGATCGATATACGGGCCCGGCTGGTTTTCGATATTTCTCAAATTAAAACATGGCGATATGTTATTGATAAACCGGATTTGGAAGAACTTCAAAGGCAATTATTTTTTTTATTCAGAAATGGTTCTGGGGAAGCAAAAAAGGGAGACATCAACGCGCTGGGCATCGTGGCGAATGTTAATGAACTTTTAAATATTCAACGAACCTTCACGGGTTTTACCGAGCCTTTGCCAAGTTTAGCTTGGATTGAAGTCCCTTATGAAGAACGTTTAAAGTTGATCCCGGCATTTCTTGAGCAGCTTTTAACCGATCCTCAAACTCTTTCCTTTGATATTTATTTAGTTCAGTATGAGCATGAGTTTAAAAGTGCGGTAAAGGGCGGACCCAGCAGAAAGGTGAGCGGATGGATGGCTGTGATTCATCCGAACCTGCCCCCGACTCATCCCCTAGAGATCCTGCCTTCCGAATCCGATTCGCCGGACAGATTACCCGTATTTTCTCCGGCTCTCACAAATTCGGAAATGCGGATTGCAGCGCTTTCGCGAGCTGTGGAGGCATTCGAGGAAAAAATCCGCGCAAATTTTGAGGCGGGATGGGATGCGTGGAGCCAATATCCCGAATTTCGAGAAATGGAAAGTGCAGCACAAGTACTTCAACTGGATATGAGACCTATTCGTGCCGGATTTTTGGGCCCTCTGTATGTGGGTTACGCGATGGAAGCAAGAAAAAAGATCAATCCGCGTCCTAAAAAAAATCAAATCGCTGTTTATGGAGGCTCGGACGCAGATATTTCCAAATATCTTCTGACCATCAATGCGGATACGGGTTATTTTGTAGATCGGTGGGGAGTTTCTGAAGACGATATTCGTGAAGCGTTAAAGGATTGGGATAATATCGAACAGCACTCAGAAGCGGGAGGAGTTGAGGGGATTGGCGGTTATTCGGTGAGAAAATGGATGACGGCTAAGCGGCAAAATGGATTTGGAGGTTCCGGGGGACTTTACAATGATAATGAAGTCCCCTACGCAAAAGAAATCGTAGTCGAATTAAAAACCATGGGAGCCCACTCTGTGACTGTGGGATCCGTTCAGACGGATAATGACAAAACCCCTTATGTTGAATTTCTCTGGTCTCTGACCGGACTGCCTCAAGATGAAAGACTTTACCGGATTCATTTTGTTACCGCTAATTTAAAATTGCCTGAGAAATATCCAGAAATTCTGAAAAATTTACAATCCAAAGTCGATTTTTATTTTCAGTCCGCGGCCTGGGGATTGGCCCAAGATGCGGACATGTATTTGCCCGCAATGGCATTTTTATTAAAAGAGGGCGGGGAGCTCGTGACCTCTGATTATGATACTCCCAATGATAAGGGGGATTTTATTTATCTGTTTAATCCGGGACCTCACTTGAAAGAAGAGGGTATAAGTTATGAGGATTTGCCGCCTACGGCGGGTATGAATGATTACGCGCGAGAACTCGAACATTTCCGTGAAGTTTTTAGAAAAGATTCAGGGATTATGCCTTCAATCGGCGTTAAGCGATATGGCTGGTGGGTGGATAGAAGGAGAGTTTTAGAGAAAAAACCTATGGCGAAACCGCCTTCGCGTTTAGAAGGTTTTATAAGAACTGTGAATGCAGCATTTCTCGCAGCACGTCCTCTAGCGCCCCGCGATATGGCATATTTCGATAGGGAAGATCGAGCTTGGGCAAGAATGATCGAACGTCTAAAATTATCCCAAGGTAATAAAGTATTAATCGACAGCGCAGCGGAAAGCATGCTGCTCATTGCCCAGACTGGGGCCGATGTTCTTGTGGCGGCCGATCCCGAATATTGGGATTCGGTCGATTACGTTTATCGGTCAAAGTTCAACGATATACGTGATTATTCTATGCCAAAGGATTTAGTTGAAAGAATTCGCGGTGTTTTTCGGAATAGCACTCGTCTTAGAGACGAAGGGCCTTTTTCTCACGCATTCGTTTTAGCGGAAGGGCCCCATGAAAAAAAATGGGAACAAATTAAAAATGTTTTAGCGGCCATGGAAGCGGAATCGACTTTAATGCTGGGGCTTCAAAGAACGGGAGATGCCATCACCGATTTAGAAAAATGGATAGCTTTGATTGAACAAGAAGGATATCAGGTTGAAAGGGGGCGCTATTTTCGTATCCCTTATTCTGGTGAGTCCAGCTATCTTTATCAAGAATTGCGTTTAAAACGACACTCCGAAATGAGGGCCAGAACATTAGCTACAGACATTACAACAATCAAACAAAATATCGAGACGGATATAAGCGAAATCGATCGTTTGATGCATGCCAATCCAAATCCAGCGCATTTTTTTAATGTGACAAACAATGGAGATCAAATTGCCGCAAGAATTCGTGATAAAGAATTTAATTATATGCAGAATTTAATTCAGACTCGTTATGGCGCCGTGGCTAATAGAAGGGATATTCCACAGGTGAAGTTAAAGGAACGTTTAATGGAAATAGAAATTTTTGCAGACCATCTTGCGATGATCATAGCGGCTTTTGTGCAGCTGCAAAATCATGAGCTGCAATTATTGCGTCACTCGGAAAATTTATTGAATGGTGAAGGTACTGTACGGCATTATGCTTTTCCTTGGAAAGGCGCAAAGTATGAGCTTTCTATTCTTACTCGATGGGAAGACAGCCCTAATACCATGGCCCGATTCAGCCTTTTTATCAGTCGTCCCAAATCTCCTTGGGCTGACAGGCCGAAGCGCGTTACAAGTTTTCAATTAGAAAGAAGAAGCAAAAAGAGGCAAAGCGTAGTTTTGCTTCCTCTTTCGATTCTTCCTTTGCTGACGGAAGGAGAACGTAAGCAGCACAACAATATACCAGCGCATGAGATTCATCAAATTGATAGCGCTGATTCATTTTCTAATTTTGTGCTGGCTCTGGAAAGCCATCTTGAGCACAGAAGTATTGCGCCTGCGGCAACCGCCAAAACTAAATCCGAGCTTCGAACAGATAAGCAAAAAACATTTGATGAGTTTTTGTCCCGCATGAAAATCGGAGCCATCTTTGAAGTGACTGATTATGAAGAGAATGCTCGCGAAACAGAAAATGCGAGAGAATTGACTGCGCTTGTAAAAAGTGGAGAAAGAAGAACAATCCGCTTTGTCAGCGAAAATCATTCCATTCATTTTGAAGATGCTTACCGTTATACTCTTCCAATCAGTAATATGCAGGAAACTCAATGGCTGGTTTATGGCGGGCTTTGCACTAATTGTATCGCGGACGTTGTCGAAAATATTATCATGTCAAAATTAAGCGGGCCGAATTGGGGTTCGGTGAATCATATTGTTTTGCCTCTTTTTGCTATGAATCATGTTTATAAACGTCTTAATGGAACCCAGTATCAGTATGCCAATTATAATCAATTGCCGGAATTACTCGCAGAACATTCGACGCCAACAATGATTTTATCGGGAAAGGAAAGGCTCACGGAAATTTCAGAAGAGATAGTTTATTTTAAGGTCGGGCATAGGCCCTATGACCGCATCATGATTCGAAAAGACGGCAAAATTATAAGTCATATTCCGCCGGCCCGTGATGTTCCAAATCTTGCCCGGACTTTTATTCTCGATTTTTTTACTACCTTTGATGACATGATGCGGGACGGATTTAAAGCTTCCGGTATTTTTACAACCGATACGCTCCGTACGGTTGCGCAAAGTTTGATATCTTCCCGCTATCACGTTGGCGATGGAGTAACTTGGAATGGCCTTTACACCAATGCTTCGGACAATTTTTGGAAACATCAATTACCCATTCAAAGCATAATGGCCTGGCTCACAGGTATGTCCTCCAAAAAGATAGCGGAGACTAATCTTAATTCCGAAATCGAAAATTTGCATCTGATAACCGGCAGGCTGAAATTAATCACAGAACACGATTTGATCGACACCCTTATGAAGGATAAAGGACTTCAAACAGCCAAAGAAAAATATTCCCGAGAAAGTCTTTTCATTGAGCGGACAGCCGCTTTGATTTTGCCGCCAGTTCCCAGCCCTAATGCTAAAGTCCGCGCCCATTCCGAACTCAGACGTGCAGTGAAGGGAACTATGGATTGGGCGACGGAGAAAAAAATCGATTTGAATCAGTTGGGACAAGATTTTTTTACCGCGATCGAAGCTTTGGGATTGCCCGAGGTCCAGGCTGCGGTGGAGAATACGGTCCGTTCTGAAATCAGAAAAAATACTATCCCGCCTCAATTGATTTTGAACCGGGCAATTCATCAATCCATGACGATTGATTATCTTATTCCCGGAACGCCGGAAACAAATTCTTTTAGAAATGCTTTGGAAATGGCCGTCAATTTTGGCCGTCTTAATCCGAAATCAGAAATGCGTTTTATCGTAGAGTCAGAAACAACGGCCAAAGACTTGCGTCGTGTGAGAGATCGTTTGCTGAAGAAAAGCTCGGCAACTCTTGATTTAATGAATCGAATTCAAATTATTAATTTTAAAGGCAGGCAAGGATGGTCTAATCCGGACAAGGCCGATTTAATTTTAACCAATCAACCTGAGCGGCTCAAACGTTCTCCCGCGCAATGGGCGTTTGATACCGCAACTTTTGCCAACGGCCTTTCAGCCAAACATATTTCTCCGGACCGGTTTTTGGCAGGCGGTATTGCGCTCTTGACCCAAGAAGCCAGAGGAATTGTTAAAACCGGCAAACGCATCGGCCGTTTCCAGGATGAACCTTCCGCGAATGGCTCGGAATTTTTCATTCACGCCGTTGCCGTTCAGGCGGCTTCTGAAAACCGCACCAAACAAGCTGCGTAAATTTTCTACATTTTATGGAGATTCCCGCCTAAAAGCATGCGGGAATGACAAAAAACAGTCATGGCATGTGGGAATGGTTCACTTGCCGCTTCATACTTGTCATCCCCGAAATCCTTAATCGGGGATCAAAGCTTTCCTCAATAAAATGCCTGATTGGTACGATATGTTTTAGAGACGGTTTTATCGGGTATACTTATAAAGTTACGTCATGACAGTGCCGAAGGGATGCGATGGACATTCTGGATGAAAAGAAAATTGGGGCGGGAAAGCTCAAGGCGCTTGAGCTGGCCGAGGATTCCCGTGAGCAAGAATGGTCCCAGCCGAGTTTTGTGGCCGAATTATTTCAGGGGCGTCTGCGCTGGGATTTGATCCTGCCTTTTCCCGAACAAACCGCCGAAGATAAAAAAAACGGCGATGAATATCTCGTCAAACTCGAAAAACTCCTTAAAGAACATATTAATCCGGACGAAGTAGACCGTACCGGCGATATTCCTCCCGCGGCTTTAAAAGCGCTGGCCGATCTCAAATGTTTTGCTATGAAAATTCCCAAAGAGTACGGCGGCCTCGGGCTTTCGCAGGTCAATTACAACCGGGCCCTTCATTTAGTTTCCAGTTATTGTTCGTCCACGGCGGTATGGCTTTCCGCCCATCAATCCATCGGCGTTCCCAAACCTCTATTAATGTTCGGTACTGAAGAACAAAAGCGCAAATATTTTCCGCGCTTTGCCAAGGGAGAAGTGTCTGCTTTCGCGCTCACGGAACCGGATGTGGGCAGTGATCCCGCCCGCATGAAAACCAAGGCCGTTCCGGTTGAGGACGGGAAATATTACATCATCAACGGTGAAAAACTTTGGTGCACAAACGGTGTGGTGGCGACTGTGATGGTGGTCATGGCGCAGACTCCGCCCAAAATCGTCAAAGGCCGCGAGAAGCAGCAAATTACCGCTTTCATTGTTGAAAAAGATATGCCCGGCGTAGAGGTTATTCATCGCTGCAGTTTCATGGGGCTTAAAGGAATTCAAAACGGGCTGCTGCATTTTAAAGATGTTAAAGTGCCGCGCGAAAATATTATTTGGGGAGAGGGTAAAGGGCTCAAGCTTGCGTTGATGACTTTGAATACCGGCCGTCTTACTATGCCGGCGGGTGTGACCGGCGCTTCCAAATATTGCCTGAATGTGGCGCGCCATTGGGCCAATGAACGCGTCCAGTGGGGAGCGCCCATCGGAAAACATGAGGCTGTGGCGCAGAAAATAGCGGCGATGACGGCCACGGTATTTGCCATGGATGCGGTTTCTACGCTTGCGGCCCACATGGCCGATCAGAAAAAAACCGATATTCGTTTGGAAGCGGCCATGGCCAAGCTTTGCTGCACCGAAGCAAGTTGGAAAATCGTGGACGGCGCGATTCAAATCCGCGGCGGGCGTGGTTATGAAACTTCGCCTTCGCTGAAAGCTCGCGGCGAAAAAGGGTATCCGCTTGAACGCATGATGCGTGATGCGCGAATCAATACGATTATCGAAGGCACGAGTCAAATCATGCGCCTTTTCATCGCGCGCGAAGCTATGGATTCTCATGTGCGTAGAATTATGCCGATTGTTTCGCCTAAAACTCCGATGGGTGAAAGAATTTCAAAAGTTATTTCATCGACGGCATTTTATGCGGGCTGGTATCCCAAACAGCTTTTTTATATCGGAAGTCTTCCGGGGAGTGTTTCAATTCCGCTGGCTTTAAGGACTCATATGCATTATGCCAGCAGAGCGGCTCATCGGCTCGCGCGCGCTTTGTTTCACGCAATGATGATTTATCAGCAAGGCCTGGAAGCCAAGCAGCATATTATGGGCCGGCTGGTGAATGCGGGAACAGATCTTTTCGCGATGGCGGCTGCGTGTTCGCGCGCGGTTGCTATGGTAAATAAAAATCCTTCGGATCAAAGTCCGGTGGAACTGGCTGATCTTTTTTGCCGCCAAGCGCATGGCCGCATTGAAAAACAGTTCCGCCATCTTTTTATTAATGGCGACGCCTATGTTTACCGGCTGGCGCAAAATACCCTCGCAGGCAAGTATTCCTGGCTCGAAAACGACATTATTCTGCCCTCGTAAAAATACAAATTGGTACCCCTTCCGCCGGTACAGGGTCTAATTATTTTTTTGTATTTTTTTGAACCCTGTACTTTTGGAAGGGGTACCAATGTGTTATCATACCCACCCATGAAAAACCTTTGGAATGCCAAAGAAGCCGCCAAGGCCAAAGATAAACTCGATCTTCTGGTTTATAGTTCCCGTTTAATCGGAAGCGAACCTAAACTTTGCGTTTGGGGAGGGGGGAATACTTCCACCAAAACCGTGGAAAAAGATTATCGCGGACTGATGCGCCGTGTCCTGCGGATTAAGGGAAGCGGTTCAGATTTAAAAGTTTCCACCCGCAAGGATTATCCGCCCGTTGCCCTCGACGATTTACTTGATATTTTCAAGCGCGAGCAAATGACGGATGAAGAAATGGTGGATTATGTCACGCATTGCCTGCTTGATCCCAAAGCCCCGCGTCCTTCCATCGAAGTTTTGCTGCATGCCTTTGTCGATCAGCCGGACATTCATCACACTCATGCCGATGCCATTCTTTCCATCACCAATACCAAAAACGGAAAAAAAATCGCCAAGAAAATTTTTAGGGATGAACTTTTATGGGTTCCTTATGTGAAACCCGGATTCATCCTCGCCAAGCGGGTGGGTGAGGCTTATCGGAAAAATCCGGATGTTAAAGGCGTCATTCTCGAAAAGCACGGCCTTATTACGTGGGGGACGGACGCTAAAACGAGTTATGCGTTAACGATTGAAATGGTTTCGCGGGCAGAGCGTTATTTGGCCGCCGCCCGCCGCCGCAAAAAATACTGGAGCGCGCAAATTCATAAAACGCTTTCGGCCGCGGACAAAAAATCCTGGCTTATGCGGAATTTACCGGTCATTCGCCAAGCGGTAAGTAAAAATCAAAAAGCTATTTTGTACTTTTCAGATTCGCCCGCAGTTATGGAATTTGTGAATTCAAAAGATGCTGTGCGCGTTTCTCAAATCGGTCCCGCGACGCCCGATCATATGCTGCGCACTCGAAGAATTCCGCTCTATGTCATCCCCGCACGTTTTAGGCGGGGATCAGATTCCCGCCAAAAGCATGCGGGAATGACAGATCAAAAAGGGGCCAGGCGCCTTTTGAGTCAAATCGAGAATTACGCCAAATCGCACGCACGTTATTTTGAAAGGTATAAACCGCTGCTTCCGCCAGGACCCTATGCCAAAATGCTCGACCCTTATCCCAAAGTGATTTTGATTCCTGGGATCGGCATGGTGACGACGGGGAGTGATCTTAAGAATGCCAAAATCGTGGCGGAAATTTACGAGCATTCCATTTCCGTGATGACCCATGCTTCCGTGATTGACCACTATGAATCCCTTTCGGAAAAATTGGCCTTTGAAATGGATTATTGGCCGATGGAACTTTACAAACTTTCTCTGGCTCCGGCCGGCGCGGAATTTTCCCGCCAAATCGGTCTTGTGACCGGAGCGGGGCGCGGCATTGGAACGGCCATTGCTCACAAACTCGCCGCGCTTGGCGCCCATGTTTTTCTGGCGGACTTGAATCAAAAAGCCGTGGAAGAAGCTGCGGCCCGAATTAATGAAAAGGTGAAATCTCAAAAAGCTTTTGCGCTGCGCATGGATGTCACCAATCCGGGAAGTGTGCGGAAAGTTTTCGAAGAAATTGTTCTCAAAACCGGCGGCCTGGATTTTCTTATTTCCAATGCCGGGTTCGGCCACGTATCGCCGATAGAGAATTTAAAATTGGAAGACTGGGAAAAAAGCCTGGCCGTGAATGCGACCGGGCATTTTCTTGTGGCGCGCGAAACCATACGTTTAATGAAGCAGCAGGGAATGGGCGGTAATATTGTTTTCATTGCTTCGAAAAATGTGCTGGCGCCGGGCAAAGATTTTGGCGCCTACAGCGCGGCCAAAGCGGCCGAGGTCCAGCTGGCAAGAATTCTTGCCATTGAAAATGGGGAAGCAAAAATCCGGGTGAATATGATTAATCCGGACGGCGTTTTTGAAAATTCCGGATTTTGGGAAAAAATCGCGCCAAATCGTGCCAAGACTTATGGTATTCCTGCCGGAAAATTGGCCGGCTTTTATCAAAACCGCAATCTGATGAAAACCGAGGTCTTGCCTGATGATGTGGCCGAAGCCGCGGTTTTTTTCCTCTCCGGAAAATCGTCCAAAACCACGGGATGTATTCTCACCGTGGACGGCGGCGTCAAAGAAGCCTTCCCGAGATAACTCTGTCATTACGAGGATTCCCGCCTGAAGATTGCGGGAATGACAATAATGCTTGTCATCCCCGAATGCTTTAGTCGGGGATTGCTTCGCCCCTAACGGGGCTCGCAATGACAGATTCTGTATGGTAAAATCCGACGCATGCCTGATCCAAAGAAACTCTCTTCTGTAGAGACTATCAAAGACAATAGCAATTACCTTCGAGGCAAAATCGCCGAGCATTTGGCGGAGCACACCACTCATTTTGCCAGCGAGGATAAGGATTTGCTCAAAGCCCACGGGACTTATGAGCAGGACGATCGCGATCTGCGCCAAGACTTAGTTCGAAAGGGCAAAGAGCCTGCCTACTCCATGATGGTCCGCTCCAAAATCCCGGGCGGGAAATTGACCTGGGAACAATACCTTAATCATGATGATCTGGCGAACCGTTATGGAAATCATACCCTTCGCATCACTACCCGCCAGGGCATACAATTTCACGGAGTACTCAAAAAAAATCTTAAATCCGTGATTCGCGGCATTCATTCAAAACTCGGTACCACTTCCGGGGCTTGCGGTGACGTTGTCCGCAATGTGATGGCTTGTCCCGCGCCGCTTCAGGACCGTAAACGTATGGAAGTTTTTCGTTATGCCCAGGCGGTGTCAGACCAATTTCTTTCCCAGGCCGGAGCTTATTACGAGATTTGGCTGAACGGAGAAAAAGTTAAAAGTCCTTCGACCGGAGAAAAATCCGAACCTATCTATGGAAAGACTTATCTTCCGCGTAAATTCAAAATCGCCATGGCTTTTCCGGATGATAATTGCACGGACATTTATTCCAATGATATCGGGATTGTTCCTGAAATCGAGAAAGAGACGCTGAAAGGTTTTAATATTCTCGTGGGCGGCGGGTTCGGTATGACGCACGGAATTAAGGGGACTTATCCGCGATTGGCGGACCCCTTGTGCTTTGTGAAGCCGGAAGAGCTTTTGGAGATTACCAAAGCCATTGTTTTAACACAGCGGGATTTTGGGGATCGCACCGACCGTAAGCATGCGAGAATGAAATATTTGATTGCGGAAAAAGGACTGGATTGGTTCCGGGCGGAAGTGGAAAAACGCTTCGGTAAAAAGACCGAGCCTTGCCGTCTTATTCACTGGCAAGGTATTGAAAATCACTTGGGCTGGCATTCGGAAGGGAATGGAAAGTGGTTTTTGGGGCTGGCAGTTGAAAACGGCCGGGTCAAGGATGAGGGGAGTTTTAAGCTTAAAACCGGCCTCCGGAAAGCCATTGAGAAATTCCACCCCGAAGTCTATCTGACTGCCCAGCAGGATATCATTTTATCGGGCTTACAAGAGGGGCAAAAGAAAGAGTTAGAAACCATACTCACCTCCTTTGG
>JACPXK010000093.1 GCA_016196565.1 Candidatus Omnitrophota bacterium | reverse complement strand
GCCCCGTTCACGCTGTCTTCGGACGGATCACGGCCGAGAAGGCGGCGTGCGATTTTTTGCACCAGCGTGATGAGATACTGGTTTTCAAGCGCTTCGCTTGAGGTAAGCGCATTCTGGCGGCTCGCCGCAACCAGTTCCGAGCGGCGGGCGATTTCAGTTTGTTCCGCCACGTTCATACCTTTACGGACAACCAAGGAACTATTCATATTTCCGGCTGGGGTGGAAGGACTGGCCCCAGACAAAGCGTTCGGCGCAAAACCGAGGCGTACACGCGAACCGTAAAATCCTTTTTCAATCAACTTTTTCTCACGCGCTAAATCTTCAGCCGAAGGCATGCGCCCGTAAGCCAGAAGGAAAT
The DNA here is from genome assembly GCA_016196565.1 of Candidatus Omnitrophota bacterium. The sequence continues at coordinate 24,158 of JACPXK010000093.1, read as the reverse complement.
AGCGCACAAGTTGGGAATCGAGATTGCTTCGCCCCGTCAGTTGAATGCCGGGGCTCGCAATGACGGAAAAGTCCGGCAGATCCACAGGGAAAAATTCATCGGATCCGGCGCCCGTTCGCTTCACCGTACGGCCTTGGCGGTCTTTGATAAGCGTTAAATTGAAAGTGCCCTGATTATCTTCGACGTAGATTTCATTGCTGTCCGCGTCATAGCGCGTAATGTTCTTGCGGGTTTGAGATCCTTGAATATTCCACAAAAGTTCATCCATTTCCTTCAGCCAGCCGCCTCCCCCTCCGGGGACTGCTCCGCCGTCATAGATATATTGATAGAAGGTTGTGGCCGGTGTCGTTTCGTCCGGACCGCCGATCGTATAGGGACTGTAATCCAGAAGCGCCTTAAAAAACCGGGTATCCTTGCTCCCCTTGTCTTTCGCCCATGTAAGAAGCCCGCTGGAATCCACGACCAATTTAAAAATGTCGGGATTTTCTTCCCAGATAAGCGTGATTTCATCTTTTTGTTCCACCAGGCGTCCATCCGCACCGAAGCGCCGGTAGTTGCGTTCCCCATTTTCATCGCGCGCGATCATCACTGTAATATTGCCGTAAGCATCAAAACGGTTTTCAAAAGTGTAATAACGCGGCAGTTCCTGAGATGTAAGCGAAGGGCCGTAATAAAAAAGCCGTGAGTCTTCCCGCCAGCCTTTTGAGCGGGCATATTGAATAAGCTCGGCGTCTTTCGTGCCATCTTTACGGAAGCGGTCCTGAAGTTGGCGGCTATCGTCGTAAACCTGGCGAAGCCCCGGAGTCATTTCCCGCGTTCCAAGCGGGGCGTAAGAGGCCAGCGCTGAATAATGTTTGTAGCCTTCCGTCTTCGCCCAATCGACGAGCGTTTTGCCCGCCCATTTTCCCGCCATCGTGGATGGAGAATTCACATTGGAAAATATTTTTTGAAGCGAAGGATCATTTTTCCAAACCAGCATAAGGGCGTTGTCCGTGCCGGCAGGAAGGCCGTTTGAATCAAAATATTCCGCTTCATAAGGAATCTGCAAAGCGACCGGGGCGTAAACTTCAACTTCATAAAGGGAAAGATTGAAAGCCTCATTGGTATCACGTATCCCTGTGACTCGGACATAAAGCGCTTCCACGGGGAGAAATTCGTCCTGCTGCCACCGGTCATAACGTCCTGAGGTTTTATCCACAACCGTTGTCCAATTCATGCCGTCACGAGAAACTTCAATGGAATAACCCGTACCGTTCACGAGATCCGTGTTGATAAGCTTTAAGCGTGTCATTCCGATTGTGGTGAGCTTATCAAGCTTGGTAACAAAAGATTTGGGAGTTTGTCCCGCATTCCAGCTAATGGTCTCACCCGTGCCTTCATCTCCGTCGATGATCGAAACATACGAGGTCCCAGAGGGATCCATAAGCACGGGCCTCCATTCCTCAACCGCTGGACCGCCCCCTACGGGGACTGCTCCGCGATAATGACGGACTTCGGAAATTTTTCCGTTGGTATGATAACTATATTCTGTTTTACCGGCCCCGCGCCCGCCCGTTGTCGTTTCTCGAATCAAACGGCCGGAGGCGTCATATTCCGATTCTTTGGTCACGGAGACATTGCCGTAAACGCGCACCTCCGTTAAAAAGTCCTGGGCAAAACTGCCGCTCGGCTGTACGGCTTCGATTTTATCGATGCGTACGTAACGGGCCTGAGCCGGTGTGATATTCACCGTCCATTCTTTCTGTCCGGTGCCGCCTGAAATCTGTGCTGCGTTTTGCCAGTTCACACCATCCAGAGAAGTTAAAACGCGGAAGGATTTTAAATAATTGGAACCATTTTGGGCAAAAACGCGGATTTGGCTGACTTCCGCGGCAGATCCAAAATCAATATCAAACGCGTTTTCTTTGATATAGTCCGGCCCCATCCAAAACGTCTCAGAATTTCCATCTACGGCTTTCATGGCCGCATATTCGGCGGAATGAGTTCCTGTCGCCTTTGCGATTTTAGCCAGCGACAATTCTTCGGGTTCTTTCAGGGTTTCGATTTTACGAACGAGCTTTCCCTGCGCATCGCGAATTTCCTGAACGCTTACGGACGCCATTTGATTACCGTAAACTTCGAGTTCGCGCAGGAATCCGTAATAAGGCGCAGTCCCATTTTTTCCGCGAATGCCGTCAACCCTGACATACCGCGCTTCGGCATCCGGAATTTCATAACTCCAGAACTTGCCGGCTGTAAGGCCGTGTTCGACTACAACAGTCTTCCAACTCAAACCATCTTTGGAAATTTTAACCTTGAAATCCGAAACATAGCTGTCGCCATTCCAAATTGTGTCCAGCACAATTTTAGAAATATTTTGAATTTCTCCCAAATCCACTTCCGCCCATTCTTCTTTTCCTAAAGAGGAGGAAAACCACAGGCCCGGTTCCGAATGGACACCATCGGTGACACGTGAGGCGACATAGGTTGCATTGTATGCACTTGAGGTTTTAACCGTTTTCCCGCGTGCTAAATTAAGAAGTTCAGTGCGCTCTGTTTTAGAAATAAAATTACCTGTTTGCGCGTTCGAGCGCTCTTCAGAAACGAGAATTCTATTGGAAGAAAAGACCGGCACGACCGGTTGATTGCTTTGTCCGAGCTGGACTTTCCAATAAGGCTGCCACAAACTATTTTGATAATCCGAGCTTACACGGTCTAAAACTTTGTCCCCATTGATGTCGGCAAGTTGAAAGAAGCTTACGCCGTCATAAACGTATTCGAGTGCTCCGCCATAATGCCACTCGTAATCCCCTTCGCTTACGGTCGTCACATACCAAGACGCAGCCGGCCCGAATTTATCCCCCTGATTGAGCTGCACCGTCAAATAAGGTTGATACCTCCCGTTTTCATAGCCATGCATCACACGGTCGGCTTTTTTATCTCCATTCATATCAATTAATTCATAATAAGTTGCGCCGCCCGATTTATAATCAATTCCGGCTCCGTAGTATGATTTTTCATCCCCGGGTATCAATCCCTTCACTTCCCAACGCTGGGCTGTGTCAAATCCGCCGCCATTGTTAATTTGAACCCACCATGCCGGCTGATAAGATCCATTTTCATAAACATGGACCACACGATCAAGCTTGCCATCTCCATTCATGTCAGCAAGTTTAGAATGCATGACATTGCTGGACATACTTTCAATGGCAGCACCGTACGCGTTGGAATCATCGCCGGTCCCGGTAGTTTTTACATCCCAGCGTTTCGCCGCGTCGAATCCACTTCCGTTATTGATTTGTACCCACCAATAAGGTTGATAGGATCCATTTTCATAGGCATGAATCACACGATCGGGTTTATTGTCGCCATTCATATCCATTAAACGCGCAACATTGTTCGATAAAAGTTCCAACGCTCCGGCAAAACCACCGTCGCCGGTACCCACAAGTTTAATATTCCATTGCTGCGCAGCATCAAATCCGCTTCCATTATTAATCCCGACCCACCAATAGGCTTGATAAGCTCCATTGACATAGGCATGAACCACTCGATCAGGACGATTGTCCCCATTCATATCGATAAGCTTAACTTGCGCTTCGTTAACTCGAGGATCAATCGATGCCCCATATTCGGCAAAGTCCTGGCCTGTTCCGGTAGTTTTTACATTCCATTGTTTCGCCGCATCAAATCCGCTGCCGTTATTGATCTCGACCCACCAATAAGGCTGCCAAGATCCATTCTGATAAACATGCATCACACGATCGGGACGATTATCCCCATTCATATCAATAAGCTTCGAAGTCCCTTCGATATGATTTTCGATCGCTGCCCTATATTCACTTCCACCGACGCCGACCGGTGTAACATCCCAGCGCTTCGCGGCTTCAAATCCATTGCCTTTATTAATTTGCACCCACCAATAGTTTTGATAATCTCCATTTTCAAAAGCGTGGAACACACGATCAAGAAGGCCGTCGCCATTCATATCGATTAATTTGGATTGCGAAGTGTTTCCTTCATGCTCAATTCCTGCTTGATACCAATCGTTACTTGTTCCTATTTTTTTGATATCCCATCGGACGGGCTCGGAGAAAGGCTGCTGAGGAAGCGGGGTAAAATTTACGCTTTCATAAACTTTTTTGATGACTTCGCCGTTGACGGTCACATATTCCGTCCATTGTTCTTCAAAAGCGGGGGTTAGCGATTGAGTGTCAACGCTATTATTAAAATGGAGCAGAAGTTTGGTGTTGGCATCCGGAGTATATTCCCCGGCAGGAGGTGCAAAATCCGATGTCCAACGGGCAATTCCTTTGGACACCCGGAATTCATCAATAGAAACATCGGAGGTTGAAGTTCCGTTTTCTCCCGCGATCACCAATCCATTGACAAGATTAGAAAAATTCCTGCTGCTCACATCGATATTGCCGCCCACTTGCTTTCCGTCGACAAAAACCTTGGCGACATTCCCTGTCCGCACGACCGCCATGTGATACCAGGTATTTGCCGCAGGCCCCCAGTAAATATCGGTCCAGCTTCCTTGAAAACCCATTTGAAGAATATCCACTCCGGAAGAACGGACCCAAAGCAGACGAATGCCGTTCATAAAACTGTCGTCGGTAAATAAATTGTAGACTCGTGAACTGTCCGCGGAATGAAAATTGGCCCAAAAATCAATGGTGAAATCTCCGGTGCCCAAATTCAAATCGGAACTTTGGGGAACGCTCATAAAATCGCCGGCCCCGTCAAAGTAAGCAGAGGCTCCTCCGAATTTTGAGCGGCTTGTATCCAGCCGGGCATCTCCGAAAGAGGCAAGTCCGTTAGAACCTTTGCTTTCCGCTCCGGTTTTCCGTTCTTTTAAATAAGTTGTCCGGCCTTTAGAATCTTTGATTTCCTGACGCAAAATACCGAAGGCATCACTTGTGGTCGTCGTGACATTCCCCTGCGCATCCGGCGTGCTGTAAGTCGTCGACTTCCATTCATCCCGGTAACCATTCATATGAAGCAGAAGTTTGGTTTGATCATCCTTGGTGTATTCCTGTGCGGGCGGCGTGAAATTGGTAGTCCATCGGGCAATGCCTTTGGAAACCCTTAATTCATCAATCCATCCGTTTACCCCCAGAAGATTGTCATTTCTAAGCCCTATCCGGACTCCGGAAGTGAGGCCGGAGACATCCCGTGTCCCGATATCCACCGAAGTAATTTCAGCACCGTCTCTGAATAATTTTAAAGTCGTCCCGGAACGGACCATGGCAAAGTGATACCAAACCCCGGTTGAATTCGTGAGCGATATGCTGCTCAGCGCTGAATTGACATAAAGCCCGACCAAATCCGGCCGGATGCAAAAACCGACGCCGTTGCCGCTGCCGCCGGCCGAGGAATCAAACACGCATCCCCAATCAGTATTAACGAAACTATTAAATTTAGCCCAAAAATCGATGGTAAAGTCGCCGGTTCCGAAATCCCAATCGGGACTATCAGGAAGACTCACATAATCATTGCCGTCAAAGGCTGCCGAACTCCCGCCAAATTTTGATTGGGCATCCGTGACTTTCGCGTCTCCCTTGACGGCAATACCGTTTCCAAATCCTGCGTTGCTCTCGGGGGTTCTTTCATTCACATAAGTGGTTCTTCCCTGAGAGTCCTTGACTTCTTGGCGCACAAGACCGAGAGAATCCGTGACCGTCGCCGTAACATTGCCATTCAAAGTAGAGTATTCCGTTTTTTGCCATTCCTGTTTATAGCCATTCATATGAAGTAGTAGTTTGGTGTTGGAATCTGCTGCATACTCTTCTGTCGGCGGCGTAAAATTGGAAGTCCAGCGCGCAATGCCTTTGGAAATTCTAAATTCATCAAGCATTCCGTTAAGCTGCTGAGTGTCTATGGAGGTGGAACCGAGATATATTTTATCGGTTCCTTGAATATTTTTTGGGGCGTCCGTGCTTCCAAGTTCAATGCCGTTGATGAACCCGAACAGTGTGCTTCCACGTCTTACAATCGCCACATGGTACCAAACTTCCTGCGAAGGAGACCATGCCCCCATGGCATAATCCGTGCCTTCCAGATGAACCGTTAGAACCCCATTCGTCCGGGAAACTCTAAAATCGTTGGAATTATTTCTGTCAATGAAAGTAACATTATTCGCCGGAGGGCTGTTGAAACGAACCTTGAATACAATAGTGAAAACCCCTGTGCCGAAAATCCAATCATCAGAATTTGGGAGATTGATCGAATCACCGCTTCCATCAAAAGAGCCTGCCCCGCCTCCAAGCTTGTATTGCGAATCGCTTGTTTTTGCGTTTCCATTAACGCTAACACCGTCGCCAAATCCGGCATTGCCTTCCAACTTTCGTTCGTTGACGAAAATTATTCTACCCTGAGCATCTTTGGTTTCCTGGCGAAAGATTCCGACCGAATCGGTTAAGGTGGTAGTCGTATTGTCGTTTGCGGTACTTGTGGTGATCGTAACCGGTCCCACGGGAGTAATTTCGGGAGGCAAGGAATTGCCCGTCGCTGGAGTATTGTTTTGCACACGCCCCAAAGAGTAAGCGTCCAGCAAGGGATTAGTTAAATTTCCCTGTGCCCCAGCCCAATCCAGAAGGCCGGCCTCATCGGTGAAGCGGCGTTGAAGGTCGCGGCGCCGGTCGAAGGCTTCTTTAAGGTCCGGTGTTGCCGTCTCAAACTGCGGCGTATAAGAGCGCAGGCGCGGATCTTCCAAATAGCCTTCGGCTTTAGCCCAATCCAGAATGGTTTTATCTTTCCATTTTCCCCAAATGGCTTTTTTCTGAGGATCCGGGAAATAAGCTTTCAAATCGGGCCGTGATTCCCAAATCGCGAAAAGGATGTTCTTTTCTACTGTTACATTGCCGCGGCTGTCATATTCACGTACAATTTGGAAATTCTTTTCGGATGATGTGCTGGTTCCAGCCGAAGAGGTCGTTGAGAAAATCTGCATGTCATCGATGGCAAGATAATCATAGCCGGTGGGAATAACCTTTAGTTTCTGCACACCCTGAACATTAATTTCATGCTCATTCCATTCCCGTTTCAAACTACCGGTTGATTTGTCAACCACAGGAATCCAAATTTCGCCGTCTTTCGTCACTTCAATCCGGTATCCGGCGCTCGGCCAAGTATCTGTGGTCAAAAGACGAATGCGTGAAAGATCAGCACTTTTTGCGGCCGCGGCAGCATTAGTAAAATTAGTCGACCCATTTGCCCCATTCATATGAAGCAGGAGTTTGGTGTAAGCATCGGGAGTATATTCCGCCGTGGGGGGCGTGAAATTGGAAGCCCATCTTGCAATGCCTTTCGACAGGCGCAATTCATCCATCGAACCCAAAAGACTACCGTTATTAGTACCATCATATTTGCCTATCATAAGGGGCATCGGAGCACCCGTGTAACCTCTGTCATCCACCGGTTTGTCGCCGTCCTGCTGAATTCCGTCTTTAAAGAATTTAAGGGTCCTTCCTTGACGGACAACGGCCATGTGATACCAAGTATTTACCTGGAAAGTTTCACTCGAATTAAGCCAGGCTGTGGCACCCCCACTGCCGTAACCTAGATGTAGGTACTTGTTCGCGGTATTCACCCCAAAAATCCAGCCGGGGCCATCCCCTTGATATTTCGAGACAATGGTATGGTCCCGATCCAGGTTATCAAACCTCACCCAAGCTTCCATCGTAAAGTCTTCCGTGCCGAAATCAAAATCAGGACTATTCGGGGCGCTAAGATAATCATTATTAGCATCAAAGACTGCGGAAGAACCGCCAAATTTTGATTGCGCGGTTGTCATTTTCACATCCCCGTTAGCTTCAACGGCGCCGGTGCCGCGAAAATCGAGAACAAGGGGTTTGGAAATGTCATTGGCCGTATGTGCCCGCGTGCGGGTATCCGGATTGTTATCAAAAAGATAGTTAGTGCCATTGGATTGATTCTTAATATTTTCCCAATCGAGGCCTGAAACCATAACATTTTCCGTATCGTTCAAAAGATTTCTTGAAACTGCTACGGTTTCTTCCGGTGAATCCCTTACGTACGCTTTTTTGATATTACCGTATTGATCGAGATCATAACTGTAATAAGTCACTTGTCCGGAATCGGAAATTTGTTTGATCACGCGGCCGTAGGCATCGCGCACCTCTCCTGAAAAATCGAGCGAGGAATCGGGCCCTGACCCGCGCTGAGTAAGCTGATAAGTTCCGATTTGATTTCCGGCGGCATCGTACTCGTAACTGTAGCGCGTAATTTTTCCGCTGCGGTCAACGGATTCCATCACCTGTCCTTCTTTGGAATTAAATCGCGCAGAACCGGCAGAATTTTCAAAAATGCGTGAGTGATTCGAACCGTTCATATGAAGCAGGAGTTTGGTGTAAGCATCCGGAGTATATTCCGCAGTCGGGGGCGTGAAATTTGAATCCCAGCGCGCAATGCCTTTGGAAATTCTTAATTCATCAATTTGGCCCTTGAAGTGTGATGTGTTTTCATAAATTCCGACTTTAAGTGAAGTCGCGCCGCCATTAAAGGTTCTAGAGGCAGATATATTTTGATCGGAGCCGATTTGAACGCCGTCGCGGAAAAATTTAATCTTACTCCCGCTACGAACCACAGCCATGTGATACCAGCGGCCGGCTTCAAACAATGGGACATCATGTAAAGTGACGCTCGAGCTGCCCGAATCATAAAGGAGGATATTACGATTTCCAGGATTCACCACCCAAATCCAGCCCACTTCATTCGCAGCATATTTTGAGGCAATCGTATGCGCTCTTCCTAAATCTTCAAGATTGATCCAGGCTTCGAGGGTGAAATCACCGGTCCCAAAATCAAAATCAGGATTATTTTCCACGGAAAGATAGTCTCCATTGCCATCCAAACCGGCAGAAGATCCGCCGAATTTAGATTGAGCAGAAACTATTTGGGCGTCCCCTACCGCCATCACCGGCTGAAGGGGGCTGCGATCCGGAGAGAGAATTTGGTCCATCTTTTTGACCGTTACATAATCGACAACACTTGTCGGTGTGGCGAAAAATTGCGTTTCGAATAATTCAAAGGAAGATTGGGAGGTCGTGCTGACATCTTGACCGCCAATCTTGACAAAACGTGCTTTGACAGGAGCAAATTGATCGCGCTGCCAGCTCCGAGCATCGCCGCGGAAGTGATCCACCACGCGCGTCCATGCCATCCCGTCGTTTGAGACTTCGATCCAGTAGGAATAAATACTTGTGTCATTGGAATCTCTTAAAAGCATGCGGACTTCGTTTAGTTCCGTTGGTTCCGTAAGTTCAAAAACAAAATATTTCCCTGCGCCGTTCGAAGTAGTCCGGTTTTCATCAAACATGCTCTTATCGAGCACGCCGCCTGTGTCATTTTTCACTGATTTGATAAATGCTTGCCGGTCGATTTTATGATGAACTTCATCCACCCGGACCACATTGTCTAAGGCATCCTTTTGATAAACATAACTTTGCGCCTGGCCTCCGGATTGAGTTTCAGTTAAAAGATCGCCTTGAACATTAAAGGTACGCGCCACGGTGCTTGTCACCGGCCATCCTTTGGGCGGATAGATGCGGATTTCCTCAAGAGAGAAATCGGAATTATTATTTTCGGATTTTGTCACGCGCAAACGAAGGTACTTGGCCTTGACCGGTGAAAATGCATCCGATTGCAACCCGCGGTAAAAAGTTCCCACCGGAGAAGTTTTATCCAGCACCAATCCCCAATTTTTGCCGTCCAGAGAGGCCTCGATTTGGTATTGAACCCCTTGATCACGATGGAAATAGGTGTCGAGACGGCTGACGGCTGACGGCTGTTCTAACTCCAATGTCATGGTACCGCCTATTTTGGTGCGTGCATAAAATGAAGTTCCGAATTTGCCGTCAAAGACCCTTTCCGCGTAATCCAAAGAAGAATTGGCCGCACGGACAATCGTAAGCGGCGCTCCTTCCTGCGCAGATTGTGTTGAAGATGTTTGCATCTCTCCCATGCGGACAAGGTATTCTTTGCCGTCTTTAAGAAGATGCTTGTCCACACGAATCAGTTTTCCAGCCGCATCATAAATTTCTTCGGGCACCGACCGTTCATACTGGGTGCCGTTCATATGCAAGAGCAATTTGGGAATAGCATCGGTGGCATATTCCTGTGTCGGAGGAGTAAACTCGGAAGGCCAAGCGGCGGTACCGCGTACGACCCGGACTTCATCCATCCAGCCATAGAAATAATCTCCGGCCGTAGAACGCCGTCCGATTTCAAGGGGCGCCGCGAAACCGTCATTGCCGGAATAATTGGCCGAGGCAACAAGAGCACCGTTTTTATAAAGCGAGTAAACATTCCCTTTTCTTACAACCGCAATATGATACCAACCCGTGTCTTTGATTTCCCCTCCGGACAAAGAGAGAATACTTCCGATCGATCCATTCGATAATTCGAATTGAAGCCCGACTCCGGCGACATGCCGTACCATCCAATGATGTGTGGGGTCTCCGTGAGTAATATAGGTTTGAGTTCCGGAAGGATTATTATGCTTTACCCAAAAGTCGACGGTAAAGTCCATGGCTACAATGTCCCAATTATCGCTATCAGGAACGGATATATAATCTCCGTTGCCGTCAAAGAAAGTAGCGGCACCGCCAAACTTGGACTGCGTTTTTGTGATGTGAGTTTCTCCGTTCAGGCTAATGTCGCTTTCAAAACCGGAATTCGTTGTTTTGACGCGCTCATCAAGATAGATGGTTTTACCTTGAGTATTTTTAGTTTCCTGCCGGAGCAGAATTCCATTTTCATACGTGGCTGCTGCCGTTGTATTATCTTGAACCGTTTCGGTATAGGTGTAATTGAGCGTTTCATTGCGATATCGATTGAAATGAAGAAGCAGTTTGGTATTTTCATCGGAAGTATATTCTTGCGTAGGAGGCGTAAAAGAATCTAAAGTCCAGCGCGCAATGCCTTTTGAGAGCCGGAATTCGTCAAGCCATCCGGTGAAATCGCGATTATGCTGCGCACCGAAAGCCAAAGTCACCGGCGGATTAAAATCTTGAAGAACAGCGTTTGTGTTTCGCGTCCCAAGCAAGACCCCGTCAACATAAAGCTTGAAACTACTGCCGCTCCGAACCAGAGCTATGTGGCGCCAAATATTAATATTGGAGTTCAAATCCCAATCCCAACGCAAATCGAAGTTTTGCGAGCCGCCCGAATGCGTTTGCAAAAAGCGGAATTGTTTGACCGTGTAATCATAATCAAAAATAATCATATTGCTTCCATCCTGGCGTTGTTCGAAAAAGGTTTGTCCTCCTGTACCCGCAGCTCGGGACCAAAAATCAATGGTGAACGGGTCGCTTCCAAAATTCCAATCGCTTGAGTCAGGAATTGCAATATAATCCGCTTTGCCGTCGAATACCGCGCTGCCAAATCCGAATTTAAATTCCGATTTATCAATCGAAGTGTCCCCAATGGATGTTCCATTACTTCCGGCAACGGGACTCGTTTCCGGTTTGCGTTCTGTAATGCTTATCGTTTTGCCGGTAGAATCTTTTGTTTCCTGACGCAACATTCCAAATGAATCGTTTGTCGTAATAATCGTGCTATTGTTCTGAGCCGGAGTATAAGTCATTGATTGTGCTTCATATAGATAGGAATCGAAATGAAGGACAAAACTATTGGGCTCTTCCGCAGGCGCTTCCGCCGGGGGCGTGAAATTGGAAGTCCAGCGGCTAATGCCTTTTGAAATACGGAATTCATCTAGAGATCCGCGATAGTCATGAACATAACCTTCAAATCGCAATGTTCCGATTTGCAAAGGAGCCGCTGTATTGGTCGCGCTATAAGCGGCATTCCATGTTTTTTCGCTTACCTTGATACCATCCAAAAACAAAATCATTTGTTCGCCCTGCCGCACGACGGCAACATGCTGCCACTGGCCGACCTTTACGGTATTAGGAACAGTGCGCAACTCCACCGCCTGATGAAAATTGATATCTCCATTTCTCACCCCGGCACCGAAAAAGGCGTGCAGTGAGCCATCTTCCAAAATACTCACGCCGTTATAAGCGGATCCATTTTCATAATCCCAAACGGCTAGGGCTTGATGGCCGTTAATGACTTCCGGTTTGAACCAAAAATCCACCGTAAAATTTCCGGTCCCCAAATTCCAGGCACTGCTGTCGAGAAGCGAAAAATAATCATTGGAACCGTCAAATTGCGCGGCGCCGTCGCCGAATTTCGGGCTTCCTGTCATTTTCGCCTCACCCACAATCGTCGAATTGGGCGGCAAACGCTCGCCTTCGGGAATGGTTTTGCGGCCTTTGGTATAGACAATGCGTCCGGCGGAATCTTTGATTTCCTGACGCACAAGTCCAAAACCGTCAGTAACCGTCACAATCGTAACCGGTTTATTTTCATAAGTTCCGTTGGTGTAAGCATAGGCTTCCTCAATCCAGGCGGGACCAAAAACTTCCACTTCATTGGCGACGGCATAATGAAGACTTCCGGCGTTATCTGAGGATTGAAAGTTGTGAATCTTGACATAGCGGGCCTGAGTTTGAAGGAATGTGACGGTCATAATTCCTTGCGTCACCAAATTGCTTAGCCCTCCGGCTTTTTGCCAATTGATTCCGTCTTCGGAAACGCTTACATCAAAAGCACGCACAAAGGCAGAATCTGATGATGATGTTGAGGTGTCGAGCCGGACTTCCGAAAGTATTTTGGACCCTCCCAAATCGAGTTGAATAAATTCTGAATCCCGGGCCGGATTGACGGTGTATTTGGACTGCCAATATTGAGCACGGTCATGAATTCCATTAATGAGATAGGAAGGAGGTTTCGCATTCAGATCCGAAGATTCGCTGGTTCGAAGCACGGCTTGCCGGGCCAAATTTTCACCCAAGGCCCCGCGGCGGTGCTCCGAGAGTTTTTTCTTGGAAGAATCAAATTTCGTTTCACGCAAAAGCCCTTGGGCATCATTCTCGGTTTCCGTATAACTGCCGTCGGCACTATAAACCGTGCGAATATTGCGACTTCCCTGTTCCCAGTAAGTGCGGCGGTTCTGGCTATCGAATTCTTGGCGTACCGGTTCTTGCGGCATTCCGGCCAATTCATGTTCCTCGCGAATTTCCAGCACATTTCCTTTTGTATCCAAGGTATAGGAATAACGAACCGTATTGGCATTTTGATCCCGCATGACCGTAACCTGGCCGTCACGGTTGAAGGTGCGCGTATTCGTTCCCAAAAATTCCGGCGTGCTTTCCACCGAACGGATCGTATTCCCCAGGGCATCTTTGACATATTGATAATTGATTTTGCGTCCATTCCGGTCGGCCAGACTCAGCACATCGCCGAACACAGAATAAAAGCGCGTCACGGGGGTTTCACGCGTTCCATATTCGCGGGAAGTGGTAAGGACCTTAACATCCTCTTCATTAATAAAGCCGTCACTGCTAAGATCAAAACGTTTGAGACTCGCGGCATCGGTTTTACCGTAAGCGGCCGTGAGCAAGGCCAAATCGCCGTCATCGACTTGCTCGTCTCCCGAAAAATCATAACGCAGCTTGGCCGATTCATAAGCAGCGATGACATTGCCTTTCGCGTCTTTGTCGTAGGCATAGGCGGTCGTAAACCCGTTTTTGTCGGTTTGAAAAAGATTATCGCCCAACGCAGAAAGTTTACGCACATTAAGAGCACGCGCTCCGCTTGCTAAAATTTCGGTTTCCCGGATTTCAACCGTATTGCCAACGCTGTCTTTAATCAATTCGAATTCGATTTGTCTTCCATTCTTGTCGCGCGTGTATATCTGTTCGCCCGCTGCGTTGTAGCGGAAAAATTCTTCCGTTTTAATGGCCTGGCTGTTTTCGGTAACATACTCCGTGGTCTCCGTAGCATCCAAAATCCGGCCTGCGGCATCAAAGTGATAGATGATGTTGGTTACGCGACCGTTTTTGTCGACGCGTTTGATCACATTGCCGGCGCGGTCGGTCTCTTCCATTTCGGAATATTGAATCACCTGATTAAAAGTATCCGTATAACGGACCGTACGAATGGTTTCTCTTTTACCGTTCAGCTTTTTACGCGTTACAATATCAATCACCATCCCGTTTTTGTCTGTCACTTTGACCACATCGCCTGCCAAGTTCAATTCCCGGACCTCCGAGGAACCCGTTCCTTGCGGATCATGCGGATACAAGGTTTTTTCCGTAACACTCAGAATATTCTTCAGGCTATCCTTAGTGTAAGTGAGCTCTTTCATAAGACCGTTCGTAAGCTTTTCACTTTTAATTTCGCCGTCAAGATTCAATTCCTGCTGTACGACACCGCCATAAATATTTTTGGTGAAACTTTGAGTGGGAATGCCGTATTGATCCCTGAGATAACTCATTTCAAGCCGTATTCCCGCGGGATCAATTTCTTCGATCAATTGGCCGTCGGAATTATGGCGGCGAATGGTTTTTGCGGCGCTGACGACGGTACCGCTCGAGATAATCCCCTTGGCCGATAAAAAGGAAGTGACGGCCGTAAGGCGGTCATTGTCGTAACCGGTCCGTTCGGCGGCCGTTAATTCTTCATAATCGCGGAGACCGGCCTTCAGAATTTTTTCGCCCAAAGTTGTCCAGGCGGCATCACTTGTAATATTAAAATCATCCAAAAGAATTTGAGCATTTCCGGTTTGGGTATTCGGAACAAAGAAATTCCACTGCGTTTGTTTTTTGGCCTCAAAAACATCCTTGGCATAATCATAAACAGAAAACACGCCGTTACCGCTAAGCGAAAGCACCAAATCGCCTTGGCGGTTGAAAAGCTTATAGGTTTGCTCGCGCCGCAGGCTGGAACCGGCGGGAAAGCCGGAGGCGTTGAAAAGGGCTTGAAGGTCCGCATCTTCCCACTGGCCGTTCGAGTTTTTATCAATACGGGCCAACACGGTTGGGAAATCTCCTTGCGTACTCACATACCAGGGCGTCGTCCATCCGGATGCGTCTTCGATTAAGTAATGTGTTTCCACATTCACCTGCCCAAGCTGACTCGCATGGGCCTTATTATCGAAAAGACTGACGCGGCCGTTTTTATCCATTTCGCCGTAGACATCGCCTTTGGCATTCATTAAACGGATTTGGCGGCCCTGTCTCTGGTCCTGATTATTCGTCTCAATCACGGCAGTGACGCGCCCTTGACTGTCCTTAACATATTCAAAATAATTAATGCGGTTATAAAAATCGGTGACGGAAATGATATCTCCGAAAGCGTTGTACTTGGTGGTGATGACACGATTCGGGAAATTGCCGTTGGTTTCTTCCACTTTTTCAAGACGGCCGGTCGCCGTATAAAAATGATTTTTAATGACAAAGGCATCGGTAATTTTGTCGATGCGCGGATCGCCGCCGGATGTCACTTTATAGGTTGTGGTGGAAAGAAGACTCTTGGGCTGGCGTTCCAGTTTTTGGGTAGAAGGATTCAAAACATAATCATAACGGTAATCGACTACCTGATCGAGCGCTCCATCAAAATGATAAACATAACTCGATTCCTTATCGAGATCTGTGACCCCGCCGATTTGGAAACTCAGTCTTTTTTCAACGCGTTCGGCTTCGCTTTTTCCGGTGTACTCCACCACGCTTACTTCATCATCCGTAAGCTCCGTCGTGCCGCGGTCCCTGACCTGAATGACAAAATCAAGATCATCCCCGTCGATTTCGTTTTCGTCCTGATCGAGGTCATAATATTCCGCCGGACGGTGTGAGAGGCCCGTATAAGTATCCGATGCCCCGTAAAAATAATAGTGCATCGTGACATCGCCCGCTTTGGATTCGCGAATCGTGGCAATGCGTTTGACAGGCGCGGAATCCGCAGGGCCTTGAACATCACGGTATTGATATTCTTTGTCCATCCCCTGATCATCCCGGCTTCGAAGCACACGGCCCGCTTCATCACGTTCTTCAAAAGTGGTGTAACGGAGAACTTCCGTATTGACGCCCTCGATAAAACGGTGAAGGGCTTCTTGGCGCTTTAATTTCCGGGTATCGCCCGGGAAATATTCATAGGTGTAATCAATTTCTTCGCGGAAGTTTTCGCCGGCTTGAGATTCGGAAAGGGAAATAAGGTCGCCGGATTTGTTGTATTTTTTAACGACGCTGGATTCTTCCACGTAATTCTGGCCGACTTTCTTGAAATTGATCTCCGTGACCTTTCTTTCGCCCGTGCTGGTATCGGAGGCATAAACGTATTCAATGCGTTTGCCATCGGGATAATCAATCGATTTTGTTTCTCCGCTGGCGGTATAGGTGTAAAGAGTGCTCTGCGGCTTGCTGGCATCCGACAAATCAATAAGACTTAGCAGATTACCCTTTTCGTCATAAGAACTTTCCGTAATGACCTTCGTCGTCACGATTTGGCCATTCACATCTTTGGCTTTGACTTCAATGGTTTCTTTTTTAATTTTTAAAGCGCCGGTAGTATATTTTTGAATGTCATAAGTCTTAACGAGCGAATTCGCGGGGTCTTCTACTTTGACAATATCGCCTTCAGGATTGAAATAGGTCGTAACGCCCGCGCTGTCGGTCCTTTGAATAAGGGCTTCGGAGCCGCCGAAATTCCTGCCGGTTCCGAAATTCCGTATTGCCGTAACGTCGTCAAAGGAAGCCTTGCCTTTTTCAACCCCGAAAGCAAGAGAGCCTGTGGCCGGAATTTCCACGCCGTCCGCGATTTTCCAGCTAGCGTCGAGCACCGTGTTTCCATTCAAGGCCAGAAGAAAAGCGCGATTCGAATAGGTCATATCAAAAGTACTGTTCGCGCCAAGGGGCGAAGCAAGCACCGTTTCTTTAAGAATCTGCTCCACACCGCCCTTACGCAAAACCACCTGGACTTTGTTCGTCAAAAGACGAATACCCAAAAAGCCGGTGTTGGACTGATATTGCGGAATAAGCAAAACGGATGCATCGGTTGTATCCAGCGTCAATTTACCAGCGAGCTGGTGAATGTCGGTATTGGCGGCAAAAATCGAGGCGGTCCAGAGAGACCCTCCCTGCACACTCACATCCACGGAAAGTTTTCCATTACTCACGGCATGAGCCGCGCTGTCGATTTTCCAATCGCGCATGAAATCGATTTGATTTTGAAAATCCTGTTTATTTTTTTCCTCACCGCTTTCGGATTCAGAAGTAATATGTCCCGTTACAGCATCCCGGGTTTGACTGCGGGTCGTCACTTTATTCCAGACACCGTTTTCACGAACTTCTTTGATCTCCAAGGCTGTGCCGTCATAACCGCGTTTGTAGTCAATGACACTCGTAAATCCGTCTTCATAATGAAGCAGGTATCCGCGGGCGTCGTAAACCGAGCGTGCGATACGCGCATTGGACACCACAGCGCTTTCGGTGTAGGGGGGGCGATATTCCTCAAGCGTCTGGCCTGCGGCGTTTCCCTTGATTCCGATGAAGCTATAGCTCCCGCCGTCCTTAATTTTACGAACTTCCGCCGCTCCGAATCCTTCGACGGCCTGCAACATCGCTTCACTAAAGTAGGTGCCGATGGCGTCCCAGGTCGCAAGAACAAGAACATCGCCCGGATTACGTTGATTAAGCTCGTTCAGAAAATTAGGGAGTGTGTCCCGTTCATATACCCGCATAATGGCTTGGGTAGGATCACCCCCGGGCAAAATAACAATGCCCACGCCCGGCCTGGGAACATTCGCTAGTTTTTCTACGCCGTTGATTTTGATGGAGGGCTCCGCATCGGGAAATGGGTTGGCTTTGACTTCAATCAGAAAATTAAACAGGGTTTCACTTTTATCAAGCGGCTTATAACTGCGCTGGATAATTTCTGCGGGCCGGCCGAGGGTATTGGTAAGAATCGTCGTGGTGTCGCGTTCTTTTCCCGGAATTTCATTTATGATTTCATTGCCCAAAGCGTCCCATTGTTTGATATGCACCGCGGCCGGAAATTTGGTTTTGACATTGGACCCAGTATCGTTCAAAAGGCGGTACCATTCTTTAAGGAGAGAAAGCGGAAGATGAGTAAGCGAGGCGGAAGCTCCAAGATTTTGCTTGGCATAAGCCAGGAACCCTTCCCCATCTTGAAGCTCATACACCGTGAGTTTGCGAATGCGGTCACGATCATCACGTTCATAAATCGAAACTTGTCCGGTTTCTGTTTCTGAAATGCTGTGCGTAAGATCGCCCCGTTCATTAAATTCCTGGGCCGCGGAAAAATCAAGCACGCGGCCGAAACGGTCAACCCCCGATGTGGTGGTTGTCGTCACCCGGTTCGTGCCGTTGGCATAAGGCACTGTATTGTAAGTTGTTTGAATTTGATGCGGCGCCGTTCCGGTTTCTGTCTGGCTGGAAAGCTCTCCGGTAAGTTTGTGAGTATAGGTGGTCACAATTCCCTGATCATCCGTGCTTTTCGTCATCCGGCCGGCATTATCGAATTCTTGAGTCGAGACTTTATCGGGCATGCCCGCAACAACCAGCTTTTTTGTTTCGCGCGAAATCTGGCCGTTTGGATAACGCGTTCTTTCAAAACGTGTGATCAAGCCATTTTTATCCTGTGTTTCAGTAATTTCTCCGAGGAAATTATATTGAACCCGTTCGATCATTTTGGGAGCGGCCGTATGTCTCGTGTTTAAATCTGCCAAATCCTTGACGCCGTTATATTCGTAAGTTTTCACTTCTTTAGCAGCGCCCCACGGCCAGCGGATATATTCACGAATGATCCCTTTGCCTGCCAAATCTACGGAAGCGATTTCATCGCCAAATTCATCCAACTTACTCTCGGTTTTGATTTGATAAATTTTGTCAAAAGCATCTTTGTCTTGTTTCAAAGTTTGGTTTTGAGTCAGGAGAACTCCCGAGGAAGCACGTTTTTGGTCGAAAGTTATGGTCGTTTCGTAGGTTTTGGCCTGATAAACAATTTTGGTTGTTGTTGATTTAAGGCCGTCAAGACTTCCATAAGTATTCAGGGTCTCGTCCCCATTTGCCGCGACCTCACGCGTAAGGCGTCCGAGCGAATCCCATTCTTCCGCGGCATTGATGCTAATGGCGCGTCCGTCTTCGCCCGTCCATGCCGTATTGGTTATGCGTTTAGTAATCTGTCCTTTATTATCACGCTCAAAAGTATATTTAATCACCTTTTCATCCAAGGTTTGGCGCTCCGTGACATCCCCCAAAAGGTTGAAAATCGTTTTCTCTTTTAACGCCGACTTTACGGCGTGACGCGTTTTGAGATCCGTGAGCGTGGCAACTCCTTGGTAATGATAAACGGTTTGAGAATCAACTTGCCCATTGATACGGGTATATTCGATGGCTTGCCCCTGACGATTGGCATTGACGGTAAAAGTGAGATTTCCAAAAACGTCGTATTCTTCCACCTCAAAGGCTTCAATCGAATTCTCAAAACCATCTTTATATTTTTGGGTTTGTTCACGGCGGAGAATATTGCCGGATGGATCTTTAATAAGCTTGAAACCGGTCACGCGGTCAAAGGTATTCGCGTTATCGGCTTTCAAATGATGCGTGATTTTCAAAAGCTGATTGAATTTGTCATATTCATAACTGATTGTGTTCTCTTGATAGTCAATTTCTTTTACCAAATTTCCGCTCAAGCCATCAAATTCCTTGGTTTCGGTGTGCAAAATCGGATTGGTCCCGTCTAGATAAGCCGTGCTCACCGATTGCTGAGTGACATTGCCTTTGGCATCGCGCGTTAGCTGGGTACGCGTTTCTACCGAATCTTCTTCCAGTGTGGCCGTAACATCCCCCGCTTCATTCCACTGCATGCTTGATACAAGCGCTGACGGAGTTTTGTGAGCGGTCGTAAGTGCATCCCGGGAGGCAATATTGCGATAATGATAGGAAGTACGTTTCTTTAACTGGCGGTTGTAATCATAAAATTCATAAACGTGCACAAACGCATCGCCGTCAGCACTTACTTCGGCAGTCAGATTTCCCGCCAGATCAAATTCGCGCGAGGTTTTAGCACTGATGACATTGGCATAATCATCCGTAAAAGCAAGCGTTTCAACCGAACGAAGAATTGCGCCGAATGCATTTTTAGTATAAGTCCAGGTGGTGATTCTTCCTTTACCATCTTCAAAGCGAATCAAATCCCCCTCGGTGTCATAGGTATATTTCGCCGCAATTCCCTGGGCATTTTGGCTTTCCAAAATTTTTCCGTCACGGCCCGTGACGATTTTTTCCGTGGTTGTATAAGTCGCGGTCCCATCCTTTGTTTCCGTAGTTACCGTTATTTCTTCACTGCCGCCGGAAAGATTCTGATAAGCACGGCGTTCCGTTACTCCGGCACGATTTTTAAGTTCAACACTGCGGCCGCGCGCGTCCCATTTGGCGGAAACCGTATAAGAAAAGCTTCCTTCTGTGACACTGGCTGTCACATCCTGGCTTACTCCGGCACCCCCTGCGGGGACTGCTTCGCCGTAAACAAAATTAATTTTCTTGCCAGTTGGAAGTTCCAGATAGGTTCTGCGGCCGTTTGTATCCCAAGTTTCTTTCGTGATGCTGGTTACAGCATTACCGAAACCGTCGGTGTATTGCACCGTTTGAGTCAGTGCGCCATTGGTACCGTAAGTAAAATTTTGAACTGCCCCACTGGGTTCTTTTTGGGACAAAACTTTTCCCTCGGCGTTATAAGTCCATTCCGTTTTCTCGCCGTTAGGATTTACGAAAGAAATGAGACGTCCGCTCGCGGCGTCAAAGGTTTTCTTGATTTCATAAACCGTATTTTTTAAATTCACATCAGCGAAACGGGACCATTCCACACGATCGGTCAAACCCGTCAATTTCCCATCGGCCGCGCGGGTATAAGTGAGGTTGTGAATTTGATTATCCGAGGTAAGAACTTTTTTGGTATTTCCATAAATATGAACGGCCTTGACCTTCGCAGCAACACTACTACCCTGCAAATAGGGGTTTGCCTCGGCTCCCGCTAAAATCAAAAGGGGTTCTGAAGACGCGCGGCGTGTTCCCTCATCCAAATAAATTTGAAGGCCGGCAAGTGTATAATCAAATTGCAATTCGTAGGACTTGTTAATTTGCGGATTGTGTTTGGCAATGATAACTTCTTCACGCGAAACAAGAAGAGGAACCCCGTCGACAACTTCTTCCCGCGGGCTTGTCACTTTCAATTTGAAAAGTCCGTCTTCAATCACCAATTTGGCCGTTCCTTCCACCGTTTTTCCGGCTATGAATTTTCCGGGAAGCGTAAATCCGGTTTCAAAAAGAACCGCGGGAGCGGTGCTCAAAACTTCGAATTCCGCGCTGAGGCTTGGAAGTGTGGCACCATGGACCAAAGGATCGATGCGAAATGAGGGCGAATCAAATTGAGTTTTCTTGTCGATGAGATTGCGGCTATAAAGATTTTCGAGATTGCCTCGCTTGTCGGTGCGAAGCAGGCCTTCCTGTACAAGCGCGTGAAGTGATTTATTTTCGGCGGCAGGATCCAAAGCAATGACAGCACGTATTGCGTCAAGATCGATTTCTTCATGATAGATAGGCGAGATATTATCAAACTCATCATAGAGTTTTATATCAATCGAATGGCGTCCGTTTCCTGCCGGAAGAGACAATGTTTTACTCGCCGGATAAGCAGCGGCCGCGTTATAAGCTCCGCCATCGATGGAATAACTCCACTTGGTAGCAATAACAAGATCCGAAGCATTGAATTGAGGTTCGAGGCTAACGCTCGAAGCGGCCAAATTCGAAAATTTCAAATCGTTGAAAGTTCCCGAAAAAGCCCGCAGGGAAATTTCATCCGACAAAATATCACTTGTGACATTGCCTAGTTTATCGCGCAGGCGGTACTGAACTTTTTTTGTTCCGTTTCCATAGGGCAGTGTCAGCGATTTCGTAGCGGCAAAATTTTCCCAATCACTCCAGCTCGCGCCTCCATCGGTAGAAAATTGCATCTTATCGACACTTGAATGAAGATCATTTGCCGTTAGTTTTAAAGTCACATCCTGTGTAATGGTATAAGCGGCGCCATCATTGATTTTGATCGTGCCGGTCGGTCCGGTGGTATCCAGAATAATTGTATCGGAAACATAGGGCGTCGCATTGCCTGCAACATCTACAATCTCATAGCGGACTTCTCTTTGGCCGTCTCCTGCCGGCAGGGTCAGCGTTTTTGTCGTAGCAAGTTTTTCAGGTTGGCTCCATGTAACGCCTTTATCCGTGGAAAATCTCATCATGTCGAGCTCGGGGCCTTCGATAAATTCTATTTCGTAAATCCGCAGGAAGGTATCGTTTCCGCTCGCAGTGACATGAAGCCGGTAATGTTGAAAAGATTGTGTGTTTGAAAAATTATTGTAAGTACGGGTTTCAGACTTTGCAAAAACTTTTTCATTGGTATGTCTGTCGAGCACAGTCCAATTCAGGCCGTCATTGGAGCCTTCGAATGTCCAATCTTTCGGCATCGCAGTTTCACGGAAATCCCCTGTGGAAAGTTTATAACCCGTGAGACGCTTTCTTACGCCGTTCCCGTAATTGTAACGAATCCATGGGGTCCCATACACGTGAATAACCTGCCAGGACGATGTTTCCACCAGACTTCCGTCAAACATCGTCTCAGGGGCTAGGCCATCTTGCGAGGAAGAATTCACCTCTAGCTTTCCGTATGATTCTTTAAGTTTGAGCTCAAAAATTTTTAGAGAATTGCCGGCTTTGTAGGCTGCCGTGATATTCCAGCGGTAATAGCGGTAAGCTTTGGGCTCCATCACATCGAAAGTCTTCACCTCGTTATATTCAAAAAGCTGGCCGGTTTGAGTGTCCAGTGTCTTCCAAGTGCTTCCGTCATCGGATCCTTCAAAGGTCCAGTCTTTGGCCATGCTCATGCGATCCTCATCAGTATTTCCGGAAATCATTTGATACGAAATAATTTTCTTTTGATTGCTAACGCCATAATCATATTGCACCCAATGCGGTGTAGATCCCGCAGCTTGCCAATAAGATTCCCCTTTGATGTTGCCGTCAAAAAGATTCGCCACGCTGCCAGCCGCTGTCGAATCAACCGAGGGCGTTCCTCCTCCGACATGCCCCAAAATTCCCGGAGGAACTACCGGGACTGATAAATCCAGGGTGATATCGCGTGAAGTGGTAAATTCGGCACCGTTATTGATGATGATTTTCGTTTGGGCTTCGGGCTTTTTGGTGTCTAAAATAATCGCGTCGCTTAAATCCGCTGTGCTAACATTGCCGGCCTTATCGTAAAATCGAACATAGACTTTTTTCTCACCATCTCCCGCCGGGAGATCGAATGTCTTGGTTACGCTATATGCTTCTGGAACCTGCCAAGTCACATTATCCGTTGAAAAACTCATTTTGTCGGTGCCCGATCCGATCCCGTCATCTCCGCTGAGTGTAAGCGTCACACTTATCTTATTAGCATAAAGCGCATCGCTATCGATTTTGATTGAGCCTGTCGGAGCTTTCGTATCAAGTGTCACTTTCCACGTCACATCCGTTTTGTTGCCGGCCGTATCCGTGAAAGTGCGAGCGATCGTGTTGTCACCTTCTTTATCTAATGTAATCGCTTCACTTTGTTCTGTTCCGCCGTCAACTTTATATTTCAATGTGTAGGCCGCTTGTTTGACAAGAAGTGCGGAGATAAGTTCCACCACCGGCGCTTTCGTATCAAGCACAACATTCCACGTGACATCCGTTTTGTTGCCCGCCGCATCCGTAAAGCTGCGGACAATCGCGTTAATTCCTTCCACGAGCGTTAGCGATTCCGTTTGCTCAGTTCCCGCGTCAACTTTATATTTCAGGGTGTAGGCTGCTTGTTTGACTAAGAGCGAGGAGATAAGTTCCACCACCGGAGCTTTCGTATCAAGCACAACATTCCACGTGACATCCGTTTTGTTTCCGGCCGCGTCCGTGAAACTGCGGCTAAGAGCGTTTGTTCCTTCCACCAGTGTCAGTGATTCTGTTTGCTCGGTTCCCCCGTCAACTTTATATTTCAACGTGTAGGCTGCTTGTTTGACTAAGAGCGAGGACGTAAGTTCCACCACCGGAGCTTTCGTATCAAGCACAACATTCCACGTAATATCTATTTTATTACCGGCCGCATCTGTGAAAGTGCGGGCAATCGCGTTCGTTCCTTCCACCAGCGTTAGCGATTCTGTTTGCCCAGTTCCCGCGTCACCTTTATATCTCAGGGTGTAGGCTGCTTGTTTGACTAAGAGCGAG
>JACPXK010000075.1 GCA_016196565.1 Candidatus Omnitrophota bacterium | reverse complement strand
CTGGAGTTTTTATGTTTATTCCGCGTTCAACCCTGATTCATCTTGACGCTGAAGGCAAAGAGCAATCCCTTGTGGAACGGTACTATCTTTGGGACAGAGCAATTAGTGTGATTAAAGCCAGGCCGCTTACGGGAACGGGAATTAATACTTATACGAAAGTTCATCCCAAATATGACAGGACTCAAAATTGGCGCGTAAGAAATTATTATGCACATAACGGGTATCTCCAGCTTGCTGCGGAAATCGGAGTTTTTGGGCTTTTGGCTTTTTTGATTTTCTTGGGCATTTTTTTTATTCAAGGGCTTCGAGCGGGGAATTTTTCCGATTGGGACGGGCAACTGCGCTTTGGCCTTTTAATGGGTACTTTAAATTTTCTTATTTTTGTTATGGCCGATACGGTGCTGCATAATCCTCAGCCTGTGATGACTTTTTGGTTTTTGCTGGGACTTCACCGGGCCTATTTAACTTCTAAACCGGCTGAGACGTTATGAAAATCCTCGGGATTTCTGCTTTTTATCACGACGCTGCGGCGTGTTTGCTGGAAGACGGGGTGATTCGTGCGGCGGCGCAAGAAGAACGATTTACACGCAAAAAACATGATTCGGGTTTTCCAAAACATTCCATTGAATACTGCCTAAGTGCCGCCAAAACAACCGCCGCGGAATTAGATTATGTGATTTTTTACGACAAGCCGTTCATCAAATTTGAACGGATTTTGGAAACCTACCTTAGTTTTGCACCTAAAGGAATTTCGTCTTTTATCAAAGCCATACCTCTTTGGATCAAAGAAAAACTTTGGACCAAAGAAGTCATTCGCCAGGAATTGAATTTTGAAGGCAAAATTCTTTTTTCTGAACATCATGAGGCTCACGCCGCTTCTGCCTTTTTTCCGTCTCCCTTTGATGAAGCCGCGATTCTGACAGCCGATGGCGTGGGGGAATGGGCCACCACAAGCACGGCAATCGGCCGCGGAAACCAAATCACGCTTTTAGAAGAAATCCATTTCCCTCATTCATTGGGGCTGCTTTATTCTGCGTTCACATATTACACAGGGTTTAAGGTCAATTCCGGAGAATATAAGCTCATGGGACTTGCACCTTACGGCGAGCCTCGCTACAAAGATTTAATCTATTCTGAATTAATCGATGTGAAAGAAGACGGATCCTTCCGCTTGAATATGAAATATTTCGATTATTGCGTAGGTCTGCGTATGATCAATAAGCGGTTTGAGGATTTGTTTGGTGCGCCTGCCCGAAAACCGGAATCCAAAATCACTCAGCGTCACATGGATTTGGCGCGCTCGATTCAGGAAGTGACCGAAGAGGTAATGTTGAAAATGGCGCGTTATATTCACAAAGCGACCGGCATGAAAAATCTATGCCTTTCGGGCGGCGTGGCCTTAAATTGCGTTGCTAACGGGCGAATTCTGCGAGAAGGTCCTTTCGAGAACATTTGGATACAACCAGCCGCTGGAGATGCGGGCAGTGCTTTAGGTGCCGCTCTGCTCGTTTGGTATCAATATCTCGGAAACCCCCGGAAAAGCAGCGGTAAAGACTCTATGCACGGCGGATATTTAGGGCCTGCGTTTAGCAATGAGGAAATTTTGAAATATTTACAGGAAAGTAAAATTCCTTATACCGAATTGTCCGATCGTGAACTTCCCGAGAAAATTGCGGATTTGATCAATCAAGAAAAAGTCATTGGCTGGTTTCAAGGAAGAATGGAATTTGGTCCGCGCGCTTTAGGCGGACGGTCAATTATCGGCGACGCGCGTTCGGAGAAAATGCAAGAAGTCATGAATTTGAAAATAAAATTCCGGGAAAGTTTCCGCCCTTTCGCTCCCTCGGTTTTGAACGAAAAAAAATCGGAATATTTTGAGATCGATACCGAGAGTCCCTACATGCAGCTTGTCGCAGCCGTACGCGAAGACAAACGCCTTCCTCTTGCCGCGGAAAAAGAAAAATTACAGGGTTTGGCCAAACTGCTGGTTCCGCGTTCCATGATTCCCGCCGTGACGCATGTGGATTATTCTGCGCGCCTGCAAACCGTCACGGAAGATGACAACCCTGTCTATTACCGCATGATGAAAAAATTCAATGACAAGTACGGGTGTCCGGTGATTATCAATACCTCTTTTAATGTGCGAGGAGAACCCATCGTATGCACACCCGAACAGGCCTATCTTTGCTTCATGAGAACGAACATGGACTATTTGGTGCTCGGAAATTATTTGATTGAGAAAAAGGAACAAAAACCCTTGGATAAGGATATTGATTGGCTCCGGGAATTTGAATTGGATTAAATTTATGTTCAAAGAAGAACTCAAAAAAATAAAAATGGGGGAAAAGGAAAACCGCTCCTTCAGCCGTTTGGTGGGCGGAATTTTTATCCTTCTGGCCGCCATTTCTTTTTGGAGAGGCACGCATGCCTGGATTTGGCTGGCCGCCATAGGCATTCCGCTGGTCATCGCCGGAGAGCTATTTCCCAAAAGCCTTACGCCGGTTTACCGGCTTTGGATGGTTATGGCATTTTGCATGGGCTGGGTAATGACCCGCGTCCTATTGACTCTGTTTTATTTCGCCGCACTGACGCCTCTTGCTTTGTTGGCGCGAGTTTTCAAAAAGAAATTTCTCGAAATGCAATTTCGGGAAGATTGTCCAAGTTACTGGATTAAACGCACCGGCAAAGAAAATAAAAAAGAACAACTGGAAATCCAGTATTAAGGGAGGTTATGATGGGAAAATTATCCATCCTTCAAGAGTTTTGGGATTTTTTAAAGGTCCGCAAAAAATGGTGGCTGGCTCCTATCATTATTGTTTTATTGCTGCTGGGGGCGCTGATCTTTTTTACTCAGTCTTCGGCCGTAGCCCCGTTTATTTACACTCTATTTTAGGATGAATAGTCGCCACGAACAGTTCAACCGGCGGTACGCATTTAAGGCATGGTGGAAAAGGGCCCTCATCGCTCTTATGGATTTTGCGGGCTATCTTATTTTTGCACCTTTTCGTTTTAAATCTGTATTTGTCCCTCATAAAATCCAGCGCATTTTGATTATCCGTCTCGATTCTTTGGGGGATGTGTTAATGACGAGGCCGGCCGTTCATGCCCTGAGAAAACATTTGCCGCATGCGCGGATCGAACTTTTGGTATCCGAAAAATGGGAGGCTCTTTTTCGGGATACGACTGAAGTGGATGAAGTGATCGCGCTCAAGGAAAACTGGCTGGACCAAAAGCTTTCATGGATGGCAACGCTAAGAAATATAATTTTGCTTTCGAAGGCATTGCGGCGAAAAAAATTTGATCTGGCCATTGATTTCCGCGGGGACTTGCTAAATATTCTGCTGATGACGCTCGCCGGAATTCCGCGCCGCTATGGTTATGGAATTACAGGAGGAGACTTTCTTCTGACTCATAGCGCGCACTATGCATTTGACCGGCATCAGGTTTTTGTGAACTTGGCGCTTGTGGATGATCTGGTGCAGGAGGAGGATCCGGGTCAAGCGCCGCTGGCCATAAACCGGGAACGCTATCGAAAATTTTGGGACAAGGAAGCGATTCGACGCCTGGGCGAAGAGCGTCCCCGGATTGTGATTCATCCCGGAGCCGCTTATCCTTCAAAACGCTGGCCCGGGCAAAAGTACCGTGAACTTATCATGTCGCTCTTAAATGAACGTTTGGGCTCTGTTATTTTGATCGGCACTCGCAAAGAGAAAGAAGAAATGAAAAATTTGAATTTTTCCGGAACGGAGATTTTGGATTTGAGGGGAGAAACAACCTTGGAGGAGTTACCGGTTCTTTTCGAAGCTTGTGATGTCTATATCGGCAATGATTCCGGCCCTGCCCATTTGGCGGCCGCACAAGGAATGGAAATCATTTCCATTTTCAGCGGAACCAATGATTTCAGGGTTTGGCATCCGTGGACAAAAACCCTTCATTTATTTCGCCATGACGTGCCTTGCTCCCCGTGTGAAGCAAAAGAATGTCCGCTAAAACATCACGATTGCATGGAAAAAATTTCCATGAACGACGTGCTTTCTAAACTGAAGGAAATCTTAGTCCGCAAAGGACAGCTTCGTCATCCTGAGCGGCCCTCTTCGAGGGCAGTACAAAGCACGAGCGAAGGATCTCGCGAGATTCTTCGGCCTTCGGCCTCAGAATGACGGGGATTAAATGACTATGCCAAACACTCAAATCGGAATCGATATTCGTATGATGCGTCATACCGGCATCGGCACTTACATCCGCGAAATTTTGTCGGCTTTCCGAGGGCTGGCGAACGCACGCCGCTTCGGAATCACGCTTTTTGGAGATTCCGGCCACGCTAAAGAATTTCCTGAATTTTTGCATCGTCCTTTCCACTCTCGCATTTATACCTTGTTCGAGCAATTCGAGTATCCTTGGCGCACCGGAGCGTGTACGATGTGGCATGCCCCGCATTATAATGTTCCGCTTTTAAAAAACCGGGCCAAACTTGTGCTGACCATTCATGATTTGATTCACTGGATTTTCCGCAAAGAATTTTTCAATCCGCTTCAGGGGTTTTATGCAGAGAACATGATGCGTCATGCGCTTAAATCCGCCGATCACGTCATCGCCGTTTCCAATAAAACCCGGGATGATTTGATCAATCATTTTGACGCGGACCCGGAAAATATCAGCGTGATTTACGAGGCCGTCAGCGATTCGTTTCATGAGGTGGATGATTTGGCCGTCGAAGAGGTCCGGAAGAAGTTTGGTCTCCCGGAAGAATTTTTTCTTTATGTGGGTTCACTCAAGCCGCATAAAAATATTTTGCCCTCTGTCCGGCTCTTCAAAAAATTGCATCAGTCCCGGGAGCTTCGCTCGGCCTTGGTCCTGGTCGGCAAAAAAGACCGGAAATACCCCAGCGGCTACGAAGAATTGGCCGCCCTTAAGACAGGCGATGGGATTATTCATCTTGATCATGTGAGCTTTCCGGATTTAATCGGACTTTATAACGGGGCCATGAGTTTGGTTCACCCTTCTTTTTATGAGGGTTTCGGCCTGACCATTCTCGAAGCCATGGCATGCGGATGCCCCGTGATTGCGGCCCGCGCAGCGTCCATTCCTGAAGTGGCCGGCGATGGTGCTTATTTGATCGATCCTTATTCCCAGCATGAATTGCGGGAAGCCTTAATCCGTTTTGAAAATGCCCCCACGCTTCGGGATGATTTGCGCCGAAAAGGCAAGCGCCAAGTTCAAAATTTCAGCTGGCAAAAAGCGGCATCGCAAACACTGGAAGTTTATGAAAAAGTGCTCGAGGAATCATTCCGATGAAAGTCGCGCTTGTCCATGATTGGTTAATTCATATGCGTGGAGGAGAAAAAGTTCTGGAGGCCATTGCCGAGATTTATCCGCAAGCGACCATCTACACTCTTTTTTACCATCGCAAAAAACTCAGTTCGCGGCTGGCGAATATGGAAATTAGGGCGTCATTCCTGAACCATATCCCCGGAATCCGTCAAATTTATCGCTGGCTTCTTCCCATTCTGCCGTTTGTGATCGGGACCTTAAAAATCGATTCCGACGCAGATCTTGTCATTTCAAGTTCTCATTGTGTGGCCAAAGGGATCAAAATACCGGCGGGTGCGCGCCATCTTTGTTACATCCATGCACCGATGCGCTATGCCTGGGGATTTTCGGAAGAATATTTTGGTTCATTTCCGTTCTTCTTAAGACCACTCATACGGACCTTGATGTGGCAACTTCAGATTTGGGATAAGAAGAGCAATCAACATGTCGATGGGTTCATTGCCAATTCCCAGAATGTCCGGCAGAGAATTAAGGATTTTTACGGCCGCGAAGCGGAAGTGATTTATCCGCCGCTGGACGCCCAGTTTTACCGCCCCGGCGGCGAGAGAAAAGATTATTATCTTGTCGTGTCGGCTTTTGTTCCTTATAAAAAGGTTGATCTCGTGATCGAAGCCTTTAATGCGCTGGACCGGAAACTATTCATTATTGGATCGGGCCCTTGCAAATCTTTTTACCGCAAGCTTCGCCGCAGCCCTCAGATCTTTTTTCTTGGACCTCTCGAACGTGCTGAGCTGAGACGTTTTTATGCCGAAGCTAAGGCTTTGGTTTTCCCTACCGACGAAGATTTCGGCATTGTGCCGTTGGAAGCTCAAGCTTGCGGAACACCGGTCATCGCTTATGGAAAAGGCGGAGCTCTGGAAAGCGTCAAGACGGGCATTTTTTTCGAGGAACAAAACCCGGAGGCCATTCGCAAAGCGATTTTTGAATTCGAACAAATGGATTTTAATCAGGCCGAGACTTCAGCCCAAGTGGCGTCTTTTGATAGAAGCGTATTCCAGGAGAGATTTTCGGCTCTAGTGCGGAATCAAATTTCCAAGCAGAAAAATTATGCCGCAACCTAAAAAGCACCAAACCGTTATTTTTTTTAATCTTCTCGGCGACTCTTTGGCCATTACTTTTAGCTTTCTTTTAGCCTATTTACTTCGGTTTATTTCCGGCATTATTCCTATTCAAGATCAGCCTCCAATTTCCGAATATGCAAAATCCCTTTTAGTCATTATTCCCGTTTATTTATGGTTTTTCCGGGCTTACGGTCTTTATAAGCCGGGAAGGCATATTCGCAGAATCGAAGAGATTTTTTTAGTCGGTAAGGCTGTGACTTTTGCGGTGGTTGCATTGATGGCCATTTCATTCCTGTACCGGGGATTGTCCTTTTCACGAATTTATTTGGGCGCCTTGTGGTTTTTATCCATTGGATTTGTCAGTCTGTCCCGTTACCTCGTGATCGATATTGAATATCGCCGTAAGGTCCAAAAAAAGGACATCACTCGGGTTCTTTTAATTGGCGCGACCAGAAATTCCCGTACCATTATTCAATGGGCCAAATCAAATCCTCATTATGGTCATCAAATCGTCGGTGTGCTCGCACGCGATACGGTTTTAATTGGCAAGCACGTTGAAAGCTTGGAAGTGCTCGGAAGTATTGATGAATGGGAGCGTTTTATCGAGACATTAAAACCGGATGTTGTCATTCTGTTAGACTCAACTTATCCGCGTGACCATATCACCGATCTTGTCGTTGCATGCGAAGACGCTTCCATTGACTTCAAAGTGGCGGCCGATATTTACGGTTTGATGACACGCAATGTTGCGATTGAAAATATTACGTCCTTGCCGCTTTTAGGGTTCCGTTCTTTGCCGCTTGATGATTTTTGGAATCGTCTTGTCAAACGATTGTTCGATCTTTTGGTGTCTTCACTGCTGTTGCTGGCCACATTTCCGTTATGGATTGTCATTATGATTTGGATTAAAATCGACGACCGCGGCCCGGTCTTCTACAAGCAGGAACGTGTGGGACGGGACGGCAGGGTTTTTAATGTGCTTAAATTTCGCACAATGAAAGTCGATGCGGAGCAGGGCACGGGTCCGGTATGGGCCAAGCCCAATGATAACCGGCGCACCGGTTCCGGCGATTTTTTGAGGCGCTGGAATTTGGATGAATTGCCCCAGTTTCTGAATGTGGTCAAAGGGGAGATGAGTTTAGTCGGGCCCCGTCCGGAGAGGCCCCATTTTGTGAATGAATTCCGGGAGACCATTCCGCGGTATATGACCCGGCATAAAATCAAATCGGGGCTTACGGGTTGGGCGCAAGTCAATGGATACCGGGGAAACACTTCGATTCAGGAAAGAATAAAATATGATCTCTATTATATGGAAAATTGGTCGTTACTTTTGGATGTTGAAATTCTAATCATGACCTTCTCGGCCTTTAAAAATGCCTACTAACACACTGGATATAAAAATGAAAGCACCTGTTTCTGTTGTCGTCATTGCCAAAAATGAAGAAAAACGCTTAGGGGATTGCCTGAAGAGTGCGGAGTGGGCGTATGAAATTGTGATCTTGGATGATATGAGTACGGACCGTACCGCCGAAATTGCCAAGATCTATACCGACCGGATTTTTAAGCGCGCCATGGATATTGAGGGGCGCCATCGTAATTATGCGTATGATCTTGCCAGTCAAGATTGGGTTTTGAGTTTGGACGCGGATGAACGAGTGACGCCGGAACTCGCAGAAGAAATCGCCAAAGTCGTTCAAGAACCCAATAATCCTCATGTTTGCTACGCCATTCCGATTAAAACCTTTATCGGTCAGGAATGGATACGGGCCGCCGGCCATTATCCGGCCGCCAAGGTCCGCCTTTTCCGCAAAGGGAAGTTTCGCTATGAAGAGGCCTCGGTTCATCCCCGAGTCTTTTACGAAGGAAGCTGCGGCCAATTAAAAGGAGATATTCTCCATTATTCAGCTGAAAATCTGACGCAATGGATTGGGAAGTTTAACCGGGAAACTCAGCTTGAAGCCGAGAAATGGATTGTAGACGGCCGGAAAGTTTCGCTGGCTAAAACCTTGCGTAAAACTGTGGACCGCTTTTTGAAAAATTATTTTCTCAAAGGCGGCTGGAAAACTGGTTTCCTTGGCTATCTTATGTGTGTCTTTCACGGTCTGTATCAGCTTTTTAGCTATGCTAAATACCGCGAACTTAAAAATCGCCAGCAGGGAATGAAATGAAATCCTCGGTCCCTTATTTTGATTTGACCCGCCAATATGAACAGCTGCGCGAGGAAATCGAAGCGGCCATCATTCAAGTTAATCGTTCCGGAGCCTTTATTCTTGGACCGGCGGTTCAAGCTTTTGAGAAAACCTTTGCGGACTATTGTGGTGCGAAATTCGGTTTGGGTGTAGGCTCGGGAACAGACGCACTTACGTTTGCTCTGCGAGCTTTGGGAATTGGAAAAGGGGATGAGGTCATTCTTCCATCGTTTACTTTTATCGCCACAGGATTCGCAATTTTGCAAGCCGGTGCCAATCCAGTTTTTGCTGACGTCCATCCCGAGACTTATACGCTCGATCCGAAATCGGTTGAAAGAGCTATTACAAAACGCACCAAAGTCATTTTACCGGTTCATTTGTACGGGCAAGTGGCAGACATGACTTCCTTAATGGCTATTGCAAAGAAGAAGAAATTGAAAATCGTCGAAGATGCCTGCCAAGCTCATGGCGCCACTTTTCAAGCAGTGAAAGCTGGAGCATTTGGTGATGCTGGTTGCTTCAGTTTTTATCCCACAAAAAACTTGGGCGCGTTTGGTGACGGAGGAATGATTCTTACCAGCCAGCAAAAACTTGTGGAAAAAATTCAGCGTTTGAGAAATTTAGGCCGCCTGACAACGACGGGCCCTCATCAAGAAATCGGCTGGACAAGCCGTTTGGACAGTCTTCAAGCCGCGATTTTAAATGTGAAATTAAAATATTTAGACCCAATGATCGAAAAGCGCCGGAAAATCGCGGCGCGATATCAGCAGAACTTATCCTCAACCCCACTGGGTTTGCCGCGAGACGGGAAAGATTCGAAGCATGTTTATCATCTTTATGTGGTTCTTGTCCCTGGCGGCCGCCGTGACGCTTTCCGCGCTTATCTCGCCGAGCAGGGAATCCGAACTTTGCTTCATTATGATTTGCCCATCCACCGCCAGCCCCCATTTAAGAAAATTGTACGCCATGTTCCTCTTACGACGACCGATAAGTTGAGCCGTGAAATTGTGTCGCTGCCTATTTTCCCGGAAATGACCATGGAGGAAGTGGATCGCGTTTCCGAAGTCATTAAAGATTTCTATAAAAATGGCTGATTTGCACCGCCTTGTTTTTATTGATCGCGACGGCGTGATCAATGTTGACCCGATCGGTGATTATGTTAAGCGCTGGGAAGACTTTCAATTTGAAGCCGGCGCTCTCGAAGCCTTAAAAAAAATTTCTGATTCAAAGTTTGAAATTATTTTAATTTCCAACCAAGCCGGTATTGGTGACGGGGTCTACCCTGAATCTGCGCTTTGGGATATTCACGACAAAATGATGAAGGAATTCAAAGCGCGCGGGATTTTAATCCGTTCCACTCATTATTGTCTGCATGGCAAAGCAGCAGGCTGCACTTGCAGAAAGCCTGAAATCGGCCTGTTTAAAGACGCTGTGAAAGGGATTTTGTATGACGCTAAGAAAACTTATTTTATCGGCGATAAAGCAACCGATATCGAAGCCGGAAAGAAATTCGGCATCAAAACAATTTTCGTCCGCACTGGGCACGGCAAATTTGATGAGAAAAAATTCACCCAAAGATTTCAGCCGGATTACCGGGTGAGTACTTTGGCGGAAGCGGTAAGTATTTTAAAATTATGAAAGTTTCCCTCTATTATTCCTCGGCCGGCCATGGCCATCAGCGCATTGCCGAAGTGGTTGCAAAAACATTGCTTGAGCGCGGCCTTAAAAGAACCGAAGTCCATCTTGAAGATTCTTTGTCGAGAACGCCTTGGACATTCCGCCGTCTTTATCCAGCCATTTATTTTTATGCGGTGAAATACATTCCCAAAATATGGGGATGGTTTTACGAAAAATTGGACAATCCACGCATTTATGCTGTTTTGAAACCCTTCCGGGAAATGGGAAATTCCTTACATTCTAAAAAACTACTCGCTCAAATCAAAACGCAAGATCCTGATATTATTATCTCAACTCATTTTTTTCCGTCTGAAGTGATTGCCCGCGCGCGCAAGAACAAGAAAATCCATTCTATTTTGATCACAATTGTGACTGATTTTCTTCCGCATTCTTTTTGGATCAATGAGGGGACTGATTTTTACTGGGTCATGGGACATGAAGGGAAGGCTTTTTTGGAGGCGCGCGGCATTCATTCCGATAAAATTATCGCGGGCGGCATTCCCGTCGATAGTCATTTTAAACCGTCGGGCAAAAAACTCGACATTCTTGTCAAATGGCGTTTGGAACCTGAGCGCTTCACGCTTCTTTTGACCAGCGGAAGCTTTGGCTTAGGCCCGCAGGAAATTATTTTGAATGAACTTGAGAATTTCAAGGATCGTGTCCAATGCTTTGTTGTTACAGGCAATAATCAGACTCTCAAAGCTTCTCTAGAGCAAAAAAGCTTCGGTTATCCAGTCCGCATTTTGGGATTTGTGGATTTTATGCCGGAGTTAATGGAAGCCAGCGATTTGATTGTTGCCAAATCGGGAGGCTCAACGACTACTGAATCCCTAGTCAAAGGCGTTCCTATGGTGGTTTTAAGCCCCATCCCGGGCCAAGAATCAAGAAACGCACAGATCTTAAAAGACCGAAACGCAGCTTTCTTTCTCGAAAAACCCGAGCAAATCAAACTCATCCTTCAGGCTATTTTTGATCACCCTGAACTTCTTGAAGCAAAACATAGGGCCATTCAATCCATTGCCAAGCCGCATGCTGCGGATGATTTAGTCACTTTTGCTTTGAAAATTCCTAGGAGTTAGACCGCTGATGCCTAAATCTAAAATTCAAGAAGCAAAAAATTTCATTCAAACCCTAAAAGAAGAGAATGTTGAGGAGATTTATCTGAAGGAGAAAGTAAGCGCGCCGGTTCCAACTGGATCTGGAAAGCGGGAGCAACTGCTGAAACTTCGAGAAAGCGCTTTGAAATGTGTTCTTTGTGACGAGCTTGCCAGCACCCGGAAGAGTGTGGTCTTTGGGGCTGGGAATGTGAATGCCCGCCTTGTCTTCGTCGGAGAGGCCCCG
>JACPXK010000077.1 GCA_016196565.1 Candidatus Omnitrophota bacterium | reverse complement strand
TCCTCGCGGTGTTCGGCGGGAATTTTGTCGGTTTCAATTTGCAGCAAAAGCTGCATGCCGCCCTGTAAATCAAGGCCGAGGTTGATTTTTTCCTGCGGAGGATAGAACTGCCAAATCGAAAGCGAGACCAGAACAATGATTAAAAGGACTTTCCACTTGTAATATTTATCCATAAACTCCTGCCCGTCATTGCGAGGATTCCCGCTTAAAGATTGCGGGAATGACAATCACTGTCATCCCCGAATGCTTTAGTCGGGGATTGCTTCGGCCCCTGCGGGGGCTCGCAATGATATTATGATTAAGATTCCGTGCGTAAACCCACGACCGCGCTTTTTAAAACTTCCATTTTGGTGTTTTCATTCTCGCCCACTTTGATGACCACATAATCATTTTGAATGCTGGTGAGCGTCCCAATCACTCCGCCGGAGGTGACCACCCTGTCGCCTTTTTTGAGATTTTCGACCAGTTTTTGCAGGTCCTTTTGACGCTTCTGCTGAGGGCGTATTAATAGAAAGTACATGACCCCGATCATTAAAATCAGGGGGAAAAAACTCAAGATAGGATTTGCGTCTGCGCCGGGCGCTGCGACCATAAATAGGTAATTCGAAATCATAAATTAGCTCCTTAATTAAGCCGTCATTCTGAGGCCGAAGGCCGAAGAATCTCGCGAGATCCTTCGCTCAACGAAGTAGCCCTTTAGGGTCGCTCAGGATGACGAAGTTTCCTAAGCATTAATTATCGGCATGCCGGGTCAAAATGATTCATAAAATCTTTTTTGAATTCCGCCAGCCGGTCCTGCCTGATTTTTTCACGTATTGTTTTCAAAAACCTGACAAAAAAATGTACGTTGTGAAGCGACAAAAGCTGCGGGCCGAGCATTTCTTCCGTATTGACCAGATGCCGGAGATAACTTCGCGAAAAATTCCGGCAGGTGTAGCAATCGCAATCTTCGGCCAGAGGTTTTTCGTCCCGTTGATATTTGCCGTTCCGGACCACCAAAAGCCCGGTCGAAGTAAACGCCGTTCCGTTCCGGCCGTAACGCGTCGGGTTGACACAATCGAACATGTCCGCCCCTTTTTCCACGGCCTCGAGAAAATCAAGCGGCGTTCCAATGCCCATCAAATACCGCGGTTTGTCTTTCGGCATTTTATGGACGATGGCCTCATAAATGGAAAACGTGACTTCCTGCGGTTCGCCCACGGCCAATCCGCCGAGTGCGTATCCATCGAAATCAAGCGCCACGGTTTTCTCTAAAGATTCCAGCCGCAGATCTTCAAACATACCGCCTTGAACAATTCCGAACAAGGCCTGTGATTTCAGGCGATGATGTTTTTTGGCGCGTTCCGACCAGCGAAGAGTAAGATCCAGGGACTGTTTGATTTTTTTTCTGTCCTTGGCCGGCGGAGGACATTCATCAAAAATCATGGCGAT
>JACPXK010000082.1 GCA_016196565.1 Candidatus Omnitrophota bacterium | reverse complement strand
CGCGGTTGCGAACTTCCAAAGGCGGGGGTGGGAGTGAAATCTTTTCTATCTCGGCCATCACTTTCCTATCATCGGCCGGTCTTGCTTAACCCTAAGCCCTTTCTTGTCTTACATCCCTACGTGCTTCACTGAAGACTTACAAGAAAAAAGACAAATTGCCGATTTACCCTGTAGGTTGAAATGTGGTATTATTTCTTTGGAATTGAGCCCGCTTCAAACTGTGGCGTTCATCGCCGCGTTCCCGTAAGGGATAGAAGCGGGCTTTTTATTTGGGCCATACCTGCACATTTATCTCTCTATGTGCGATTAAACGGTGGTACTCTTCCGAATCCTTTTTCCCCTGAACCTTTCTGTTAATAACTCCCGACACATAGTCTGCAAGCTGTAACAACCGGTTGCTCGAAGAACGCTGCATTTTGATTTTCTTGATGTGGCTCCGGGAGGAAGTATTTATTTTTTTGCGAAGATACGTTCCCAGCTGCTGCTTAAAATCAAGGCTTCCGCTTTCATCGATAACCACAATTGCATTTTCCAAGCGCTCTTTGGCATTTTCGAATAAAAGGTTACAAGTATATTTGTAAAAAGATTGTTTATGTTTGAATCCTTCGCCATAGAGTTTGTCGGGATCTTTGTTAATCACAATGCCGTAATAAAAAAAATTATACGGAGCAACCGCACTCAGGAAAGCTTTGCGAATTTTATGGGAATTATTCTTGAAATGGAATTCTGACGCAGAATCCCATCCTACTTCCTTGGCAAGTAATTCGATTCTCTGATCGCAGAACCGGCTTCTTCGCGGTCTTCAAAAACGACAAGGGCAATGCTGAAATAGCGGCTGGAACCTTCCGTTATTTTTAAACCCGAATCTCCTGATTCATCAATAAAGACAAGCATGGGGACAAATAATAACCGATTTCTTTATGGCTTGAAAGCCAGGATTTTTAGGATTGGCATGGAGCCTAACTTTAAGCTTCACAGAATAACAAACGCTTCATGCCCTTAGACGCTAGGGCGATTTCGAACGTGAATTCATCCTCGAGAAAAGTTTGATAGGCATCGTCCTCGGAGAGCCATTTACACAAAGGCGTTGGGGGAGTAAAATCCCCCAACGCCTTTTTTATTTCTCAAACTGAATGGCCAAGGAGTTTATATGATGAAATCAAAAATTCTTATATTTTACGTAGCGGTATCATTTATTTTCCTTGCTTCAGCAGGGTTTGCGGAAGAGAAAGCAGACCTTCGTTTTTCAAAAATCGAAGAGCTGACCGGAACAAAGGGCAAGTTCAATGAAAAAGAGTCCGTTTTTAAAATCAGTTTTCCCCGCACCGATGTTGTTGTGTCCGTCGATGGCCTTCAGCTCGACCCCTTTATGGGGCTGACTTCCTGGACCGGATTTCAAGATGACCCCAAAGGCGGAATGATGATTATGGGAGATCTTGTTTTGTTTCAAGATGAAGTGAATCCCGTCATGAGTGTCTTATTGGATAACGGTCTTGAAGTGACAGCGCTCCATAATCACTTTTTCTATGATGATCCCAAAGTTTTCTTTATGCACATCGGGGGCACGGGAGATATGGAAAAACTTGCCTCCGCTGTGCGTAAGGCGCTCGACAAGGTAAAAGAAATTCGAAGCAAATTTCCTCAGCCCGCGCATGGGTTTGGGGAGCTTAGAGCGTTTGTCAAAAGCTCCATTACTCCGCAACCCATTGAAGATATTTTTGGAGAAAAGGGTGAAGCCAAAAATGGTATGTTTAAGGTCGTGATCGGCCGAAAAACCAAAATGCCTTGCGGATGTGACGTGGGAAAAACAATGGGGGTGAACACTTGGGCGGCTTTTGCCGGAAACGATCAAAAAGCTTTTGTGGATGGAGATGTTGCGATGTTTGAATCTGAAATTCAATCTGTTCTTAAAATCCTTCGGGCGAATCATATCAATATCGTGGCGATTCATAATCATATGAGCGAAGAAAATCCGAAAGTCATCTTTCTGCATTATTGGGGGATGGGTTCAACGACCGATCTTGCGAAAGCCCTTAAATCGGCTTTGGACGTACAAGGAAAATAATTCATGTCTGATAAATCTGCCTATTCTCTTAAACAGCTTGTGCTTTATGCCTTAAAACTGGGGGCCACCGGGTTTGGAGGACCCGTAGCTCTTGTGGGTTATATGTTCCGCGATTTGGTAGAAAAACGGAAATGGATTTCAGAAGCGGATTATAAAGAAGGCCTTACGCTTGCGCAGTTAGCACCCGGTCCGCTTGCGGCGCAGCTTGCGATTTATCTTGGTTATGTCGACTATCATATTTTAGGAGCAACGTTGGTTGGGCTTGCCTTCATTCTCCCTTCTTTTTTGATGGTTGTGATTTTAGGCTGGGTCTACAAGCTGTATGGTGGGCTTTCCTGGATGCAGGCCGTTTTTTATGGCGTCGGTGCCGCAGTTATTGGAATCATCGCTTTCAGCGCTTACAAATTAACCGCGAAAACAATCGGAAA
The DNA here is from genome assembly GCA_016196565.1 of Candidatus Omnitrophota bacterium. Next base: position 57,741 of record JACPXK010000082.1, on the reverse strand, counting down.
AAATAAATTGTTGTGGGCTATTTATGGCTGTCTTGCGGTTTTTACGGCGATTACGGAATCCGAGAATATTTACCTGATTCTTGCCGGTGGTTTTATGGTTTGGTTCGTGGAAAATCCTCCCTTTTCCACCAGAGGCGGAAAAACGAAAAAATTTTCGGGGTTCGTTTCTTTGATGATTTTACCCATCGCAACTGCGGCAACGGCCTCAAACCCGAGTTTGCTTTGGATGATTTTTGCTTTTTTTGCCAAAGCCGGGACTTTTATTTTTGGCAGCGGTCTTGCGATTGTCCCATTTCTTTACGGAGGCGTTGTAAAGCAACATCAATGGCTTACAGACAAGCAATTCTTAGATGCAGTGGCGGTCGCTATGATTACTCCCGGCCCTGTGGTAATCACCGTAGGCTTTATCGGATATTTAGTCGCGGGATTTGCCGGAGCTTGTGTTGCAGCGCTCGGCACTTTTCTTCCTTGTTATTTATTTACAATTATTCCCGCGCCTTATTTCAAAAAACATGGAAAAAAGCCAGCTTTGTTATCTTTTGTGAACGGAGTTACAGCAGCGGCAATAGGAGCCATCACGGGAGCGGTGATTGTCTTGGGCCGTAAATCGATTGTGGACATTCCTACGTTTTTACTCGCAGTTAGCGCAGCAATCATTCTTTGGAAAACAAAAAAAATTCCCGAACCCGTTTTAATTTTTGCGGCTGCTATTATTGGATTGGTTCTTAAGCATTAACAGGTATTATCCGCTGTAAAAGATGAGGACAAAAAGTCCCAGGATTGGCAAAGTAGCCTTACCTTAAAAGCATCAAATTCTTTAGACGAAGTAAGCGCTGTGTGGTTGTAAGGTATTCCCCTATTTAATCTCATAGGAAAATCTTATATCTTATTCATTAGCAACCGTTCGTTAAGTTAAGCGCGGAAAGGAATAAGACCATGAATACGATTACGACTAAAGACGGAACGCAAATTTATTTCAAAGATTGGGGCAAAGGCCAACCTGTTGTTTTCTGCCATGGCTGGCCGCTCAGTGCAGATAGTTGGGAATCTCAAATGTTTTTTTTGGCGTCCAAGGGTTATCGCTGCATTGCGCATGACCGGCGCGGACATGGCCGTTCCAGTCAGCCATCAGAAGGCAATGAGATGGACACCTATGCCGATGATCTCGCGGTGCTGATCGAAAAACTCGATTTAAAAAATATTGTTTTGATCGGTTTTTCCGCCGGAGGCGGAGAAGTTGCCCGGTATATTGGCCGCCACGGCACAAAGCGAGTGGCTAAAGCGGTGTTGGTTGCAGCGGTGACTCCGTTGATGCTCAAGACGCCGGCCAATCCAGGCGGATTGCCGATCGAAGTGTTCGACGGTTTGCGCGCGGATTTTCTGGCCGATCGCTCGCAGTTTTTTAAAAACGTTGCCGGCGGTCCTTTTTTTGGTTTCAACCGGCCGGGAGCAAAAATTTCGCAAGGCATGATCGATTCGTGGTGGATGCAAGGCATGATGAGCGGCCACAAAAACACCTATGAATGCATCAAGGCATTCTCGGAAACTGATTTGACCGAAGACTTGAAAAAAATTGATGTGCCCACGCTGGTGATTCACGGAGACGACGATCAAATAGTGCCGATAGATATTACAGGCCGTGCCTCAGCAAAAATTGTGAAGAACGCAAAATTGATCGTTTATCCAGGCGCTCCGCACGGTTTGACGAACACCCATAAAGATAAGCTCAACGCGGACCTTCTTGCTTTTATTAAATCCGAAGCAACAGCGACAGTCTAAATACTTCTTTGTCCAATACCCAGTTACGAAAATCGTCCAGGACGAGGAGCATTTACATCAAGGCGTTGGGAGAGTAAAATCCCTCAACGTCTTTTGTGTTTAACAATGACCTGTCACAATGGGGACTGCTCCTTAATGTACTATGGGGCAGGTCCTGTAAACTAATTTATCTCGGAGTAACTATGATTGCGGTAATAGCAGGCTACTTAATATTGGTTCTTTTGTTTGTTTGGGTGGGGTGGTTAATTTACAAAAAGCTCAACCCTACGAACTTTGCGCCCTACTTAGGGAATATGGCGCAGGTAGCCATAATCGTTGTAACAGGCCTATCTTTCATCCTTGTATATTTCCAAACGGATCGTAATTTTCGTCAAACAGTCGGAAACAGTGACCGGCAGTTTCAGTTAGCAAGTCGCCCATACCTTCAGGTTATTCCAAAATCTCTCGTGGTTGTTGGCCCCGCGGATCGCGGTGGTAAACTTCCTGAAATCGAATTCAATTTTTCAGCCAATATTGTTAATCACGGGCAGTTACCGGCTTCGACGGGAAAAGTCGAAGTTGTTATTCAAAGCAATGATGATCCTGAAGCGGTGTGCCCATTTATGCCATGGGAAATGAATCAGAAAATGACAGATGTTTTCCCATACAAAGAGACCGTATTTAACGATTTTTTTGGAAACATCTTCCTCAATCTAAACGATGCTGGAAGAATTATGAAAGTAGATTCCAGCTTCGTTCGGCAGCACAGTGATAAAACCTCACCTTTTTGGAAGGAAAAAGCAACTGATATCGCCAAAGCCATTCAAGGGCAACTGGGTGATTTTTTCATGATAATCCAAATCGAGTATAAAACGGCTGGGGATCTGAACAACGAAACTCTTTATTACCATTCTACGAAGTTCAAAATCCATCCCAATTCACCAGATCGGCTTAGTGATATCGAGGAAAGTATAAATGGAGCTTCTCCCGAACAGGGTAAGTGGTTTGAAGTTAATGGGGGGAGTGTAAAACCTTATTCGAAAACAGCGGAGCTGCCAAGCCGGAAGCTCATGCCTGCGTTCGGATTACCCAACGCCTGGAATGAAGATGTTAAGAACATATTGCTTAATATCTTGGGCGGTTTTATAACGGTTGCTCTTACGGGGCTCTTCTCTTATGTTCGTCGTCAGCTAAGGCTACGCGATCTTCGAGCAGTTTTTGGACAAGACATTGTTAGCGCCGTCCGATCGCATATAGTTTATGCAGAATTTCTACTGCGGTCCGAGGTCCAAGGAAGAGAGACTCATCCATATCGAAAACCAGCAGGAGGCCACAATATTTTCTCAATAGAAAATCCAGTAAGTGGCTGTGAAGCACGATCCGCAAACTACTTGATATCAACGCTATCGAAGGAGGGTGGGCGTTTCCCAAGTTTTGTTCCTGATACCCAAGTTCAAGGTTTGCTGGATATTAGCTTCATTACACTAGGCGGGCCAGCTTCAAATCTTAAAACGAATGATGCTATGCTCAATGAGGGTAACGGGCTTGTGCGTTTTGATCAGGCTAATCACCGCATGGTGCGCGTTGGCGAAAATGTTCCCCTCTTCCAAAGGGAGCACGGTTTTGATTATGGACTGATTTTGAAATTCCGACCCCAGCAATTCCCTGAACGAGTGTGGATCGTGTGCGCAGGGTTTTCGGAGTGGGGTTCGTCTGGGGCGGCTTGGTACTTATCTCAAAATTGGAAAAAAATTCATGATCGATGGAAAAGCGCGCCTTTCGCCATTATCGTGAAAGTGCGCTTTACACAAGACGAATCAGCCGAACCTATCTTGCAAATTTGATCTGTAGATCAGACGCCATCCTTGTAGGTAGTCCCTGTGTAAGTGGTCCCGATTCTCCCGGGGACAGATACTAATGACTACATTTAATACATCTCGTGAAATTTCGGCAAGCGTAGAACAAGTCTTTGCCACGTTCAGTCATCCGGAACGCTTGTCGCGGTGGTGGGGGCCCGCCGGTTTCACCAATACTTTCAATGTCTGTGAGTTCAAGAAGGGCGGGCACTGGTCTTATATCATGCACGGACCCGATGGCCGCAAGTATGCAAACGAAAGTGTGTTTGCGGAAATAGAATCACCGGAAAAAATCGTGATTCAACATGCCTCGGAGCCAAAGTATCGCTTAACCATTATCTTGACTCCGTCGGCGGCTGGAACTGTCGTCTCTTGGTCGCAAGTATTCGAGAATCCAAACATGCGCCGCATTGAACACATTCTTATCCCCGCCAATGAGCAAAACCTGGACCGCCTGTCGGCTGAAGTTTTACATAGGCCGGGCGAAGCTTAACATTGAGTTGACAGTTGTTAAGTTTAATGGTTTAATCTTAACAACTCAAAGGATGATGTTAATGCAAATAGGACGCTATATTTCACAGCCCACGGGCTATAAAGCTTTTGTTCCCGATAAATTCCCTCCTGTAGAGTCGTTTCCTCTGCCTCAGAAAACAGAGGTTCTTCACGCTAAAGCGGCTTTTTTGCTTGGCAAATTAGATGGCATTACCCAATTATTGCCTGATCTTGATTTTTTTATTTTCATGTATGTTCGTAAAGAAGCGGCGTTATCCAGCGAAATTGAAGGAACAAAAGCCACGCTTATTGACGCCATAAGCGCTGAAGCGGAGATCAAAAAAGCGATGCCAGACGATGTCGACAGGATTTTGCATTACATTGAAGCAATGAATTTTGGTTTAAAAAGGCTGGAAAAATTACCCTTATCATTAAGACTCATTAAAGAAGTCCATAAGACTCTTATCGAAGGAACAGGAGATGCTCCTGGAAAAACGCCGGGAGAATTTCGAAGAAGTCAAAACTGGATTGGCGGAGGCTCACCTAATACGGCCCGTTTTGTTCCGCCTCCGGTCCATGAATTAAGCCGGGCAATGAGTGACTTTGAAAAATTTCTTTATTTGCAGGATACGCTGCCGCCTCTTATCAAAACAGCTCTTATGCATGCCCAATTTGAAACCATACATCCTTTTCTTGACGGAAATGGGCGGACGGGCAGACTTCTTATTACATTCTATCTTTGCCAGTCCAATATTTTAGACCGGCCTGTTCTTTACCTTTCCGAATATTTTAAAAGGTACCGAGATGCTTATTTTGATTTGATGCATGCTTATCATGATAAAGGCGAGGTTATTCCCTGGATCAATTTTTTTCTGGAAGGGGTAGCTCAAGTTGCTGAAGCAGCCATTGATACTTCGAAAAAAATAAATGCGTTGAGAGAAGAGGACGTAGAGAAGATTCATTCCCTGGGCCGGACAACAAAGGTAGCGTTAAACACTTTAAAACGGCTTTATGAATTACCGATTATCAATGTCAAAAAAATTGAAGAATGGACAGGATTGAGTCGTCCTGCCGCCAATGCGCTTGTTCAAAAATTAATCGAATTGAAAATATTGTCTCAGCGAGACCCCGAAATTAAATACGACCGCGTTTTCGAATACCGGCGCTACTTAAAAAATTTTTCAAAATAGTAGTGACGCAGACTCAATAACTTTTGTTTCTTCAAATAATAACCAGTTGTGAAATTCTCCCAGGACAGAGAGCTAAGGAGATTTTATTTATGGCTAAAACAAATACCGTCAAACTTCACCGGGTAATTCGCACGACTCCGGAGAAACTCTATCGAGCCTTTCTCGAGGCGGATGCCTTGGTTAAATGGATTGCTCCCTACGGTTTTACGTGCAAGGTTCATCATTTGGATGCCAAGGCCGGAGGAACTTTCAAAATGTCATTCGCCAATTTTGGGACCGGTGCTGGCCATTCATTTGGAGGAAAATATCTTGAACTCGTTCCGAACGAGCGGCTTCGCTACACGGATCAATTTGACGATCCCAATTTGCCCGGAGAAATGCAAGTCACCGTCGACCTTAAAAAAGTTTCCTGCGGAACCGAGTTAAACATTATTCAAGAGGGAATACCCGAGGCCATTCCCGTGGAAATGTGTTATTTGGGCTGGCAAGAATCACTTCTTCAACTAGCGAGACTCGTTGAGCCGGAAATCGCCGGCTAACGACGAAACTCATCAGATCACGCGGCAGGGAAGAGCGGGGTTGAGAATTTTGCGGGCGCCGTCCGCCCCGGCGATGGGCAGGCCTTTCGGATCAATCAAATCAAGCTGGACGAGCACGCTGGCCTGGTCCCAATAAATATGTTCATGGGCGATTTTCCCGTTCTCAACTTTGACGATGACGGCAAAAGCCGCTGCCACTTTTTTGCCGGTCGGCTTGATGCCGGGAAGCATCCATTCAATGACCTGGGTGTGGGTAAAGCGTATCACCAGCTCGTCAACAATTTGATCGCTTCCGATGGTTTGCGACACGGGGATCATTTCAACATCAGGCGGAAAAAACTTTCCCACTAAGTGATTGGCATAAAAATCTCTCACGCCCTTCCGGCCCACGCCTCCCGTGATCAGTGCCACATTCGTCAAATGCGGGTTTTCTGTCATCGTATTCATGGTGGTTTCAAGATCACCGGCAAGTTCGGCTTTCACATGTTTCTGAAAAAGATCCAGCATGGTTTGCTGCGCTGAGGTCAAAGTTTTCATTGTGAAATCTACGGCTTAAAATGCATCTTGCTTAAGTTTTTTTAAGGATTACACGGGGACTAATAGCTTCTATTTGTGCTATCATTTAAGAAATTAACGAAAACCCTTGCGAGGAGAATGAGCGTTGTCGATTCAGAAAATTATTAATTCCGGCGTCAAAGTTTCCGAGACTTTAATGTCGCGCCAAGACAAAATTTGGTCGCGTTACAGCCGCGATAAAGTTGACATCGGAGAAACGCTCGCAAAAATCATAAGAACGCTCGCCAAGGCCCTTCCTGTATCCCATCTCATGCGCGCCCTTTCGATCGGCTCAAGCAATGAACCGCAGTTCCGGATTTTGCAAACCGCTTTTCAAGGGGGGCTTTATCTTCTCGATATTGAAAAAGAAGCCCTCGCCGCTGTCCGTGAAAGAATGCGCCGGCAGGACACGAAAAATGTTTTCCCCATTCAGGGCGATTTTAATAAGATTTTTTCCCATCCTGAGAAAGCTCACCGTTTCTTTAAAAAGAAACTTCACCGCAAAGGGATGGAATTGATCGCGCTTCAACATTCCATGTATTATTGCAAAGAAAATAAATGGGGGGATTTAATTCGGGATTTGTACGAGAAACTTCTTGTTCCGGCAGGGGCGGTGTATTGTGTTTTAATGGCGTCGAAAAGCGATGACCCCTTCAGCACGACCTGGCTTTACAATCATTTCGCCAAAAAGTTTTGCGGGCATACGAATCATCAGGATTTGATCAAGTTTGCGGGCGCGCTCAGACAAAACTCTTTTTTTAAAAAAACGCAGATTCTTTCCAAAACCAACCGCGTCAAATTTTTTGTTAATAACTTTCAGGAATTTATGTCCGTGATCTGGATGATTCTTCTCTATCCGCATGTCCACCGCTACACGCTTGATCAAAGGCGGGAAATCGCGGAATATGTTTACGCGAATTTTTTCGAGAAAAAGAAACCTCTTTTCCAGTATCAGGATCACCTGGTGATTTACCGCGGGATTCCTTTTAAAGGATTGATTTAATTCCCGGGCTCTTCCGCCAGAAAGGGCAGCAAATCGGTATGATGCCCGATCATTTTCCACCGGCCTTCTTCATTTTTGTGGAACACATTGGTGGCCCGGATGGAAACTTTTACCGGATTCCCGTCTTTGTCGAAGTTTTCCCCGATCTCGTAGTTGTAAGTGACACCCATATGATCGCCTGAAGTAATCTGCATGCTCTCAGGCGTCACTTTACCGCCCATTTTCTTGGCGGCTTGTTTTTCCCAAACTGCCCGCACGTTTTCCCATCCCACCACAAAGGCGCCGTCAGGTCCCATATAGGTTGCATCCTCGGAATGCAGCCATAATTCCTCCATAGGCGCGGCATCTCCCGTAAACATGGCGTTCAAGGCAAAGTAAAATTGATCCGCGGCTTCCTTGACGGCTGAGTTATTTTCATTCGCCGCATGGGCGCGATTTATGAAACAAAAGCTTGTTACGATCATGATTAATGCCAACAACCAAGTCATGCGATTTTTCATCCTAAGCTCCTCCGTTGATCGCCGTTATTGAAAGAATTATTTTCTAAGATTTTTAAAATAATGGGGGATAAAAATTTAAAAAGCAACTTAAATAAAGGAAGTGTATAATTCTTATTTATGAGCGAACATGAAAAGTTTATGAAAGCCGCAATCGAAGAAGCGCGCAAGGGGCTCGCCGAAGGCGGCATTCCGATCGGTTCCGTCCTGGTGAAAGACGGCAAAATTATCGGCCGCGGGCACAACCGGCGCGTACAGAAAAAATCGGCAGTACTGCACGCGGAAATGGATTGCCTGGAAAATGCCGGCCGGCTCAAAGCCGCCGATTATCAAACCTGTGTGATTTATTCCACGCTTTCGCCCTGCGATATGTGCACGGGCACCATCCTTCTTTACAAAATTCCCACGGTCGTCATCGGAGAGAATAAGACGTTCAAAGGCCCCGAAAACTATTCCCAAAGCCGGGGCGTGAAGCTGATCAATCTAGAGTCCGAAGAATGCAAACAGCTTATGCGTGATTTCATCCGCGAGCGCCCGGAACTTTGGAATGAGGATATCGGCGTTTGAACTGAAACCTATTCTATAAGAGGAGGTCTCGATGTCAAAATTAGGAGCATTTTTTTATGGAATAGCCGCCTATGCGGTTTTTTTCGCCTCGTTTCTTTATGCCATTGGCTTTACGGGAAATATTCTCGTCCCCAAAAGTATCGATTCCGGGATGCCAGATGCATTGGTCCTTTCTCTCGTGATCAATTTGCTTCTTCTCGGCGCTTTTGCCGTTCAGCACAGTGTGATGGCCCGCCCGGGATTCAAGACGTGGTGGACAAAAATAATTCCCAAGCCCATTGAACGGAGCACCTATGTTTTGATTTCAAGCCTGCTTCTTTTTTTGCTTTACTGGCAATGGAGACCATTGACCGCCGTGGTATGGCACGCTGCAGGTCCGGCCGCGATCTTTCTCCAAGGATTATTTTGGCTGGGATGGGCTATTGTTCTCGTTTCCACATTCATGATCGATCACTTTGATCTCTTTGGCCTCCGGCAGACATTTCTTTATTGGCAAGGCAAACCCTACACCCCGTCGCCTTTTAAAAAAGTGGGGCTTTATAAAATCGTCCGGCACCCGATCATGCTGGGTTTCATCGTCGGTTTTTGGGCCGCTCCCCAAATGACGGCCGGCCATCTCCTTTTTGCGGCCATGACCACCGCTTACATCCTTATCGGAATCTGGTTTGAAGAGCGCGATTTGAGGAAATTTCACCCCAGCGATTACGAGACTTACCGGAAAGAAACCCCGGCTTTAATTCCATTTTTTAAGAAAGGTTCGAAATAATTGCATGGGAGCGGACATGAAAGAAACCCAAAAACAGCATTGGGAAAATGTTTATCAAACAAAAAAAGCGGATCAAGTAAGCTGGTTTCAGCCTCATTTGAGCAAATCCCTGGACCTAATTGTCCAATCAGAAATAGGCTTGACCGCATCAATGATTGACGTTGGCGGCGGCGCATCCACTCTTGTCGATGATTTGCTTGAGAAAGGTTATTCCGATATCTCGATTTTGGACATATCCGGTACGGCTTTGGAAACATCCAAGAAACGGCTGGGAAATAAAGCCGATAAAGTTCATTGGATCGAAGGCGATATTACAAATGTTAAACTGCCGGAAAAACATTTTGATCTGTGGCACGACCGCGCGGTGTTTCACTTTCTCACCGATGCCGCCTCTCGACAAAAGTATAAAAAAAATCTCGCTTATTCCTTGAAGCCCGGCGGGGGGCTCATTTTGGCCACCTTTTCTTTAAAAGGACCGGAGCGCTGCAGCGGTTTAAATGTGATGCGATACAGCCCTGAATTATTACAGGCAGAATTAGGAAAGGGTTATCGCTTAATAAAAACCTTGGAAGAAACGCATCCAACGCCTTTTGGAACGACTCAGGAGTTTGCTTATTGTTTTTTTAGAAGAGAAAATTAATTTGAACTCGAAAAGCGGAGAGGAGATTGTCATGAATCATGAAGAAAAAAAATCGGCGATTGAAATTTTAAATAAAATCATGGAACTCGAATTAGCGGGGGTGGTTCGCTATACGCACTACTCTCTCATGGTCTATGGTTATAACCGCATTCCCATTGTATCGTGGCTCAAAACCAATGCCTCGGACGGCCTTGTGCACGCTCACAAAGCGGGTGAATTTCTTACCATGCTGGGCGGCCATCCCTCGCTTAAAATCGGGAAGCTTCTTGAAACCGAAAAACACGATATCGGGGACATTTTAAGAGAGAGCCTTGAACACGAAAAGCTGTCGGTTAAAAGTTATTATGAGCTTTTGGAAATTGTGGAAGGAAAAAATGTCGCAATTGAAGAATACGCCCGTGAAATGATTTATCTGGAAGAACTGCATCTGGATGAAGTCGATAAAATGTTAAGAAAGCCCGGAGATCTTTCCCCTTTTAAGTCTTGAAGAGTTGGAATTAAGCCGCTTTTTGCGCTTCGTGAATGGCTTCTCTCAAAAGCTGAAGCTTTGTCAGGACGATCATTTTTTCTTGAGGCGGGATGTTTTTACATTGATCCGCAACTTGTTCGCATTCCTTCACAAGCTCATCAATTTTTTCTTTATCGTTTTTGATATACGTGCCGTAGGAAAGCGCTTCTTCCGTACTGCGAAAGCGAAATCCCGAAAGAACATACCGGGAGCGGGCGGCTCTCAATTGAATTTGTCGTATGTCAAACATATTTCAATTCTATGATTTCTAATTCAAAAGCGCTGTCAGGCACCCGCCGAAAAGTATGTAAGAAAAATACCGAAATAAGGAATAGGTAAAACCCTGACAAGGCTGGCGTTGCTTCACCAAGATTATGTTTGCCTCAAACTTCTGAATTAGCCTATAATTTTTCCAGAAACTCGCTGAAAGTCTGAAATAATCTAAAAAGGAGATCATGTTATGACCAAATCAATTCCAGAAGGGTATCACGCCGTCACACCGAGTCTTACATTGAAAGATTCGAAAAAGGCGCTCGAGTTTTATAAAAAAGCTTTCGGCGCGAAAGTGCTGGATTTTGTTCCCAGTCCTACCGGGCAGGGAGTGATGCACGCTACCATGCAAATCGGTAATTCCATCATTATGATGGGCGATGAAATGCCGCAATGCCAAAGCGCCGAAACTCTCGGCAGTTCGCCGGTCAGTCTCTATGTCTATGTGCCGGATGCAGATGCAACCTTCAAGCAGGCGGTCGCTGCCGGAGGCACAGTGGTGATGCCGGTGGCAGAAATGTTTTGGGGAGACCGGGCAGGAAATATTAAAGACCCCTTCGGCTACTCATGGATGATTGCCACGCACACACGGGATCTCACCAACGACGAGATTAAAAAAGGCGCCGAGGCTTTTTTTGCTCAAATGGCGAAGAAATAAAAATTTTGGCAAATTTGATATTGTGGGAAATTCCCTTACCTTATTTTGGGGGAATGGTTTTTTTAAAACGCTGATATAATCCGAAATATTATCCGGTATAAAAATATCATGATGGCTTTTTTTGGATTATCTTTTTAAGAGGATATGAAAAGATTACAATGGGTGAAAATCTTGCTCTGCAACTTTATTTGTTTTTGGCAAACGCGATAGACATATTGAATGCGGACAAAGGCAATGTTCAAGTCTACGATGAAAACAAAAAGACACTTAACATAGTGGCTCATATCGGTTTTAACGATGAGTTCCTTAGCCTGTTTCAATCCGTTGGCATGGAGAATGGGGGAGCATGCGTCGCTGCCTTAAAGCGCCGGGAAAGAATCATTGTCGAAGATACCTCCAAAGATCCATCGTTTGACGGCTTAGGATCTACCTCGAAGCGTTTCGGTTTTGCGGCGGTAAAGTGTACGCCTCTATTCGATGGGAACGGCAAGTTTTTTGGAATACTCTCTATCCATTTCAAGAAACCGCATAGGCCGAGTGCGGAGGAGCTGGATTTGCTCGACCGTTACTTATCCCAAGCTGTGCTTATTATTGCGCAAAAATGGCGGGAAGCAAAAACAAGTAATGTCGTAAAATTCTGACAGTTTTTACAAGCCTCCCGAATCCTTTCCACTACGACAACAGGGTTTATCCCCTTGTGTTTCAAGAAGTTAGCCACTCTCAATAAAATTGGCATACCTTTTGACTTCTTCAAAGAGGATCAAGACTCTTTGATGGAAAAAAATAATGAATAAATGAATAAAAGGGAGGTAATTCGTCATGAAAAAGTTTCTAGTGTTGATCATGATCGGAGCCTTAGTCACAAGTGGTTGCGCGACTTCAGGAGACGGCGGTTTGACGGAACGTGAAACCGGCGGATTGATTGGTGCAGGAACCGGTGCGGGATTGGGAGCGATTATCGGAAGTGCGACCGGACATGCAGTCGCGGGTGTCGCCATCGGAACGCCCTTTGGACTTTTGATCGGTGCTCTGGTAGGCGAAGGGATGCGGCAGCAAAAAGCGATGACACGCCGCGAGGTGGATAAGTTGAGAGCGGAAATGAAACAGGCGGGCTATGAGACTCAACTCTATACACCTTCCGAAACAACCGGTGCCGGAGAGGTTCACCTCAAATACAATCCGAAAACCGGACAGATTTTCCCGGAACGTTATGATTATGATCCGGTGAGCGGAGCGAAATTGGAGTATGTGAAGGCCCCAGCGGCTGCCTAGTTCCACTGAGGCAGTCATTTACACAAAGGCGTTGCAGGAGTAAAATCCCACAACGCCTTTTATGGAAAAAATCACTCCCTCAACAGAAAATACTTTTTCGGAAAAAATCAAAGAATGCGTTTCTTTGCTGAACGCCTTGATCGACCATCCGGAATTGTGGGTGGACCTTAGCGAAGAAGAACGGATTGAACTCAAAAAAGCCGCAGGACGTCTTTCCCGGCCCGATCGCCAAGAAATTCGCCTAAGAGACCGCTCGATTAAAAAAGTCCGCCGCCAAAAACTTGTCAAACATGAGCGCAAAATGCGGGCGCGAACGGGCATTCGCAGTGCCCGTGACACGGCGGTATTTGAAGCTCCCGCCGAACTGCCGGGAGTCGACGCCGGGGCTTTGATTGAAAACTTCGAACTCAAATTCCCGCGCAATTGTTATGTGTGTCACGCTGAACATACCAAACTCCATTTTTTCTATGACACCATGTGCCAAAAATGCGGCGAGTTCAATTACAAGAAACGTTTTCAAACCGCGGATTTATCAGGCCAAATCGCTTTAATTACGGGATCACGTTTAAAAATCGGATATCAGTCTACGCTCATGATGCTGCGTGCAGGAGCGACGGTGATTGCGACCACACGCTTTCCGATTGACTCGGCGATGAGGTATGCGCGCGAAAAAGATTTTGAAGAGTGGAAAGATCGCCTTCATATTTATGGGCTCGATTTGCGCCACACCCCAAGCGTTGAGATTTTTTGTCATTACATGCAACAGCGCTATTCACGATTGGATATTCTGATCAACAATGCGGCGCAAACCGTCCGACGTCCTCCGGGATTTTACGCTCATTTAATGGCCAATGAAAAATTAGCTTTTCTCGATCTTCCTCGAGATACTCAAAGACTACTCAAGGATTATGAGGAATGTAAAAACGAGCTTATTTCTTATTCGGCCTCGAATCTTCAGAAAGAAGAAGCGCTTGCGGTGAGCTGGATTGGAAGAGCCCCCGGAATCGGGCTCCGGGCCTCAGCCAGTCTTTCTCAAATCCCTTATGCTTATGACCACGCCCTTAAAGCCGCAGAAGTTTTTCCCGAAGGCAAACTTGACCTTGATTTGCAACAAGTCGATTTGCGTAAAACCAACAGCTGGCGTTTGCGTTTGGGCGAAATCGAAACTTCCGAAATGTTTGAACTCCAGCTCGTGAACGCAATCGCCCCGTTTGTTTTATGCAATAAATTAGAGCCTATGATGCGGCGGGACTTTACCGGGAAAAAGCATATTGTCAATGTCAGTGCCATGGAAGGGAAGTTCCACCGTTTTAAAAAAACGGACCGGCACCCTCACACCAATATGGCCAAAGCGGCGCTTAATATGCTGACCCATACGTCTGCCGCCAGTTTGGTGAAAAACGGTATTTATATGAATGCGGTGGATACCGGATGGGTGACGGATGAAGACCCGTTGCATCTTTCAAAGGAAAAACAAAAGATGCACGATTTTCAGCCACCGCTTGATATTGTGGATGGGGCAGCCCGTGTCTGCGACCCCTTTTTTGACGGCATCAATACGGGAAAACATTGGTGCGGAAAATTTTTGAAAGATTATTTTCCCACCGCTTGGTAAAGTAAGTGATAAAAAATATTTTATTTTTTGTTCTCTTCGCCGGTTTGGTACTGGCCATCGCCTGGACAAAAAGAAATGAATGGATACCGCCTCTTATAGAAAAATGGGCCGATCAAACTCAAGCTGCTTTTTTAAAGGACACCTTAGAAATCGAAGGCTTTAATTTAAAAAACGATTTGCGCGTATCGATTGCCGCCATTCGCGGGACCTGGCAAACGGAAAAAGGCGGCTTTCCTTTTGAAGTCAATGATGTCGAGCTTACCGATCCTTTAACTCATTTCATTTTTAAAAAACCCGTTCATATTACTTTCAAACAATTCCGGCCTGAGACTTCGGTCTATCCGGGTCTTGAGGGGAAAATAACTCTTCTCGGCGACAAGGCCGGAACTTTCGAATTGGATGCGGTATTTTTAGGGCTTTATCTGGAAGAATTGACGGCTTTTAATCCCGAGATTTTAAAAGGTTCAAGCGGAAAATTGACCGGAAGATTTCATGTAAAAGTCAAAAAATCCGGCGATCAAGAACTGCAGTTAATCTTGAAAGTCACGCCTCCGGGAGGAAGGTTGCAGGCCCGTTTCTTCGATGTCTTGCTGCCTTATTTACCGCCGGCGGATAAAGAAGCGCTTGAGCTCATACGTCAGATGCAAACGGTCGGCTACAACGAAGCCCATGTGAATGCCCAGTTAAGCAGCCAAGACGCATTAAAGATTCTTTTGAATATCCAGGTTCCGGAATATAATTTAAACCTGAATTTGAACTTAACCCTTCGCGTCGAAGAAGGTGAGGGATTTCTTCATTTGGCGCAAATAATGGGACTTATCAAGGTGGAAAACGTATGAACAAAATCCTTTGGAAAGTAGTAGCGGTTGGGCTTGTATCCTTCGGCTTGGTTGGGTGCACGATCAAAGCCGTAGGGGACCCCAACCGGCCGATTACCATTAACGCTAATGTGGTGGTGGATATTCGCGGCTTGAAACAAACCGCGACAGGGATTGAAGATTTGGTTGCTCAGGGAGGCAAACAATGAAAAAAATAGTATTCGTCATGAGTCTTTTTGTTTTTGCTGTTTCAGGCTGGGTCATGAGCGCCGAAGCGGCGCAATATGATTTAAAAACAATGACGCCTGAAGTTACTCAGGCGATTTCGAATCGTCAAGGCCGTTATGAGGAACTGCAGTCTTTAAAGACGAAGGGTGATGTCGGAGAGAATAATCACGGCTATGTCGAAGTTTTAAACAGTGCCTCCGGCATTCAAAGTCTGGTCGATCTGGAAAATCAGGACCGTAAAGTGATTTATCAAACCATTGCGGAACAAAATAATCTCGGGCCGTCCGGTTTTGCGATTATAGAAACCGTTTTTGGCGAAGTCCAGCGCGACAAAGCGCGCGCGGGGGAGTCGATTCAAAATCCCGACGGTGCGTGGGTAAAAAAATAATTTTTAAAGCTTTTCAAACTCCTTACAATTTTGGCGTGCAAGATTTCTCTTTTCCGGGTCCTGTTCAAGTGAGGAAATTTTTCGCTGGGGAACGGCAATCCCAAAAATGGGCAGAGTTTTTCCCAGCCTTCTCCGGCGCATATATTCATGACTAATAAATCGTTCGGCCTGTCTTTAAAATATTCTTTGATTTCATTGTATTTTTTGATGCGCCCTTCGATGATTTTCTGCTTTTTATCCTTGTAATTGTGAATGGGGGAAGGGTCTTTTGCCAAGCCCTCGGCTGAAAAATGATTTTCATGACTGCGAATCCAATCCCGCATGTCTCTTTCAAGTAAAATGAATTTGCTATGAGGGAATTTTTTGTCCAAAATCCTGTATAAATGATAATTGTGCCAAGGGCCGTCTTCAAAGGCATCAAATTGTTCAGCCGCTTCAAGCGTTTCCCGGAAATTCCCTTCCGCGCATTGAAGGTGTAATTTTTCATCCCACCCTTTGCATTTTAATCCTAAAATTGCAAAAGCCTTCCCCAAAGAAGAAGTCCCTGTTTTGGCACTGCCCACTTCAAATACTTTATTCCAGTGTCTCATAGATTAAAGATTCCTTATTCTCGAATAAAAGATAGATAATTGCTTTCGATACTGTAAAGAAGGGGAGCAATCACGATCTTGGGATATTCTCCGCGAAGGCGGCGGACTTCGCTTAAGACAAAATCAATTTCACTCACGATTTCGAACATGGGCACCAAATTAAGAAAATGGTTCTCGGCTTTTTCCCGGTTCCAACCCGCGCCTTCGACAAGCCCTTGAATAAACGCTTCTTTGCGCTCCATTAAATTGACCATGCCGCATTGATCGTGTCCCGCAATCGCAATATGACGAATACCTCCGACTGAAATGGCGTAGGAGATTTTAAAACCGCTGGCGCGCATGTTGGCGCCTCCGGTGCGGAGGATATAAGCAAAATTTTCCGGCACATCCAAGGCTTTACGATTATCCATACACATGCCGACCAAAATTTGGGCGGTAGCGTAGGTGTCGTGAGGGCGGAGGTGATTTTGATATTCCACCAGATGGCCGATGGGGGTGCCGCGGTATTTGGCGGGAATATCGGTAACTTTTTTAATCTCGATGAGACGATCCATGGGGAGGAAGAATTTAGCAGAGGCCAAACGCAAAGTCACGTTTTTTTGTTTGACCGTAACCATTTTCACGTTTAACCTGTTTTACATGAACCGGGGAATTTTATGTTAAAGACAAAAGGATACGCGGCTAAAAGTTCGAAATCAAAACTCGCGCCGTTTGTGTTTTATCGCCGTGACGTGCGCGCTCACGATGTTTTGATCGAAATTCTTTATTGCGGCATTTGCCATTCGGATATTCATCAAGTGCGCAATGAATGGGGTATTGCCAGTTATCCCATGGTCCCCGGTCATGAAATTGCGGGACGCGTGATACGGACCGGGTCTAAAGTGAAACGCTTTAAGGCGGGAGATCCGGTGGGAGTGGGATGTTTTGTGGATTCCTGCCGCGTTTGTCCGAGCTGCAAGGAAGGCCTTGAGCAATATTGTGATCGTCATATTTCTTTTACTTACGGCGGAACTGAGCAAGATCAAAAAACGCCGACTTACGGAGGTTATTCGTCCCATATCGTGGCGGATGAAAATTATGTGCTTAAACTTTCTAGGAAACTTCCTCTTGCCGCTCAGGCCCCTCTTCTTTGCGCCGGCATTACCACCTATTCTCCGCTCCGGCATTTCAAAGTGGGGAAAGGACAGCGCGTGGGGGTGATCGGACTCGGGGGGCTGGGGCATATGGCCGTGAAACTCGCGGCGTCCATGGGCGCGGAAGTGACGGTATTCAGCACTTCGCGTTCCAAGCAAAAAGACGCGCGTCGTTTCGGCGCCAAGCATTTTGTTGTGACAAAGAATGTCAAAAATACTTCCGCCCTTCAAAACCGTTTTGATTTCATCCTCGACACGGCCTCGGCAACGCATGATATGAATACCTATCTGGATTTTTTACGCCGCGAGGGAGTGCTGGTGCTGGTCGGCGTTCCCGTAAAACCGCCCGCCTTCAAAACTTTCTCTTTAATTATGAAGCGAAGAAAAATCGCGGGCTCTCTGATCGGGGGAATCAAGGAAACCCAGGAAATGCTCGATTATTGCGCCCGCAAAAAAATTGTATCCGATGTGGAGGTCATTCCGGTGAATCAAGTCAATGAAGCCTATCACCGCACCCTCCAAGGGGATGTGCGCTACCGTTTTGTCCTCGACCTCAAAACGCTTTAATTCATGAATTCCTATCCCTTTTAATTCCTTATACTTATATGATATTATATTATTATGATATTTATAGTATTGATATATTACTTATAAGTGATATTATTCATATAGAGGCTAGGGCATGCAAACCTTGGGAGATCAGGTAAAACAAATGAGATCGGTGCTCGGAATGACCCAGCAGCAGCTGGCTGAGAGAAGTGGGCTGGCTCAAAGCGTGATTGCCGAGATCGAAAACGGCAATCGTGAAAATCTAACCTTGCCCACAATTCAAAAATTGGCGCAAGGTTTAAACTGCCGGTTTATTCCGCAATTAATTGCTGAAAAAGATATTTCCGTGATTCGGGAAGAACGAAGTGACTATATTGCCCGCAAAATTATTTCAATCTCTTCCGGATCTGCCGCGATTGAGATGCAGCTCCCGACTCAAGACGCCATCGAAAAACAAGTTGAAACACTTAAACAAGAACTGCTTGAAAAACACGGGGCTGCCTTGTGGCAAAAAATTTGAGCCCTGGCCCCCACGAAGATGGGCAAACTCCTCTTGATGAAGGGCTAAACAATCTTGAGGCTCAAAATAATGCAAAGGCCTATGCGAAACATCTTTTATACTCAAGGTCCGGGAAAAAAGCAGGACTTCTAAATTCGAATTTGCTTTGTGAAATTCATCGTGACATGTTCGGTGAAGTTTGGTCTTGGGCCGGTGAGTTCCGGAAAGGCGGAGAAAAAAACATCGGCGTTCCGGCTGTTAAAATCGGATCAGAACTCCACCGGCTGCTTGCCGACGCGCACAAATGGGAAGAAGAAAAAATCCCGTCTATAGAGATTGCTGTGCGTATTCATCATCGCCTGGTGGAAATTCATCCTTTTGAAAATGGGAACGGCCGTTGGGCAAGACTCGTGACGAACCTTTATCTGCACCGGCAAAACTATCCGCTGATTGAATGGCCTAGTGATCCCAGACTCATGCGTGAAGTTTTTAAGCCTAAATATTTGACCGCCCTAAAAAAAGCAGACAGGGGAGATTACTCTCTTCTTTCCGAACTGCACAAAGAATATACGAAAGAGTGAAACCATGGAATGGATTTTGAATGCGGAGATTTGGATTGCGCTGGCGACTTTGACGGCGCTGGAAATTGTGCTTGGTATCGATAATATTATTTTCATTTCCATTCTCACGGGGAAATTGCCGGCCTCGGAACAATCCAAAGGCAGGACCGTGGGTTTGGCCATGGCCATGCTCATGCGTATCGGACTTCTTTTTTCCCTCACTTGGGTGATGGGCCTTACCAAACCGCTCTTCGAATTTTTTCATCACGCTATTTCCGGCCGTGATTTGATTTTAATCCTGGGCGGACTTTTTCTTCTGGCTAAAAGCACGCATGAAATTCATGACAAACTCGAAGGCGAAGAAGCCAAAACAGGCGCCGAGGCAGGGAAGGCCGCATTCTGGTCCGTCATTATCCAAATTATGCTTTTAGATATTGTGTTTTCGCTGGATTCTGTGATTACCGCCGTGGGGATGTCGGATAAAATCGCGGTGATGGTGGCCGCGGTCATGATTGCAGTGGGATTTATGATGGTTTTCTCCGGAGGCATCAGCCATTTTGTGCATGATCATCCGACGGTTAAAATACTCGCCTTGAGTTTTCTTCTCTTAATCGGAGTCAATCTTATAGCTGAAGGATTCCATCAGCATATTCCCAAGGGATATATTTATTTCGCGATGGCATTCTCGGTTTTCGTGGAAATGCTGAATCTGCGGATTCGTGCTCCCAAAATCAAAGCCGAACCCTTGGAGCTTCGCGGGCCTCAAATCGAAAATTAACAATGCAAAATAATCACCAAACAAAAATGGAGGATAAAATGATGAAGAAAATAATTTTTTGGGCTTTGCTTTTCGTGATGTTTGCCGCCGTGGCCTTGAATTCGCCGCTTTATGCCGAGGAGAATAAAGGAATGAGGAGCGGCAAAATGATGGGAATGCATATGATGAAAATGATGACGGAAAAATCCGTGGTTGCTACTTCCGATGGCGGGGTGGTGGTGGTCGCCGGAAATAAAATCACAAAATATGACAAAGATCTCAATGTCGTTAAAGAAGCGGAAATCAAAATGGACATGGAGGCCATGGCGAAACATATGAAAGAAATGATGGAACAATGCCCGATGATGAAAGGTAAGGAAGGTTCTGGCGAAGAAAAGGCCGCAGCTTCGGAAGAAAAAGCTGCTCCTTCAGAAGAGGAGAGCCATCATTAATTTTTAGCGGATTTTGCCCAAAATAGCTTTAGTTTGAGAGGAATTTAATTCGCGCCATTTTCCCGACGGCAAATCGCCCAATTCTAACTTACCGATCGCAGTTCGAATCAAGCGAAGGGTGGGAAATCCGACGGCGGCGGTCATTCGCCGCACTTGCCGGTTTTTACCTTCTATAAGTTTTAATTCTATCCAGCTGGTGGGAACCGAAAGCCGGAAACGGATGGGGGGATTCCGCGGCGGATATCCGGGATCTTTTATCAAAACCGCCCGACAAGGTTTGGTTTTACGGCCCTGAATCAAAACCCCTTTTTCCAACGCGTCGACGGCGCCCGGAATCGCAATGCCCTCCACCTGCACTTGATAAGTCCGCTCATGCTCATGACGGGGATGCAGCAAAAGATCATTCCATTTTTTCTCATCGCTTAAAAGAAGCAATCCTTCGCTGTCCCAATCAAGACGGCCAAGGGAATAAACTTGTTTGGGAAATCCAAATTCCGCCAAAGTGCGATGCGTAGGCGCTTGCTTGGTGAATTGGGAAAGAACTCCATAGGGTTTGTTAAACGCCAGAATCATGCCCCAATTATAATCGAAAGATAAGTCATCTGGAAAATTTAAGAAATGTATGACACAATAAACGGGTTGAAAAACATTTTGATTTGGAGCATGCCCGGAGGTAATCCATGAAACAACTTGCCAAATACAGTGATCAAACGTATGCCTTAATGCGCATGGTCAGCGGGTTTATGTTTTCTTTTCACGGGGCCCAGATTATCCTGCGGGTGTTTGCCGAGGGATTTCCTCCGGCTCCGTTCGGATCTCAAACCTGGTTCGGCGGAATGATCGAACTTGCAGGAGGTTTAGCGATTATGCTGGGGTTTCAGACAAGACTCGCGGCTTTCCTTTGCAGCGGTACAATGGCCGTAGCCTATTTCCAATTTCACTGGAAATTTCAATTCGATTCGATGTTTTTCCCAGCCCTCAATCAGGGAGAGCTCGCTGCCCTTTACTGTTTTGTTTTTCTCTATATCGCTAGCCGTGGTGGTGTTAAATGGTGCCTGGACAAAAAGAACTAACTTAAACGGAGGTAATTATGAATGCAGCGGTTTCAATGAAATTCCGGATTTTCTTTCTTCTTTCTTTTCTTGCCGTCTTATTTTTTTCACCCGAACATGCTTTCGCGAAAACCGGCAAAGAAATTGATACATTATCCGACGCGGCGTTTGAGCGTTTTCAAAAAGAAGTTTATGGGGCGCCGGATATTATTAAAAGAGCCAAGGCCGTTCTGATTTTCCCCAAAGTTTATCGTGGGGGTATCGGCCTTGGGGCAGAGTACGGCCAGGGGGCCTTACGGATTGACGGCCAAACGGTGGATTATTACAGCACGGTGGGAGGTTCCTTCGGATTTCAATTGGGCGGCCAGGTCAAAACCATACTTCTTTTCTTTATGGAAGAAGCCGCACTGAAGAATTTTCGAGCCAGCAACGGCTGGAAAGCGGGGATCGATGGATCTGTCGCCCTGATTTCTGTGGGGGCCGACGGTTCGATTGATACGATGAAAACCGATGAACCGATTGTGGCCATTGTCATCGGGCAAAAGGGTTTGATGTACAACCTGACGCTCGAAGGCTCCAAATTCAATAAAATCGTAAGATAATTACTTCCCGCATCTTTGATTCCACGGCATTTTGGCCAGAATCATGGCCATACCGCAGGTGTTCGTGACGGCGGAAAAGACAAGTCCGGCACTGACAAAAATCGATAATCCGATAAAAGCCGGATGCAGAAACCACGAAAGAAGAATTCCGGCAAGTATCAAAGCCCCTGCGGCAAATCGGACCTGGCGTTCCAGACTCCAGACTTTGGCGGTGGCTGATTCAATCGAAACTCCCTGACGTTTACATTCTTCGAGGCCGCCTTCGATAACATAGGCCTCACAGCCGGCGGATTCCAATTTTTTCGCGGCTTGGGAAGCGCGATTGCCGCGCTGGCAGATCACATAAACCGGTTTTGTTGTTGAAATTTCTGAAGCATTTTTTCCTAATCCGGAAAGAGGGACATTCTTCGAACCTTGTACTTTCTCGGTTTGAAACTCGACGGGTTCACGGACGTCGATGATTTCCACGGAGACGCCTCCGGCCATCAGATTTTTTAATTCCGCGGCTTTGATTTTCTTTAATGGAGCATTCATCTAATTCTCCTTTCTTACGGAAATAGGATATCATTTTTGCGGATAAAAAGGTGTGATAGATATCACACCTTATAAATTTTATGCTGATATAATCAAGCCATGGTTAAAATCAAAGTTTGGCTCGATGCGGCTGTGACGAAAATGACAGAAAGGCGAATATCCTTATGAAAATTAGCGAACAGGATGCTGAGATTCTTTGGAAACGTGTCGGGTTGGCAGAGCTTCGTGCCGCGTTGAAAAACATTAATGATCTTACCAATCAGTTTGAGAAGGCTCTTGCCAGCCTTCCCCAATGTGATCAATGTGCCCGCGTGCAGCTTTTGGAACAGATACAAAAAACAGGGAACCGTTTGAGCGGAGAGGTCATCAGTTTGATTTCTTTGTCCGCGACGTTGAAAGATGCCGTTTCGGCGGCGGAGGCGGCAGAAAAAAAATTAATTGAGCAATGTCCCGAAACTTGTAAATGTGAGGGAGACCAATGCACGTGCCACGCAAAGTGAAAGGAGACTATCGATGAATATTCTAAAAATCGCGGTTTTTGGGGCTATGGTTTTAACCGGAATGTCTTTGAATCAAGTGATTTGGGCGGAGGAAGATGCGGCTGATTATCATGAAAAGCTCGCCCTCTCTTATGAAAAAAAGGCGGCGGACCAAAACGAGGTCATTGCCGAGCATCAGCAAATGAAAAAATCCTATCGGCAAAAATTTATGGTCAATCCTAAATTCGGGCCACCGGCAAAAGTTCAAGAAATGGAAAAACATTGTGACGCCATTATGGGAGAAGCCGGTAAGTTAAAGAATGAATTTTTGGAATTTTCGAAATGGCATGGTATGAGGGCGGCCGAATTAAAAGGCCAATAATTGGATTTAAAAACGCCTCTGTCGCGCCCGTTTTTACTTGTATCTATTTGAGCCCCATTCTGTTAAGATTAACACCGTCAGCTGTCTCATTATTAGCGCTCCCTGAAGCTTCTTCGCGCATTCCGAGCCAATCAGGCGTATTGCCTCTCTCTTGTGAATGATTGATCTTGAACTTTTTTACCCTGGGTCCTTGGCCTTGTGAATATTTTTGCTACCATGATGATTCTAGCCTGCGTTTGGTTTTCAAACGTCGGCCTTTCGGAAAAGAAAAACTTGGGATTTTATGCCGGCCCCTTATCCGCGGTGGCCGAGACCATCGCTGAAAAGGTGCCGGTTCCTGCTGCTGAGGAAAGCCCTCAGCCGATAGAAGAAAAAACAGAGAAAACGGATTCAGAAAAGCCAGAAGAAAATAGCCTCACGAAGGGATAGGTTAAACTGATGAAAGAAACAATCGTAAAAGATGATTTACTTTTCCATTCGGTGCACGGTTTGTGCCGCGTGTCAGCCGTCGTCCAATCCGGCCAATCCAAAGAAACCAGCTATGCGCTTCTTCCGGTCTTGATCAATAGGGCCAAGGTGCGTTTTGTGGTTCCGGAAAGTTCGCTGGAAAGTTCCGGTTTCAGCAAATTGATTTCTTCCCGGGAAGCCGATGCCATTTTGGACTATTTCAAGACGGGGAAAAAAGCGGATTCCAAATGCAGTCAGGCTTGGGAACAGGCCGTGTGGATATGGAGTGAATCTTATAATAAGGATTCTTTGAAAGACGCCAGGAAGCGTCAAAAACTGGAGCGTTCGGTCCGGGGACTTTCCGGCGAACTTGCTTATGTCCTTAAAATGACGGTCAAAGAGATTGCCGAAAAAATCCGGAAAAACCTGGGACCCGTTTCCCAGATTAACCCTCTGGTTCTCACCGTCCTTGCGAACGCCGACAAGGACTAAGACAAAAAGCATCCTCATTAAAAGAAAAATTCAATACGAAAGGAATTACTATGAACGAAAATGAAAAAACGCAGCCCGGTTCAACGTCTTCCGAATCGGAGATTATGGCTTTGCTTAAAAAAATGCAGCAGCAACTGGCTTTTTTGGAGAAAAAAATTGATACCTTAGTCAATAATCAATCTTCCGAAAGACCTTCTTTCAAGCCGAGGCATTTTTCCAAACCGCCTTTCCGTTCTTTTGGAAATTCTTCCCGCCACGGTCATGGCAAAAGAGAACATGGTCAAGGGCAAGGTCCCGATGCCGGGGGACGGGGGAATTTTAACCGGGACAGGCCCTTTGGGGATCGTCCTCCGCGTGAAGGTGATAGCGGCGGAAATTTTGCTGCCGGCAAAAAACCCTTTTTCCGCCGCCGCCGAGACCGCTAAGACATGAGCGAATACAGCTTACCGAAACGCAAAACGAAATGGGCGGGAGTTGTTTTATTTGCCGTTCTCATTTCCTGCGGGATTATCGGAACCCCCATTTATATTTTTCACCACGGCATTTCCAAGGCCGAAATCTTACTCTTCTTCTTTTATTTTTTCGCCACGGGAATGGCCATCACGGTAGGGTATCATCGTCTTTTCGCTCACGCCTCCTACAAAACCAATGACGTGATACGTTTTTTACTTCTTTTCTTCGGGGCCGCCACTTATGAAGAATCCGCTTTGAAATGGGCCTCCCAACACCGCCAGCATCATCAGTTTACCGACACGGACAGAGATCCGCACAATTCCAAAAGGGGATTTTGGTATTGTCATATCGGTTGGATTCTTTTTTATAAACACTCCTTGAACCGGGACAATGTTAAAGACTTGCTGCAGAATAAACTCGTGATGAATCAGCATCATTATTACGATTGGTGGGCAGTGATAAGCGGCATTTTTTTGCCCATGGCCATCGGTTATGGCATCGGGCATCCTTTGGGGGCTTTTTTGACGGCGGTTTGCCTCAGAATGTTTCTGGTCATGAATGCGGCGTTTTTGATCAACTCTTATGCCCACATGATCGGCGATAATCATTACAATAAAGAAGAATCAGCGCGTGATCATTGGCTGGGAGCGGTATTGACCAATGGAGAAGGCTATCACAGTTTTCATCACCGTTTTCCCAGTGACTATCGCAACGGCATCCGCTGGTATCATTGGGACCCAACCAAATGGTTTATTTATTTTTTATCGCGCTTGGGCCTTGTCTGGGATTTAAAACGTACTCCGCAGTCGCTTCTTTCTTCTTCCTCGCTTTAAAACTATTTTTAAGTATCATAGATGCATGCTCTCGGCCATGCTTTTATTTCTGTTATTGTTTTTTAATCCTCCCGCATTTTCTGAAACATCACAGAATTCATATAATGCTGATCCTCATGGCACGCATGAAAACATGCCGCCGGACACACAGGAAATGAGTCATGCGATGAATGGGGCATTAGGCAATTATCCCATGATGCGCGAATCCACGGGAACGAGCTGGCAGCCTGATTCTTCTCCTCATCAAGGCATTCACCTCATGAAAGGCGATTGGATGTTTATGATGCACGGTTCCGCCAGTGTTGTTTATGACGATCAAAGAGGAAAACGCGGAAACCGGGATGTTTACAGCCCTAATATGCTGATGGGAATGGCGCAAAGGCCGGTAGGCCCCGGCACATGGGGTTTGCGCGGAATGTTTTCACTGGATCCCTTAACAATTGGCGACCGCGGCTATCCTTTGCTTTTACAAACCGGGGAAACGGCGGATGGAAAAGATCCTCTTATCGACCGTCAGCATCCGCATGATCTTTTTATGGAGCTGGCAAGCACTTATAGCCTGCCTCTGACTCAAAACAGTTCCGCCTTCGTTTATTTCGGCCTTCCCGGAGAACCCGCGCTGGGACCTCCGGCTTTCATGCACCGGTTTTCAGGCGAAAATATTCCCGAGGCCCCTATTACGCATCACTGGCTTGATTCCACGCATATTACCTACGGCGTGATAACGGCCGGATACATTTGGAAAAATGTTAAAGTCGATAGCTCCATTTTTCGCGGCCGGGAACCGGATGAAGGAAGATGGGACATCGAAACACCCGGCTTCGACTCTTACTCCGCACGTGTGACATTTAATCCGACTGAAAATATATCGCTGCAAACAAGTTATGGATACATTAACAGTCCCGAACAATTAGAGCCCGGAATCGATGTGCATCGCTGGACGTCGTCAGCAACTTACCATAAATCATGGAATCAAAATCATTGGCAAACGACCTTTGCCTGGGGAAAAAATTTCAATGTCCCCGGCCGTAATTTGGACGGATTCCTTTTGGAGTCGGCATTGAATAGAAAGCGTACTCATACTTTCTTATTCCGCTTTGAAGAGGTAGAAAAAGACGAACTTTTTCATGAAGACGAGCCGGAACACGGGAAGGCATTTTGGGTGGCAAAATTCAGCCTTGGTTACATTTATGATTTTCCGGCCATCCATCATGTTCAATGCGGCGTGGGAACGCTCGGGAGTATTCATTTCCTTCCCGGCCCCGTGGATGAAGCTTACGGCGATACGCCCTTTTCTTATTTAATTTTTCTAAGAGTAAAGATCGTCTAACCTAAAAGCGAGGGGATAATGAGAAAAAGCGTTTTTTATTTTTTGGGCATGACAACATGGGCGGCCACTGCCTTTGCGCATAAAGAGCATGAGCATGTTTCTAACTTTCCCCTTAATGTTTCATGGGGCATTCAGGGACTTCGGGAACTTATCAATATCCATCCAGTGTTTGTCCATTTTCCCATCGCCCTTTTACTGACGGCAGCTGCTTTTTATTTTTTGGGCACATTTTTTCATAAGGAAGATTTATTCTCGGCGGGCAAATGGGTTTTATATCTGGGAACATTAAGTGCCGTCGCCGCGGTTTGGACGGGACTGCAAGCGGCCGGTACTGTTTCCCATGGCGGCGATCTCCATCAAACTTTAATGGCCCATCAATACGCGGGTTTTGTGATTCTTGGGCTTTGCATCCTGCTGAGTCTTTGGTTGATATTCACTAAAGCCAATATTCCCCAAAAAGGGAAGACATGGTTTCTTATCATTCTCTTTTTGCTGGCCGTCACGATTGTTCAGCAAGCCGATTTCGGAGGAAGATTGGTCTTTTTAAACGGCGTGGGAATCGGAAGAAAAATTCATGCAACATAAAGAACATCATCCTTGCTGCGAGAATAAAAAGCCTCCGGTTTCAACGAAAGAATCCAAGCCGGGGACAGTTTATACCTGCCCCATGCATCCCGAGATTATCCAGAACGGTCCGGGCAATTGTCCCAAATGCGGGATGGCGCTGGAACCCAAAGAGCCGCAGGAAGCCGAAGAAAAAAATTCCGAACTTGAAATGATGTCCTTCCGGTTCTGGATTTGTCTTTTACTGACCCTGCCGCTTGCTTTCGCCGCCATGGGCGAAATGTTCCCCGTTCTTCAAATGGTGGCGCATGCTTCCTGGTTCCCATGGCTGCAATTTATTTTGGCGACACCCGTGATTGTTTGGGGAGGCCGGCCCTTTTTTGAGCGGGCGTGGGAGTCTCTCATCCGCCGCAGTGCCAATATGTTTACGCTAATTGCGATGGGAACAGGTGCGGCCTATTTATTCAGTGCGGCGGCGATTTTCTTTCCGCAAATCTTTCCCGAATCTTTCCGGGCCGAAGACGGAAAGGTCGGCGTTTATTTTGAAGTCGCCGCGATTATCGTCACGCTTGTCCTTTTAGGACAAGTCCTGGAATTGAGGGCGCGAAGTCAAACCAGTTCTGCCATTAAATCCCTTCTGGGTCTTCGTCCCAAAACCGCGCGTATTGTAAGAGACGGTGGCAATGAAGAAGATATTCCGTTAGAGCATGTTCATGCCGGCGACCGGTTACGTGTAAGACCGGGTGAAAAAATTCCGGTGGACGGCATCGTTTTGGAAGGTACAAGCTCAGTGGACGAATCCATGATTACCGGGGAGCCGATTCCGGTGGAAAAAGAAACGGGATCGCGGGTCACAGGAGCCACGGTGAATGGCAGCGGCAGTTTTATCATGCGGGCCGAACGGGTCGGAAAAGAAACGCTGCTTGCCCAAATCGTGAAAATGGTCAGCGAAGCTCAAAGAAGCCGTGCCCCGATTCAACGGCTTGCCGATATTGTTTCCGCTTATTTTGTTCCGGCCGTGATAGGAACGGCGGTTTTAACTTTTGCCGTTTGGACAGGAATGGGTCCCGAACCCCGGCTTACCCATGCGTTCGTTAATGCCATTGCGGTTTTAATCATTGCTTGCCCCTGCGCCCTCGGACTTGCCACTCCGATGTCGATCATGGTGGGAATAGGGCGGGGGGCCAAGGAAGGAATTTTAATCAAAAACGCGGAAGCCCTCGAAACTTTTGAAAAAATCGATACCGTGGTGGTGGATAAAACCGGGACCCTTACGGAAGGCAAACCTAAATTGATTTCGATGACGGCTTCGGGAATGTCTGAGAGTGAACTGCTGGTTTTGGCCGCAAGCCTCGAAAAACAAAGCGAACATCCGCTGGCGGATGCGATTGTGCGTGCGGCCAAAGAAAGAAATTTGGTTTTAAAAGAAGTCGAAGATTTTAAATACGAAAAGGGAAAAGGCATTGCCGGAATAGTGGACGGAAAAAAGATTTTGGTCGGCAGTAGAAAGATGATGGAAGAAAATAAAATAAATGTTTCCGGTTTTTTTCAAAAAACAGACTCTCTTCAAAGCGAAGGACAAGGCGTTTTGTTTATTGCCATGGAAGGCAATGCCGCCGGCTTTGTCAGTGTTGCCGATCCCATCAAGGAATCGACGGCGGAGGCCATTCGTTTGCTTCATGGGGAAAAAATCAAAATTGTGATGCTTACAGGCGATAACCGGCAAACGGCTCAAGCCGTCGGCAAGAAAATCGGCATTGATGAAATCGAGGCCGAAATTCTGCCTCAAGACAAAGAAAAAAAAATCGAAAAACTTCAAAAGCAAGGACGCAAAGTGGCGATGGCAGGCGACGGCATCAACGATGCCCCGGCCTTGGCAAGGGCCGATGTCGGGATTGCTATGGGCAGCGGCACGGATGTCGCAATGCAAACGGCGGGGATTGTTTTAATCAAAGGGGATTTGCGGGGCATTGCCAAGGCACGCCGGTTAAGCCGGTCCACTATGCGCAATATCCGTCAAAATTTATTCTTTGCCTTTATTTATAACGCCTTGGGTGTGCCTGTGGCAGCCGGTCTTCTTTACCCTTTTTTCGGTATTTTGCTTAGCCCTGTAATTGCGAGTGCAGCCATGGCTTTCAGTTCGGTCTCTGTGATTGCAAATTCATTACGGTTAAAGAAAGCTTATCTTTAGTGGAATTGTTTTTAAGAATGATATGTGAAATAACAAATAGCAAGAATAAGGTAAATCGTGGCGGCCAGTAAAAGCAGCCAAAAAGCAAGTTTACCGGGGGTGGCACGCGGGGGAACGAGTTTGGGCAGTAATTGGTGATTGAGAAAAAGCAGTCCGAAAGAAAAACTCACCGTGCCGATAAATCCGATAACGGCACTGATTAGAATCAAGGGCCCCGGTTCCTGGAAAAACATGGTGACGGCCGTTACCACGGTAAAAAAAGCCACAAAAAAATAATAAATCTTCTGAAAAGCTGTTTTTTCGAAACGCGGGAAAAAGCTCTGCAAAAAATCCGTATGCATGCGGCTGACGGCATCCAGGGTCGCGATCCAGGTATCGGCGAGAAAACAGGCCGCGACAAAAAGAAAAATCATACGTCCCAAGACGCCCCATTGAAGCTCAAAAAATTTGGCTTGAACCACCGCGATTTCGTATTTGTCCGGCAAAATCCCTTCAGGAAATAAAAGAGCATAAGCCAACAAACAAGTCATCAAAGTCGTGGCGATATTTCCCAAAATGCCCACACTGGCGTCGATTTTAAGAAAGTCTTTCCATTTTTTAGCTTCCGCAATTTCTTCCGGCCTGTCCTCGAAAGTAAATCCTGAAGCCGAAATCATATCGCGCTTGCCGCCAGTGACGCCCGCGACATGGCCGGCATGTCCCGCCATTCCTGAACCTTTTTCCCTTAGCCAATAAGAATAAAAGAGGGTCCAAAATCCGCCGAGTCCCGCAAAGCTGATGGCCGTCAGGAGTTTGGTGGCATCTTGAGGGTCCCACGGCCGTGGAGGAGGCCATACCGGAATGATAAGTCCCTTAAAAAATTCTCCGGCGGCACTTTGAACCGAAGGATGCATGCAAGCGAAAAGCAGTCCCGTTAAAGTCATAACAGAAACAAAGGCCATGAGTTTTTCGATAAATTGATAAACGGTTTTGCTGAGTAAAATTCCGGCCAGAAAAAAAGCCATGGAAAGATAGGCCCAAAAAAGGGTTTGGGCTTTGTCGGACCAGCCGGCTGGGAAATCCGTCAGTGCCGCCAGCGAAGTGCCGCCGGCACTTGCGAAAGCACCAAACCAAAGAAAGGATAACGAAGCCAGAATCCATAAGAAAAGCGCGAAAAGACGGTTTAACCGGATGAAGCCTTTGAAAATACTTTCGCCGGTAAGCAGGGTGTAAGTACCGATTTGATAATTGACGGGAAATTGAATAAGACAAGCCGGAATCATTAAAAAAAGAAAAGCTAAACCATATTTGGCAACGAGGTAGGGCCACCAAATAAGTTCGCCGCTTCCTTGGGCAAGGGCCAGCCACACAACCCCGGGACCCAGCGCTTTCCAAATTCCCGGAAAACGCGGGAAAGATTTTAAACGAAGGGGAGTTTCCTGCATTCGCAAATCATACCGTTTAGAGAGTTTTTAGTCGATGGCCAATTATTTAAGAGATTGTTCCAGCCGTTTGAGTTCCTGGTATAAAACATCCCTCAAGGAATAAGTTTGGCCGGCGGAAGTTTTGACTAAATAAGGTTTTCCTGACAGCATGGATTTGGCGGCAATGCCTTCGATAAAGTCGCGGGGATTTTTCACCCGGTTTCCTGCCACCGCATATTTGCGTGAAAAATGAGCCGCGGCCTCCGGCCCGCTATGAATATTATTATTGCGTATGAAAGTTAAAGGACTTATGCGTATGGATTCGATCAAATAACGCACCTCGATTTTTTCAAGGTAGGCTTTGTTCTCTTTATGTTCGAAGGCTTTGACAAAGAAAATATTATCACGGACGTTGGCTGTCAGGAATAAATCGGCGGGAGTTTTACCGGCGAAAAGTGCCGGAGAATAAGCCAGGAATATAAAAACCCCTAAAAGAAAAAAGCGAATTTTATGGTTCATAGCATGCTTGAGTTTAAGCCAGATCAAAAAGCAGGATTTCCGAATTTTTTTTCACGGCCGTAACTTCCAGATGATTCTCTTCGCTGATCGCGGCCCCGTCTCCAGCCGTCAGCACCATTCCGTTTAATTCCGCTGAACCGCGCGCTACCTGAAGCCATGCATAGCGCTTGGCTTTTAACGAATACTCGATTTTTTTGCCTTCATCCAAGACTGAGGTAAAAAGCTCGGCATCCTGATGAATTTTGACCGCCCCGTTTTTGGGATGAGGCGAAGCGATCAGGCATAAAGAATTCCTCCTCGTCTTTTCTCCAAAATGGGCCTGCTCATAACCGGGCGCGAGTCCTTTGGCTTCGGGAAAAATCCAGATTTGAAGAAGATGAACGGGCTCTTCGGAGGAAGGATTGTATTCGCTATGAGTGACGCCCGTTCCCGCGCTCATGCGCTGCACATCCCCGGGTTTTATGACGGACCCATTGCCCATGCTGTCCTTATGCTCGAGCGCCCCTTCTAAAATAACGGTGATGATTTCCATGTCCTGATGAGAATGGGGAGGAAACCCTTGACCGGGCTCGACCCGGTCTTCGTTAATCACCCGCAAACTCCGGAAGCGGGTGTGTTTGGGGTCCGCATAATCGCCGAAAGAAAAAGTATGATGAGTATCGAGCCATCCGTAATGGGCGTGACCTCGTTCCTCAGACTTTCTTATTTGAATCATGAAATTCTTTCTTTTTGGATTTCAGCGCAGAATTTTGGCGTATTGAAACCAAAATTGATGGATCGATTTAAGCATGCCTTCCATTTGATCGAAGTCCGTAGGCTTGGTGATATAAGCGTTGGCCCCCATGAAATAGGCATGCCGGACATCATGCGGAGATTCCGAGACACTTAACATCACAATAGGAAGGGCTTGGAGATTTTCGTTTTTGCGCACAAGGCGGAGGAATTCAAAACCATTCATCCCCGGCATATTGATATCGAGAAGGATGAGATTGGGGAGTTCATTAAAAGTACTCCCTTTGATCTTTTCTTCCAGATGGGCCCAAGCGCTTTCACCGTCTTCAAGCCAAGTAAATTTACCGGGAATTTTAGCCGAACGAAAAGCCTCGGTCAGGAGCTTTGGATAATTTTCATCGTCATCAACCATTAAAATGGAAGGCGTCATGCCTAATAGAATACAAGAATTTAAGAGGTTTTTAAATAGGGAAGGTGAATGACAAAAGAGGCCCCTTTTCCGGGGGTGCTATGGGCCGTGATCCGTCCGCCATGACGCTGGACGATTTTTTGGCAAATGGCCAGCCCGATTCCGCTTCCTTTGATTTTTTGTTTATGAAGGCGGAAAAAGGGTTTGAAAATTTCCGCGGCGTATTTCTCGTCAAAACCAATCCCGTTGTCCTCAAAGGTAATCCCATGCATGCCGTCTTTTTCTTCATAACGGATTTTTATTTCGGGGGGAATATCCGGATGCCGGAATTTGAGGGCATTGGTCAAAAGATTTTTTAAAAGCTGTTCCATTTGATTGGGATCGCTTTGGACGACGGGGAGGACGTCTTTTTCTATTTTGGCCCCGTTCATCGTGATTTCCTGCTTGAGATCTTTTTGCACCTGTTCAAAAACCGCATTTAAATCCACCGGCTGGAGATTGCGAATATCATCGGTTCCGCTGCGTGCGTATTTTAAAATGTCGGCAAAGTAGCGCTGCATTTGACGTGTGCTCTCGTCGATTTGCTGCAGGTATTTTTCCTGTTCCGGTGTCCATTGGGTTTGGGTAAGCCGCAAGATGGAAGAAAGAGTGAGTAGCGCATGAAGGGGTTCTTGAAGATCATGCGAGGCGATAAATGAGAAAAGTTCCAGCTGTTCCAACTCGGTGCGAAGGCGCGTGGTTTCCTCGGTTTGACGCAGGAGCTTGGCTTCAACCTGACGCCGCTCCTGAAGCGAAGTTAAAATGGATTTAATGCGGGTCACAAGTTCGGTCGGATGAAAGGGTTTGAAAAGATATTCATCCGCTCCCGCGTCCCAGCCTTTGAGAAGCGCTTCACGATGGGTAAGGGCCGTCAGCAAAACTACCGGAATGTGCCGGATTTTTTCATTTTTCTTGACCTCGCGGCAAAGGGTGATGCCGTCCATTTTGGGCATCATCACATCCGAAAGAATAATGTCCGGAAGCCACTGAACGGCCGCCTCTAACGCCTTTTCTCCGTTTTCGGCAAACCAGGTTTCCATGGTAGGTTCCAAAAGGGAGCCGATATAAGAGGCAAGTTCTTCATTGTCTTCGGCGATGAGGATTTTGCCTTTCTTGGAAGAAACAGTTTGGTTTGGAGAGACTTTTTCCGGAAAGGCTTTAAACGGTACAAGGGAAGGTTGAACGCGCTTGCGTTCCCGCGTAAAAATTTCCGCGGTTTCTTGAGTCTCAGCCGGCGGTGCTTTGCATACCACGGTAAAACGGGATCCCAAACCGGGCTCGCTTAAAACCGAAATCGTTCCTCCAAGAAGCGTCACGAATTCTTTGACCATGGCAAGCCCCAAGCCGGTGCCTTCAAAGCGCCGCGTGGAAGCCCCTTCAATCTGACGGAACTTTTCGAAAAGAAGCGGGATTTGATCCTGGGGAATTCCGATGCCGGAATCCTGAACCGTGAGCGTCAATTTGGAATCCCGTACGTCCAATCCTATCGTGATTTCGCCGCGTTCGGTGAATTTGACCGCGTTGGAAAGCAAATTAAAAAGAATGCGGTCATAAAAATAATGATCCATTTGAATATAAGCCTCGGAGACTGCCGGCTGGAAGGTTACGTAAAGTTCCTTTTGTTCGAGTGCCGGCCCGAAGTCTTTGACAATGGCCTTGGTGGCCGAGATAATTTCCAACGGCCGCCTTTTGGCTTCCATTTTGCCGGCCTCGAGTTTGGCAAAATCAAGCAGGCCGTTGATCATTTGCAAAAGCCGCAGCGTGTTACGGTAAACCGTTTCCAGAAGGTTCTGAACGGACGGCGCCCATTTCCCGGAATTATCGGAAAGCAAAGATTCCAAAGGAGGAAGCATGAGCGTGAGCGGTGTCCGCAGTTCATGGGAAACATTGGTGAAAAATTCGTCTTTTGTTTTTTCGGTTTCGCGCAGTTTACGGTAAGCCGCGTCGATTTCCTGATTTTTGGCCTTGATCTCTTCATTTTTAAGGAATTGATCGTAATGCTGAACGGCGTAGAATCTGACGGTCAGGACGACGAAGAAAAGGGTGGAGCCCATAAAAAAGAGAGCGGAAATAAATCTTGGAATCTGAAACGGCGAAGGATTTAAGGCTGCCGCCAAGACATAACAGCCGAGAATGGCCAGCCCTGTCATCAAATGATGTCTGGCCCGGAAGCTATTCATGGCAAACATGCCTAAAAAAGCCAGATTGAGCCCTTGATAATAACCGCTTGCGGATCCTTCGGTAAGATAAATCATGAGCGACATACCGGCTCCTGCGGAGAAAATCATCAAATCGCTGATCAGGAAAGAATTTTTTTGGCCGGATTTATGTAAGGAAACGGCCATCAGCAAAGCAAAAGCCAGGCTCATGCTAATACGGATATAAAGAAAAGTGAGCCAATAGGCGGGGTAGACAATGGCATCCAGTCCGGAAAACAGCAAAATCAGAGCTATCCCCGCGGCTCCTACAATGCGAAGGCGGGTGAGTACCAGCGAACGAAGCAGTTCTTCATAGGGATTGCTTGCTATTTTCTTTACCACACTTAAATATTACCCTTTGCCGGCCTATTTTTCACCGTTTTTTATCGGCCCCTTATTTTTTATCTCTAGCCCCGAACCTGAGAGGCCGATGAATCATCTATGCCCAAGATTCTTCTCATTGAAGATATGGAGGATATTCGCGGTCTTTTGTCGGAGCGTTTGAAAGCCCATGGCTATGACATTATCGAAGCCAAAGACGGCCAAGAAGGTTTGGAGAAGGCTGAAAACGAAAATCCGGATTTGATTATTACCGATTTGGCCCTTCCCAAAATGACGGGTAGTGCTATCGTGCGCGTTCTCAAAAAAAGTGAAAAGAAAAAACACATTCCCATCATTATGCTAAGCGCCTTTGTTCATGAAAAAATGGGAGAAGGAGTGGAGGTTCCCGCCGATGTCTATATCCCGAAACCGTTTGAAGCCGAAGAGCTTTTGAAGAAAATCAAAGAACTTTTAAAGCGCTGATTTGAAACGGGCTATTCGCCCAGATAAGAACGCTTGATGGTGGGGTCCGACAAAAGTTTTTGCCCGGTTCCTTTGAGCCGGATTTTCCCGCCTTCGATCACATAACCGTAATCCGCGGTCTCCAAAGCTTTCCAGGCATTTTGTTCCACCAGCAGAATCGTAATGCCGCGTTTATTAATTTGTTCGATAAGCGAGAAAACGACTTCCACCATTTTTGGGGCAAGTCCGAGGCTGGGTTCGTCCAAAAGAAGAAGCCGGGGTTTGGCCATCAGCGCACGGGCCATGGCGAGCATTTGCTGTTCGCCGCCGCTTAAATTTCCGGCCAGTGTGTGCATGCGGTCTTTCAAAATGGGGAAAAGGGTCAAAAGCTCTTCGCGGTCTTTGGAAATTTCATGGCTCTGGGAGCGCGAATAAGCCCCGAGATCCAGATTTTCGGCAATGGTCATATGCTGAAAAACCCGGCGGCCTTCGGGCACCTGAATAATTCCCTGGCGGACAACGGCATCGGGCGCGAGTTTCTCAATCGGCTTTCCTTCAAACCGTATATTTCCTTTGCGCGAGCGGAGAATTCCCGAAAGGGTCATCAAAAAAGTGGTTTTGCCCGCACCGTTTGAGCCGATGAGGGTGACGATTTTCCCGGCCGGGACTTCGATTTCAAGGCCTTTCAAGATTTCGATTTTGCCGTAACCGGCGTGAAGGTCGCTTACTTCAAGCATTGACTTTTTTAGCTCCTGTTCCGAGATAGGCTTCGATCACCCGGGGATGGCACTGAATTTCTTTGGGAAGTCCTTCGGCGATTTTTTTGCCATAATCCAAAACCACGACGCGGTCGGAAATCGGCATGACCACTTTCATATCATGCTCGATCAGCAAAAGGGCAATGCCGCGTTCGCGGATTTTTAGAATCAGTTCCAGCATATCTTCTTTTTCTTTGGGATTCATGCCGGCGGCCGGTTCATCCAAAAGAAGCAATTTGGGTTCCGAAGCCAGGGCGCGCGCGATTTCGAGTTTTCTTTGATGGCCGTAGGAAAGATTCCGGGCCTGACTATGAGCCTTCGGGCCAAGGCCCACAAAATTTAAAAGCCTTGTGGCGTGAGCGGCCAGTTTTTTTTCTTCCACCTTCACCCAGCGCGGTCTAAAAAGCACCGGCAGAACTCCCGCCCGCATGCGGCAATGGGCCCCCACCATCACATTTTCATGGGCCGTCATGTTTTTAAAAAGCCGTATGGTTTGAAAGGTGCGGGCAATGCCTTTGGAAACAATTTGATAAGGATAAAGACGGTTGAGGCGGGTTTGGGCGTCTCCGAAATAAACTTCACCTTCTTCGGGCTGGCTGAGACCGGTGATGCAATTAAAAAGCGTGGTTTTTCCGGCCCCATTGGGGCCGATCAAACTCACGATATGATTATGCTGCACGGTAAAATCAACGCCTTCCAGGGCCGTGACTCCGCCGAAACGTTTGGTAAGACTTTTGATCGTGAGAATGGGATATTCAAGGAAGGCTTTATCCTTTTTCATTCTTCGTCCTTAAAATGCACGTCGCCCAAAATTCCCTGAGGGCGGAAAAGCATCATCATAATCATAGCAATCCCGAAAAGAAGCATGCGGTAAATGTCAAAACCGCGCAAAAGTTCGGGCAGTAAACTCAAAACAAAGGCCCCGAGAAGAACTCCTCCCATATTGCCAAGGCCTCCCAGGACAACCATGGCGAGCACCATCACGGAATTCACAAAATCAAAAGTATCGGGAGAAACCGTGCCCTGTTTGGCGGCAAAAACACATCCGGCAATTCCGGCGATGAATCCGCCGATTCCAAATGCCGTCAGTTTGGTCCAAACCGGGCTTACCCCCATGCAGGTGGCGGCCAGTTCATCTTCGCGAAGGGCAAGCCAGGCCCTTCCAAGCCGGGAAGTAGTTAATTGCCGGAGACAAAACACAACCATCAAGATAAGGCATAAAATCAGATAATAATAAGGCTCGGAATGCACACTGAATTCATAGTGCGGAAACCAAAGGCTGGGATGATCTAGCCCAAGCAAGCCGTTCGGACCGCCCGTGACCGGATCCCAATTGTTCAAAATAATGCGCACAATTTCTCCGGCTCCCAGAGTCACCATGGCCAAATAATCTCCGCTTAAACGAAGCGCCGGCAAAGCCAAAATCACGGCGAAAATCGCGGCCCCGAAAGCGCTGATCCAAATCCCGATCCAGAAGGGAATATGCCAATGGAGATTGACGAAGCCGTAAGTGTAAGCGCCCACGGCAAAGAGCGCGGCAAATCCGAGATTCAGAATTCCGGCATATCCCACAATGACATTGAGCCCAAGCGCCAGAAGCATAAAAATCCCGGCTGTCACCATAACATCGATGTGATAAGAATTGGAATCTGCCAAAGGAAAAATAAAGGCCATGAGGATAAGAGTAAAGATAATCACGCTGCGGCGGCTTGGAGTTTTAGGAGCGGTTTTTTTCTTCATACCTTTTTGACCACGCGCGAACCTAAAAGTCCGGAGGGCCGGACCAGAAGAATGAAAATCAAAATAAAAAAGGCAAAGGCGTTTTTCCATTCCGCAGAAAGATAGCCGGCGCCGAGGCTTTCCAAAATGCCGAGTAAAATTCCTCCCACCATGGCTCCCGGAATATTTCCGATGCCGCCTAACACGGCGGCGACAAAGGCCTTCAGGCCGATGAGATAGCCGTCATGAAAATTAATGGTGTTGTAATACATGCCGAACATGACGCCGCCGGCCCCGGCCAAAGTGGAGCCGATCAAAAAGGCCATGGAGATGATGGCGTTGACATTGATTCCCATGAGGCTCGCGGCTTGACGGTCATCGGCAAGGGCGCGCATGGCTTTGCCGGTTCGTGTGTGTTTGATGAAAAGATGCAAGACAACCATCAATCCCAGCGAAATGAAGGCGATCAGAAATTGCAGGTTGGTAAAAGTGACGGTGCCGAAAGAAAATTTTTGAATGGAAAGTAAAGACGGAAAATTTTTATCGGCAGGTCCGGCGATCAGCATCACGGCATTTTGCAAAACAAAGGACATGCCGATGGCCGTAATCAGGGGAGCAAGGCGAGGGGCATCCCGCAGCGGGCGATAAGCCAGGCGCTCAATCGAAATGCCCAGAATGCCGGTAAAGATCATGGAAAAAAGAAAAACCGGAGGAAGCAAAATCAAAGCCCCGCCTGAGGAAAAGCCGGGAATATTGATTAGGACAGAGTAGGCGAGAAGCCCCAAATAGGCGCCCACCATGAAAATTTCTCCGTGGGCGAAATTAATCAGCTGAACAATGCCGTAAACCAGGGTGTAGCCCAGGGCGATCAAGGCATAAATCATCCCGATGGTAAGACCGTTGATGATTTGCTGAAAAAAAACATCAAGCGTCGTCATTCAGAAGGGCCTATATAATTCAGTTTTCCCCCCTCCACTTTGAAAATTCCGATAAATTGATTTTTATTGTCTCCGGTTTCATCAAAGGTGATTTCGCCGGTGACGCCTTGAAAGCTTGGAATCTGGCGAATGGCTTGCAGTGTGGCTTGGCGATCTTTTTTACCGGCCTTTTGCAGGGCGCCAATGACAATATTGGCGGCATCGTAGCCATAAGCCGACCACTGGCCGATTTCTCCGTATTTGGCTTCATAATCGGCCACGAATTGTGCGGCACTCGGAAGTTTTTTCATATCGCCGCCAACCATGGTGGCGTAAGTGCCTTCGGCAATCGCGGGGCTCGCGAGCTCAATAAAAATGGGAGTAGCAAGTCCGTCACCCCCCATAAAAGGAACGGCAATGTCCAGGGATCGTGCTTGCCGGACGAGAAGAGCACCTTCGGGATAAATGCCGCCGAAATAAATCATGTCCGGGCCGAGGGGTTTGATTTTCGTTAATGTGGGCGTGAAATCTTTATCGCCTTGAGTAATGCCTTCGTGGCCGAGAATCTCAATACCTGATTTCCGGGCTTCTTTTTCGAATTCATCGGCGATTCCTTTTCCATAAGTGGTTTTGTCATCGATAATGAAAACCTTTTTGATCCCTAAAGTTTTAGCCGCGTACTTCGCTCCTTTCGGGCCTTGAATATCATCGGTGGATGTCACGCGGAAGAAGGTATCAAATCCCTGTTTGGAAAGTTCGGGATTGGTGGATCCGGGAGTGATACCGATCATCCGGGCTTCGTGATAAACGGCGGAGGCCGGCTTGGTGCAGCTGGAATTGAAATGGCCGACCACGGCAACGACATCCGGGTCCGAGACAAATTTTTTAGCCACATTCACGGCTTGGGCCGGACTGTGCTGATCATCCAGCGAAAGAATTTCAAGTTTGTAACCCGGCAGGACATCCCCTTTTTCACGGGCTTGATGGACGGCCAGCTCCACGCCCCGGCAAACATCGGTTCCGATTTGGGCCTGGTCTCCGGTGAGGGGAGCTGCACATCCGATTTTAATCGTCGAGGATGATTTTTCCGCACAACCGTAAAGGGTGAAAAGGCCGGAAAGAATAAAAACGAAATAAACAGGAAAGCGTTTCACGGGTCAAGCTCCTTTTTGGGGTGAAAAGAATGTTACGTCAATTAGTGTCAAGAATATTCAACTTCCAGAAAGATTCAAGTGCAAAATCAAAAGCTGCCGATATAATAGAGCCATGCCAAAAAACAAACGAGGCACTGCTCCGCTGTGAAAACAGACCAGCCCATACGGATTTTTGATTCCTCTTCGGCCGATTATCACAAGGCCTTCCAGGTTTTTCTCGATCATACCGATCAAAAGGCCAAGGCCCGGGAACGTTTGGATGAATTAGTCTCAGACCTTTCTTCGCGGCGGGTTTTAATCGATGCGGGAGCCGGAAACGGCAAGGTGACGGCGTGGTTTACCGATGCTTTTGAGCATACCATTGCCGCGGAACCGAATGCCTCCCTTCGCAAAGAATTAAAAGAAACTTGTCCCCGGGCTGAGGTTTTAGAGCAAACTATTTTAGATGCCAGGATTTCCCACAAGGGCGATTTTATACTGGCTTCTCATGTCTTCTATTATATTAAGGGCGACGAGTGGCTTAAAAATCTTGAAACCCTGGCTTCCTGGCTTTCTCCCGAAGGCACGCTGGTCGTGATTTTACAAAATCATGGGTCGGATTGCATGAAAATGCTGCGGCATTTTCTGGGTCAAAGCTTTAATTTGGAGGAACTCGCCGATGATTTCGGAAAAAATAATTCTCCCCGATATCGTTTGAGTCTCGATACGGTTCCAAGCCATATCACGACTCCCGATCTTGATGCCGCCTATACGGTGGCGGAATTCATGCTCAATTTGCTGCCGCTTCCAAATCCGCCTTCAGAGACTGAGGTTTCAAAATACGTTCAAACCCATTTTGCTCAAGGCCCCAACAAATATCGATTTTCCTGCACTCAGGATTTTCTCGAAATCCGCCGGCGGTAGGTCCGTTTATCTACTCCCCGATAATTTTTACAAGCACGCGTTTTTTTCTCATTCCGTCAAATTCCGCGTAAAAGATTTGCTCCCACGGACCAAAATCTAATTTTCCCTTGGTGATGGCCGCCACGACTTCGCGGCCGAAAAGCTGGCGCTTCAGATGAGCGTCTCCGTTGTCTTCGCCGGTTTGATGATGGCGGTATTTTTTCACATCATAAGGCGCCGTTTTTTCCAAGAATTCGTCGAAATCCTGAATCAGGCCCGATTCGTCATCATTGATATAAACACTGGCCGTAATATGCATGGCATTGACCAGGCAAAGGCCTTCTTGAACGCCGCTTTTCCTGAGGATTTCTTCGACTTTCGGAGTGATGTTAATGTAATCCCGCTTTTTCCTGGTCTCAAACCATAGGTATTCCGTGCATGATTTCATGGGGTCTCCAATGGATCGAAGCTTCTAGCTTCGATCCGTTTATTGTCCTGAGACATTGGTCTCAGGGATAAATTTAAATGTTTATCGCAATTCGAACGATGTGTATTATAACCTCATCTTGGTATTGAATGCATCGTCTTTGAACTAAACCGCTTAGCCTCAAGCCTCAGCGGCGTGAAAAGAGCAATTTCGAGTTCTCTTTCGGAATCGCTCAGCCCATAAATAAATTCCGGTTTGTATGGGCTTCGCTCCCTGCTCCGACAATTTCCCATTACCATCGGAAATTGTGTCGCAGAGGTTC
Source organism: Candidatus Omnitrophota bacterium (assembly GCA_016196565.1). The sequence goes on along the minus strand of JACPXK010000082.1, from coordinate 15,960 downwards.
CTTCAGAGAACTGCGAAATTGCTTTACTTTGAAAGATCTTGATGGTTAAGCCGTTTTATCGTTTGACCATTGGCGGACAGAAGTGTTCGGAGTCAGCTCTCGGAGCCGTTCCGAGCTTGGTTCCGCCGCCTCCGGCCCTATGGGCCGAAAGGCCCGGAGGGAAGGCGGATTGGAACGGCGAGAGGCAGGCGTTCACCGCCGCTGGAGCGGTGAAACGCCGGTGACGCAGAACACTTCTGTTCGCCAATCAGTTGCGTTTTTCGGAGGAAAATCCGAAATCGCCTTAAAAAAATTTAAGAAATATAAGAGAGGTAAAATTTCATGAAATGGATTTCTTTATTATTAGGAGGGCTCGCGGGAACCGCGGCCCGATACGTGGTGGCCGGAACTATTTTCCGGACCTTCGGCAGCCGTTTTCCCTACGGGACTTTGATCGTGAACTTGTCGGGCTGTTTCACGCTCGGTTTTTTCGCGGCCTTTTTGGAAGAGCGGGCCATCGTCAGCCAGGAAATACGGCTTTTGCTTCTGATTGGATTTTGCGGCGCTTATACGACTTTTTCAACCTGGATACTTGAAACCGATCTTTTGATGAGGGAAGGCGAGCCGGCTTTAGCTTTGGCCAATATCCTGGGCAGTATCGCCGGAGGATTTTTACTGTTCCGGGCCGGCATTCTTTTGGGGAAAATCATTTAAATGGATGAAGAAGAAATAAAAAAAAATAAAGATCCCGGCGCCGATAAAACCTTTCTCCTGAACACTGGTTTTCTGGAACGCTTCCGCGAACTTATTTCCGACCTTTCGGTGGATGTTCAGAAAAATGCTGATGTCAAAAAAAAGGATTTTATCGTCCGTCCGCGTGCCCCCGGGGTTTATCCGGGCATTTTGGTTTTTCATGATTGGTGGGGGCTGGATGATTATGTCCGCAGTGTCTGCTTGAGGCTTGCCAAAAAAGGTTTTGTGGCCATCGCCCCGAGCCTTTATCACGGCGAAATGACGCATCGGGAGTCTGTCGCCAAAATACTCATGAAAAATGTGAATCCCGAAAGGGTCATGGAAATTGTGGAAGGGTATTTTGAAAAGTTGATGACTTTTCCTTTCGTAGACCGGCGCCATGTGGGAACGCTCGGTTTTTTAATGGGAGGCTATTATTCGTTTCTCGCGGCAGCCAAGATTAAGGAAATCAAGGCCTCTGCAGCGATTTACGGCCATTTCCCTCGATCTTTGTCCGATCAGGAACTTTCTCAAATCACCAATCCGGTTTTTCTAGCCTCCGGGGTTCTTGAAGACTGGCTGGAACAAGAGGAATTCAATCTTTACAACGAAACCTTCAAGGACAATAAAGTGAATCTCATCGTTCAAAAATATGAGAATGTCCGCCCGAATTTCATGGATGAATTACATCCGGAAGGTTTTGATTACGGTTCCACCGAAAATTTATGGAAACAGCTGGGAGAATTCTTCGAGACCCATTTAAAGCCCGTCCAACCCAAACAAAGCACCATGAAGCGTTATTTTGGATTTTTGGGAGGGGGTTTTTCTAAGCTCGTGGAAGACGCCATCGGAGAAAAAAAAGAAAAACCCAAGGAAAACGTCGAAGAGGAAGAAGAAGAGGATGATTAAAAAGAAGGTCAACTCTTGGGGCAAACTGCCGATCACCATGCCATGGGCATAAAAGAACAATTCCAAAATCTGGCCAAACGATTCCTGTTTTTTATTACGGCCATCCTTATTTTGATCGTGGCCGGCGTCTGGTTTTTGATGGCCAATTCCAAGCTGGAACGGATGGGAGAACTCGACGGCATTTCAGAAAAATATTATTGGATGGGGAAGCTTCTCGGGGAGCGTCATTATAGAAGCGGCAAATTAGACGGGGTGACGCGGACTTTTTACGGGGACGGCCAGGTCAAGGGGGAATGGCTGTTCCAGGAAGATAAAATGGACGGCACCAGCCGCCATTTCCGCAAAGACGGCACTATCAGCTTCGAAGAAATTTACGAGGGTGGGCAGAGAATCAAAAGGGTCAATTACAATAATGACGGAAAGATAACTTCAGAAGAAAATTATAAGAAATAGCGGTCAAGGATCATCGACCGCTGACGCGTTTATAAATCATCATCCAGGCTTCACCTTCCGGTTTTCGGTCTGAAACTTCTTGGTCCCAAAAATAACGAGTACCTTTTTCCGTGATCTCGACAAATCCCACCGGCCTGTAAAACCGGGCGCTATATTTCTTAAACCAATTGAAAATAGGCATTTTGGATTCAGGCCTTAAAAGCCAGGATCGGGGTACGTTCACAAAAACAATATAAGAAGGCTTTGCCGATTCCATTTGACGAATCATTTCATGCTGCATGTTCAGCGCGAAAGGATGGATTTCCGCCAATCCGTAAGTCATGGTGTAAGCCGTGGCGGAACGACGGCGGGAATAAAAATAAATTTGGGGTTCCGAACCTAATATGGCAATGCGTTCGCCAGGACGGGTGTGTTCTTCAAGGTATTTGGCAATGACCACAGATTCGGCAAGAGGATTTTTGCCATAGATCATTCTCACAATTTCTTCCGGATGCATGGTGAAAAGATAATGACGCTGTCCGATCAAAAAATGAATTGGGGCGGCCAGAATGAGTGAAAAAAGCAGGATTTTTCCCACCCCGGATTTATGCCATGAATATTTTTGCAGCCCATAAAAGGCCGCTCCTGCGGCCAGGGAAACCGCCGGGAGAAGGAACATGAAATAGTGAAGACGAAAATAAAGCCCTATGGCAGTGACAAGAAATGAAAACAAAAAAAATCCGAGTAGAAAAAAATTGCCGAAAAACAATCCTATCGCCCCCAAAATCCAGAAAAAAAAGCCCGGGGACATGACCTTTAAGCCATTGACCAGAAAATTTAAAAAACCCCAGAAAAGAGGAAGCGAAGAGACGTAAATGCGTGCATAGATGAAAGACCAAAACCAGAATTTTTGAAAAACTCCGGCTTTCCACAACAGGAAAAAAGTAATGGCCAGAGGAAGCACAAATCCAATGACTAACCCAGTGAGTTTGGCGAAAGTATTTTTCCAAAAGGGGGTTTGCTTTTGGTGAGAATCCCACAAGGTATACAGAAAGGCAAATAAGAAAAATAATCCGGCATGCTGTTTCATGAGTACCGCAATCCCAAGCAAGATTCCACTCAGGGCAAAAAATAGCAGCCGTCCGGAGGTAGCGGCTTCCAGCAAAATCCAAAGTCCGGTGACTACCGGCAAAATCGCGAAATGTTCCGTATTGGCAAAAATGCCCTGAATCCAAGGGCCCAGGGAACAAAGGCTGAACGTTAAAGCGGCAAAAGCCGCAGCCTTGGCATCGTAAAGTTTTTTCGCCAGAAAAAAAATCGCTAAGGTGGTAAGGGCATTGATAAAAAGCAGCCCAAGATGAATTCCAAATGTGGTTTGTCCGAAACATTTCATGATGAGTGCATAGGCGACGAAAATGCCGGGGAATCTTAAATTATAGGCCTCTTGATAGGGAGGGATCCCGGAAAGAAGGAGCTGGGCCATGTAGGCATAATCGCCTTCATCTCTTTCCAGGGGAACATTAAGCAAACGAATACGCCAAAGGACACTGGCAACGAGTGTCAGGCCCAAAAGGATGCAGGGTAAAAATTGTAGAAACTTTTGATCTTTTCGCATCGATAGTTTCAACCTAAACATCGGCAGAAAATAAAAAACCCCGCACCTTAAACGATGCGGGGTTTTTGTAAAAGGTACCTGGTACCTTTTGCTTTAATCGTAATCTTCGCCGTAGTTGGCGCTGGCCTTCTTTTTATCTTTTTCTTCTTTGGGTTTTTCAGCCACGGCACATTCCGTGGTCAGGAGAAGTCCGGCAATGCTCGAGGCATTTTCAATGGCCGAACGAACGACTTTCGTCGGATCAATCACGCCTTGTTCGATCAAGTCCCCGAATTCGCCGATCAGCGCGTTAAAACCGTAACTGCCTTTGCCTGCCAAAATATCCTTAACAATGACGGAACCGTCAAAGCCGGCATTGATGGCAATACGGCGGGCGGGTTCTTCCAGAGCACGGCGTACAATTTGAACGCCGGTCGCTTCATCATCTTCCAGCTTTAACTGGTCCAAAGAGGCAATGGAACGAAGGAAGGCGACGCCTCCACCGGGGACAATGCCTTCTTGAACGGCGGCACGGGTCGCGTGCAGGGCATCCTCAATACGTGCTTTCTTTTCTTTCATTTCCACTTCCGTGGCGGCCCCAACCTTAATGACCGCGACTCCGCCGGAAAGTTTTGCCAAACGTTCCTGCATTTTTTCTCTGTCGTATTCGGAATCCGTCTTTTCGATTTGAGCTCTGAGCTGTTCGACGCGGGCCTTAATGTCTTTTTGAGCGCCGGCTCCACCAATCAAGGTCGTATTGTCTTTATCGATCACAACCCGCTGGGCGCTTCCGAGCATATTGACATCCACGTTTTCTAACTTGATGCCGAGATCTTCGGAAATAAATTTGCCTTTAGTAAGGATGGCGAGATCTTCCATCATGTCCTTGCGCCGGTCTCCGAAGCCAGGGGCTTTGACGGCGGCAATGTTCAAAACGCCGCGGATTTTATTGACCACGAGTGTGGCCAAAGCTTCCCCTTCAATATCCTCGGCAATAATCAAAAGAGGCTTTCCGAGACGGGCGAGTTTTTCCAGGACGGGAATGAGTTCCTTCACGGCCGAAATTTTCTTTTCATAAAGCAAAATGGCGGGTTCTTTAAGGACCACTTCCATTCTTTCGGCATCCGTGACGAAATAAGGGGAGATATAACCCCGGTCAAATTGCATTCCCTCGACCGTTTCCTGTTCTGTTTTGAGGGTGTTGGATTCTTCTACCGTAATGACACCGTCTTTGCCGACTTTTTCGAGGGCGGTAGCGAGAAGTTCGCCGATCACGGAATCATTGTTGGCGCTGATGGAGCCCACGGCCTTGATGTCTTCCTTACCTTTGACGGGTTTGGAAAGTTTTTTAATGGTTTCGACCACTTTTTCCGTGGCTTTGTCGATCCCACGCTTCAACGCCATGGGATTGGCGCCGGCCGTGACGTTTTTCAGGCCTTCAGCGATAATGGCTTGAGCGAGAACTGTTGCGGTAGTCGTGCCGTCACCGGCTTCATCGGAAGTTTTCTCAGCGACTTCGCGTACCATTTGGGCCCCCATGTTTTCATAAGGGTCCTTGAGTTCGATTTCTTTGGCCACACTCACACCGTCTTTAGTGATCGTGGGGGCTCCGAATTTGCGGTCGATGACGACATTGCGGCCGCGGGGACCGAGCGTAATGCCCACGGTCCGGGCGAGAATGTCCACACCGCGTTTCAGACTGCGGCGGGCTTCTTCTGAATAGGATAGTTGTTTTGACATTTAGAACTCCTTTTGTTTTTGTCATTCCCGCATGCTTTTAGCGGGAATCTAGATCCCCGATAGAAACATTCGGGGATGACAATTTCGTTAAGCTTCGCACCGCAATCTTATGATTGCGGTACAAGGCCTAAACAAACTTGACGTTTGTTAGGCCTCGCGCTGTGATCTCATGATCACAGCACAGAGGCTTATCAGACTTGATGTCTGTTAAGCCTCGTATACTGCGAGAACTTCGCTTTCTTTTAATACCTTGTGTTTTTTGCCGTCAATGATGATGTCGTCGCCGGCGTATTTACCGAAAATCACGCGGTCGCCTTTTTTGACTTCGAGCGGCTGTACTTTTCCGGATTCCAGAACTTTTCCGCCGCCGACGGAAACAACTTTGCCTTCGGTTTTTTCTTCTTTGGCCGTATCGGGAAGAATAATTCCGCCCTTGGTTTTTTCTTCCGCTTCCAGCATTTCCACAAGAATTTTGTCGCCTAAAGGTTTAATTTTGCTCATGATTGAATCTCCTTTTATTTTAATATTATTTGCTAGATTGCTTCGTCGGCCTACGGCCTCCTCGCAATGACTGAGTCAATTTTTACATCATCCCCATGCCGCCGCCCATACCGCCCATTCCACCGCCGGGAGGCATCGGAGGCATTTTGTCGTCTTCCGGAATATCCGTAATCAAGGCTTCCGTGGTGAGAAGAAGCGCCGAAACACTGGCTGCATTTTGCAGGGCGCTTCGTGTGACTTTTTTGGGATCGATAATACCGCTTTGAACCAGGTCTTCGACTTCTCCGGTTTCGGCGTTGAAACCTACCGTTCCTTTTGCCGCCAAAACTTTTTGGACGACGACGGAACCTTCCGCTCCGGCATTCTCCGCAATTTGGCGAAGGGGTTCTTCCAAAGCACGGCGAATGATTTGAGCGCCGATTTTTTCGTCGCCTTTGAGTTTCAGGGACTCAATCACAAGGCTGGCGCGAAGAAGGGCAACGCCACCGCCCGGAACAATACCTTCTTCTACCGCAGCACGTGTGGCATGAAGAGCGTCCTCAACACGCGCTTTCTTTTCTTTCATGGCAGTTTCGGTGGCGGCTCCGACATGAATGACCGCAACACCGCCGGCGAGTTTTGCCAGGCGTTCTTGCAATTTTTCCCGGTCATAATCAGAATCGCTTTCTTCGACTTGTTTGCGGAGTTGGTTGATGCGGCCGGTAATTTCTACTGTTTTGCCGACGCCCTCAATAAGGGTGGTATGTTCTTTGTCCACTGTCACACGCTTGGCACGGCCAAGGTCTTTCAACGTGACGTTTTCGAGTTTGATACCGAGATCTTCGGTCACGGCTTTGCCGCCGGTGAGAATGGCAATGTCATCCAGCATGGCTTTGCGGCGATCGCCGTATCCGGGAGCTTTTACCGCACAAACATTTAAAGTCCCGCGGATTTTATTGACGACCAGAGTGGCGAGCGCTTCGCCTTCCACCTCTTCGGCGATAATCAAAAGCGGTTTGCCGGCTTTGGCCACGGCTTCGAGAACCGGAAGAAGGTCCTTCATGTTCGAAATCTTCTTCTCATTGATAAGAATGTAAACATCTTCTAACACGGCTTCCATGCGCTCGGCATCCGTGACGAAATAAGGAGAGAGATAGCCCTGATCGAATTGCATGCCTTCCACCACATCAAGAGTCGTGGCCGTGGTCTTGGCTTCTTCCACGGTAATGACGCCGTCTTTGCCGACTTTTTCCATGGCTTCGGCGATTAAATTGCCGATGGTGGAATCCGAATTGGCGGCGATGGTGGCGATTTGAGCGATTTCTTTTTTGTCTTTGCCGATGGCCTTGGTGACTTTTTCCAGTTCGGCGACAACCGCATCCACCGCTTTTTCAATTCCGCGTTTGAGTGCCATAGGGTTTGATCCGGCAGTGACGTTCTTCAAACCTTCCCGGTAAATGGCTTGAGCAAGAACGGTTGCGGTTGTGGTTCCGTCGCCCGCGATGTCCGAGGTTTTGGAAGCCACTTCTTTGACCATTTGAGCGCCCATATTTTCATATGGGTCTTCGAGTTCAATTTCTTTGGCAACGGAAACACCGTCTTTAGTAATAGTAGGGGAACCGAATTTCTTATCGAGAACTACGTTGCGGCCTTTGGGACCGAGGGTGACTTTTACTGCATTCGCAAGCTGATCCACGCCGTGTTGAATCGCGCGTCTTGCCTCTTCTTCGAAAATAATTTGCTTTGCCATGTTGACTCCTCCTAGTGAGTTTTATGGAAGTTATTTTGATTAAAGCAGAACTTCATACCGCTTAGCACTCATGGGGTAAGAGTGCTAACGGGAATGCAGATTGTATTCAGAATAGAGGAAAAATCAAGGAAAAAATTTAAAGGGGCCAGGCCCCTTGGTGCCAGGCTACCTGGAGCGATAATCCTTAAAGAGGATGAGCAGGGATTTAAGGGAATGTTTGGAATCTTTAATATTAATAGAATGGCAATAGGGGGCTAGGTGCTGAGCAAAACCGCCCGTAGCAAGAACGCGCAAATTTTTACCGAAACGCTTGCGGAAAAGCTCAATCAGACCGTCGGTCATGGCGCCATACCCCTCAAGTATTCCCGCTTTGATACAGTCGTAAGTACTTCTTCCTAAAAAGGATGGCGATTTCTTGGGAAGTCTTATGGTTTTAGGAATCAAAGCCGCCCTTTGAAGTAAAGCTTGGAAAGAGATTTCCGGGCCGGGAATAATCATTCCGCCTTCAAACACCCCTTGGGGGGATAAATAATCAAAGGTGACCGCAGTTCCGTAATCGATTACCAGCATGGGAGGGCGGTGAATTCTCAAAGCGCCGTAAAGATTGACTGCCCGGTCACGGCCTAACTTATTGAATTCCTTATACTTATGATTAATAGGGATAGGCAAGTTCTCGCCGGCAACCCATACTTTGCAGCCTTTAGCCCTTTTGAATGATTTCTTAATAATTGAAGTTATTTTTGGGACGACAGAGCTTATAACGACATTAAACGATTTATTATTCCCACTTTTAGTACAATATTTGACTAATTTTGGGATATTACTATGTACCTTGGATCCATAGGAAAGAAACCTCCCACCTTCATAAACTCCATAGGTAAGGGCCGTATTTCCGACATCGATTAAGATAATCATGGCATTTTCACCGAGGGACAGTCCCCAGTGGGGACTGTCCCTAATGGGGACAGGTCCTTTTTTAGCTGCTTCAGTATTTCCTCGAGTATTTTATGGCGATTCGTCTTTCGCCCCAGTACTTCCAGCATGGAGGTGGCGCCCTCAATCAATTCTTCTGCCGGAGAATTCACATTGAGGCCGATTCCGATAATGACATTTTCCAGTTGCCCGCCTTTGGAGGACGACTCCACCAGTACGCCGCAAATTTTACTCCCTTTCACCAAAATGTCATTGGGTCTTTTAAAACGGGATTCCACCCCATACTTATCTTTCAAGACGCTCGCCACAGAGCGGCAGGCAATTTGAGTCAGACCCGGAGCCCGGTGAACGGGGATTTGAGGTCTCAGAAGAAGGGAGAAAAGAAGATTTTTTCCGGCCGGAGAAAGCCATTTTCTTCCGGGTTTTCCCCGTCCTTCACTTTGATATTGGGCTACCAGTACAGTTCCTTCAGGCGCACCTTGAGCGGCATAGTCGCGGGCAAGGGAATTGGTGGAGGTTACTTCTTCAAAATGATGAACTTTAAATTTCATCGGGATTGCATTTCATCGACAGAAGCGGGGAAGGCGGCAGTCAAGTCCGGTAATGATTTCATAAACACTGGTGCCGGCCCACTGGGCAAGATCTTCAGCCTGAATCGATTCGGTTCCGTCTTCACCGATCAAAGTCACTTCATCACCGATGCTGGCATGGGTATCCTGCAAATCAAAAGCCAGATAATCCATGGAAACTCGTCCTGCCAAAGGAAATTTCTTTCCCCGGTAAATCACCCAGGACTTATTCGAAAGCCGCCATGGATAACCGTGGCTGTAACCGATAGGAAGAAGGGCGATTGTGGTCGGCTTATCAGCCACAAAATCACGGCCGTAGCCGGCAGAGTCTCCGGGTTTAAGGGATTTGAGGAATAGAATTTTGCTTTTCAGGGAAAGAACGGGAAGCACGCTTGCGATTTCCTTTAAGGAGGGATCGGGATAAATGCCATAAAGCATAATTCCCGGCCGTATTAAATTGAGAATGGGTGTATGGATTTTAAGGCTGCCGGCACTGTTGGCGCCGTGACGGTAGCGGAAAGTAATGCCTTTTCTTTCCAGGGATTCCAGCATCATGGAAAAATCCCGGACTTGGGTGGACATAAATCCATCTTCACGTTCTGCCGTAGGGAAGTGAGTATAAATTCCCTCCAGGATAATTCCCGGAAGTTTATTGATTTTTTCGATTTCGCCCATAGCCTGGACCAAGGGAATGCCGAGCCGTCCCATGCCGGTATCCACCTTAATATGAATAGGGGTGGCCCGGAAGTTTTTTTCGGAAGCTAAAGCGATCTCGCGGGCTTCTTCCAGGCTCGAAACACTGAGGCTGATCCCCTCGGTTAAAACCGCGGGGATTTCATGGGGAAAAAGACGTCCGACGATCAAAATCGAACTGCGGATTTGATGTTCTTTAAGGGTCAAAGCCTCACGGACCGAGGAAACACCGAAAAAACTTACCGATCCGTCCAGGGGTTTGGCGATTTCCAGGAGGCCATGGCCATAGCCATTGGCCTTGATCATGGCAATCACATCGGCAAAAGGGGCGCTTTGTCCTTTCAGGGTGACAAGATTGGACAAAAGCCTTTCGCGGTCAATCTCAATCCAAGTCCCGTGCTGGGACTGACGCTCGGATTCAACAAGTGGCGGCATGTTCTCTTCTTTTTTCTTCGGCTTCAGTCAGGCGGAAATAAAGGGGAATAAAATCCTTGGGTTTTTCCAGTTTTTGCACCGTTTTGCCCGCCTCAAACAGCTCGATCAAATGGGATGCCGTAGGATACCACGAACTTTCGGATAAAAAATGAATTTTTCTATTTCCGCCAAAAGGTACCTGGTACCTTTTGACGCTACTTTTTTTGATTTCTTCGCCGTAACGTTGGAGACCGTCACCGGCCAAATGAATTTCTCCGGGAAATTCGCCGGTTAATTCTTCCACCGACCACACTCCCGGTTTTTTCTTAGCCTTCCATTGATTTTTTCGGCGTTCATAAATCCGGGCATAAATTTTTTCACGGCGGGCATCGAGCAAAACCCCGAGCCGTGAACCTTCCGGCAAATCAATGCCTTGGGCGATAATGTCGAGGCTGAGTGCCCCGTAACAAGGTTTTTTGCGGGCGGCAAGAAATCCTTTGAGGGTGGCGAATCCCACACGGAGTCCGGTAAAAGACCCCGGTCCACGTCCGATTAAAAAAATATCGATGTCCTTCATTTTGAGGTGGGCTTTTTTCAGAAGCTGATCGATGAAAACGAGAATGTTTTCGCCGTGTTTGTAATAGCCCTCTAAACTTTTTTCGAAGATGCGGCCTTTGCGGGTTTTTAAGGCGATGCTGAGCAGTGGGCTTGAAGTTTCTATGGCAAGAATGTTGGGCATGGGGCGTATTCTACCGTTTACTTCAAAAAAAGCCAGTAGATGAAGGCATTGGTCAGGGTAAGCGGAATGCCGATACGGGCGAATTCAAAAAAGGTGATGGTTTCGCCGGATTTTTTTTCGGCATTTTGAATGATGATGACATTACTGGCGGCACCAAGAATAAGCAGATTTCCGGCAATGGTGCTTCCGGCCGCTAAAGCCAGCATTTCATGATTGGAACCTCCAGCTTGAGTCAGGAGCGGAAGGTACAAAGCCACCAGCGGCACATTGGAAATTACCTGACTTAAAAGAATGCTTAAAGCAAGAATGACGCTCGTATTGCTTAAATCTAATTTCATTTGGGTGAAAAAATCTTGGAAGAAATTCGAAAGCCAAACGCTTTGCATTAAAACAAACATGGCCGCGAAAAAAATCAGCGTATGCCAATCGATTTTTGCGATAACCGTCCGCCTGTTTTTAGAAAAGGCAAGAATAGGAAAGGCGGCAACGAGAGCGATCGAAGTAAGCGAAAGTAAATCCGTATATTGAAAAAGGCTTAAAGCGATTTTAACGAATACGAGAATCAAAATCATTCCCAGAGAGATTTTTGAAAGAAGGGCGAGCTCATGGTCCGAAATTTTTGGAGGAATGTCGTGATCCAGGCGTTTTTTTCCGAAATGTCCGGGATAAAACCATTTAAGAAGAAAAAATGTCACAAGAAGATTGATGAATGTGGGAATGAAGAGCGCCCGCAAAAATAAAATAAAATAAAAGGGTTTTCCATGCCCGAATGAAGGGCGATTAAAAGATTCTGGGGATTTCCGATCGGACTCATGACGCTTCCTGTGGTCACGGCAAAAGCAAGGGCCAAAAGAAATGCCTTCGCCGGAATTTGATGTCTTTTGGCCAGAAGTAAAACCACCGGTGTTCCGATGATGGCAAGGGTATCATTCATTAGAAAAGCGGAAAGAAATCCCATGCCGAAAAGAATATAAAGAAGAAGTCCTTCGCTGGTTCTTGCCCTTCGGAAAAGTTGATAGGATAAATGCGAAAGATAACCGCTTTCTTCAAGTGCCGTTCCCACCGTGAACATTCCGAAAAGAAAAAGCATAACGTCCGTATCAACGGCATTTATCGCCTGAACCGGGGAGATTTGCCCCGTGACCAAAACCGCCAAAGCCCCGGCCCCCATAATCTGCCAAATTTGAAGCCGGAAACGGCCCACTTGACGAACGGCAATAAGGAGAAAAACCAGCAGGAGAATAAGAATAGAAAATGACATGCCGAAGGGTATCACAACTCTAGCGCTCCTTTCAATATATAGCATAAAATAGCAGGCTTGAATTCGGGCCCTTTCCTTTAATCGTTCGATTTGTCAGAGGAGAATACGTGTTCGATCTTTTCTCAACTTTGCAGCAACTGTTAAGAATGGGGAGCATCTGTGAATACCGGCAGCCATGAAAATACAAATCGGGTGATGAATATTCAGGAAGTCAGCGACTTTTTGAATATTTCTGTCTCCACGATTTATTATCTTGCCCAAAGGGGAAAAATCAAAGGGGCGAAATTCGGCAAGCATTGGCGTTTTCTCGAACAGGAAATCCTGGATTATTTGAGAGGAAATGGTGCCCATGGACATTAAACTTTTCCCCCAAAGACGGCCCTTCATCTTTAAGCTTGCCGCGATCGTCACCGTCATTACTTTTTCCCTACCCTTTCCTCTTCATGCTCAGTTTATCGCGCCGGCTCAAGAGACCGCAGAACATGCTTCGATCGGCCTTTATAACGTCACGGTGCCTGATGAGTTAGGAACAGTTCAAGAAATCTACGAATCTTCTTCCCAGGCCCCGGCCGTTATTTTGATTCAAGATGCCCATGCCATTCCCGATGCCCAGCGTAGCATTCAAGGGCTCATCGATTTCTTTCAACAAAAACACGGGGTGAAATTCGTCGCCTTAGAGGGGGCCTCTTCCGATCTTGATTCGCAAATCTTCAAAAGTTTTCCGGACCAGGAATTGTTGAAAAAGGTTTTGAATGAATATTCCGAACGCGGAGAACTCGCCGGAACCACAGCCGCCGCCATTTTCAATCCATCGAGTTCGGTTTATCGCGGCATCGAAGACTGGGATTTATATGAAGAAGGTTTGCGTTATTTTCTCGATGCCATGGAAGGGGAGGCGAAAATTAAGGCAGAATTGGGTAAGCTCTCCGAAGATTTAGAGAAACAAAAGGCAAAGATTTATTCTAAGGATTTGCTGGAAGTCGACCGTACCCTGAAAGACTTTCGAAAAGATAAATTGAATATTCTTGAAGTGCTCGAAAATCTGGCTAGCGTTCAGGCCCCGGAAAAAGGATCAGAATTGGCGGTTTTATGGGAAGAAATCGCCCGGAAAAACGAAAACAAAAATTCGATTGAGATGGAAGTAAAGAAGATGGCCGGCCGTATAAAGGCCAAACTTGCCATGCAAAAAACTCCGGCCCTCTCGCATGCCCTTCGTGCTTTCAATCAAGAGTATCAACAATTCCAAACTTCAAGAATAAGCCCCGAAGCCTTTGCCCTTTTTCTCGAAAATTTCTCTGCTCAATATCGAATATCTGTGCGTTTCTCCAAGCGATTGAAGCGCTTGATGAGGAATCAAAAAAGAATGAGGGACATTCAGGGCACAAAGCTTTTTGAGGAGCTTGAAAAATATTCCCGTTGGGTCAAAGAATCTCTTTTCCGTAATGACGGCGAAAGAAAATTGGATATCGCCAATCATAAGCTGGAACTTATGGAGCGTCTGGCAAGCCTTGAATTAAGCCGCGAAGATTGGGACGAAATAAAACAGGATACTTTTTTCCAAAACATATGGCCGCATCTTAATTTTTACCACAATGCCGAAAAGCGTGAAGAAGCCATGTTTAAAAATCTTATGCGAAAAGGGAACAAGTCAATTCTTATCGCCGGAGGATTTCACACCCAAGGAATAATTCAAAGACTCAAGGCCCAAGGAAATTCTTATGTCTTGATCATGCCCAAAATCAATCATCTTCCTGACGAGAGCCATTACCGGGACCAGATGAAAGGCCAAGTATCGTGGGCGAAATATTTTGAAGTACGGAACGGCAAAGTCAATTTGTACAACGCTTTTGTCCGGGGGACAAGGGACAAGCTTCTCTCCACCGTCATTGCGAGGAGCGACCCTCTGCGAGGGCAGTATAAGGCACGAGCGACGAAGCAATCTCGCGGAAAAATCCTTAAAACTTGGCGCGATGAAATCATTCGAGATCTCGCCAAAACAGGCGGGTTAGCAAAAAGCGGCCAATACACTCGTTTTATGGATGAAGCCGCGCCAGAAAATAAAAACGACGCATTCATGAATCAATGGGAAGCTAATATCAACCGCTTTATCGAAGGCCTCCGCCATTTAAAATCCGAAAATCAAATCACGGAAGAAAACATCCTCAAATTATTTCAACCCGCTGCCATTCCCGCGGGTGTCGCCGCCGCCCCTACCGCAAAAAGCGAACTTCGAGCGGACTTGATTCCACAAATGCGTTTAAGATTGGCCGGAGCGCCCAAACGCCGTTCTGAAGCGCGGAATGAAAAACTGGCGAGAAAAATATCCGATGTTTATCAAAAAGTGGTGGGAGCGGCAAAAGACAATAGCGCGGCTTATAAAACTCAGTTTAAACGGATGATGGGATTCAAACTTGAAAAGATCGAAGATGTTTCTGTTGTGATTTTTGCCCGCACGGAATTTGAGTCTATGTGGGTCACATCGGATGCTTTTGCGGCCATGAATAAAAGGGGTGAGGCTCAAATATTTATACGCGAGGAATATGCCGAGCAACTTACAGATGACGAATTAGCTTATATCATCGGTCATGAATTTGGCCATACTCAACAACTGATTCAAACAGCAAAAAATGAGGGAGCCGCAGTGAGTGTTCAACCCCCTCAAGTCATTTTTAAAAATAGGGTTTCATATGAAGGCGGGGATTCTACCATTCTTCTCGAAGATCATGCGGATCTAAGCGCGCTTTCTCTTATGGATAAAGCGGGATTTGAACCAAGTGCGGCTCTGAGTGCCGTGCGAAAAACCAGCCGGTTTGAGGACGAGGAACATTCTTCGGAAGGTCATCGCGAATCCTCGGATTGGAAAGAGTTTATTAAAAATTTCATCAAAGAAAAGTTAAAACGAGATGTCATAGATCCTGAGCGGGATGAACAGCAGCAGAAATTCTCCCGCTCTGAAGTGCGGAAGATATTAAATCAAGTTCGTGAAATTGGTGGTGGAGATTTCGGCATCATGCAGGATTCCATGCAGAGTGCCGCGGTCAAGCTCCCGGTGATCAGGCACGATCAGGATTTAACCAGTAACCGTGTGACGGAGCTTGATATGACTTCCCCGTTGACTGATCGGAAGATAGCCGGCCCTACTGAGGGCCTTAACCAACTCACGGCCGGAAATGCGCGGGAGCTTCATAGGCAGGGAGATTTTTTATTAAATGGCAAGATTAACGACGTCACGGCCCTTACCGGGACGAACATCACTGGGATCGGGAGACAGAAAAAGCCGAATGGCCTCGCGAATGTTCCGAAGGGCTTCACGACGGGTCCGCCCTTGGGACCAACAGCTCCGGAGGGAGGGGACAGACGCAACAATATAGCCATCACTACCGCGTTTCAAAACGATTTTAAGTCTCATTCTCTATCTCCACTGGCAAATGATACAGGAAGACAGATAGCGGGTCAATCCGCGTTTTCCAGCTTACCTTTTTCTCCCCGCTCCGAAGTGCGAGTACCAGCAAAAGAAGAGTCGGGTTCCATGGCCAGGATTACAGAAAGTATGCTTGAGCATTTGGGACGGCAAATTGAAGGCGTTGAATTTTTAAGTGAAGCAGAAATTAAAGCGAGTGAATGTTATTCTTAGTTGGAAATGAAGAAAGGCTCCGAGTAAGATTGGCCGTTAAGAAACGGAAAATGTTGATGTTAGAAGCATCAACCCAACCCTACCAGGAGCCAAGAACATGG
>JACPXK010000085.1 GCA_016196565.1 Candidatus Omnitrophota bacterium | reverse complement strand
GAAATATTCTCCACGCGCAGCATGACGCGGGCTTCAGGCTTTGAAATTTGGGGTTTTCTATCCTCCGTCATTACGAGCCTACCAACTGTCATTGCGAGGAGGCACGAAGTGCCGACAAAGCAATCTCAAAACCGGGATTGCTTCGCTCTCTCCGAGCCTCACGGCTCGTAGAGCCGGAGGCACTCCGTTCGCTCGCAATGACAATAGAAAAATTCGGCGCATCACTTACTCAATTCCACTTTGGCAAATTTACGCTTGCCGCATTGCACCAAAACCGGCTTGGTCAAATCAATTTGATGGGCCACATCCACGATTTTTTTAAGTCCCGCTTCATCGTTTTTGCCAAGCCATGGACCGATTTTGACGCCTCCCTGCTCAACCAAACGCCGGCCTTCGGATTTACTGGCCACAAGCCCGGTTTTATGAAGAAAGGAAACAATATCGCTTTTCGATTCGCTCAAATGAACCGTAGGAATTTCATCCGGAAGGCCTTTATCCCGAAAAACATGATCGAATTCCTCACGTGCAGCTTTGGCCGCATCTTTTCCGTGATAAAGCGAGGCAATTTGTTCACCCAATTTGGCTTTTACTTCACGCGGGTTTTTCTTTTCTTCTAAAAGAATGGGTTTGTATTCTTCCGGACGCAAACCGCTCGCATATTGAAAATAGCGGGCAATTAAATTGTCCGGAAGCGACATGACTTTGCCGAAAATCTCGCGCGGAGAATCGCCAATCGCAATGGCATTGTTAAAACTTTTGCTCATTTTTTGGACCCCGTCCGTACCTTCCAAGAGCGGCAGAGTCATGACCATTTGCGGCTTTTGTTTCCAGATTTTCTGAAGCTCGCGGCCCACCAGCAAATTAAATTTTTGGTCGGTGCCGCCAAGTTCGAGATCGGATTTAATCATGACGGAATCATACCCCTGCAAAAGCGGGTATAAAAATTCTACGAGCGCAATGGGATGATTACCTTTGAAGCGTTTTTGAAAATCATCGCGCTCGAGAAGGCGCGCCACGGTGTATTGCGAAGCCAAATGCAAAAAATCAGCCGGCGTCATTTTATCGAGCCACTCTGAGTTGTAACGCACCTCAGTTTTTTTCCGGTCGAGAATTTTGAAAACTTGGTCCTGATAGGTAAGCGCGTTCTTTTTGACTTCGTCAGGCGTAAGCATGGGCCGTGTTTCCGAACGGCCGGAAGGGTCCCCAATACGAGCTGTGAAATCCCCGATAATAAACACCACTTGATGCCCGAATTCCTGGAATTGTTTGAGCTTACGAAGAGGAACGGTATGACCAAGATGAAGGTCAGCAGAAGAAGGATCTGCTCCATATTTGATGCGAAGGGGACGTTTTTCCTGCTCGGATAAAGCCAGGGATTTTTCGAATTCTTCCGGGGAAATGAGATCGACTATGCCTTCGCGCAGAATTTCACTTTGTTTTTTGAGGCCGGAGGACAATGCTATCTCGCTTTCTAGCAATAACTTAGTGCAAACAGGAAGGCATTCTAACAGGGATTAAAAGTTGAGTCAATGAACCCCCCATGATAGAATTCCGCCCATGTCAAAAATTCATTCAACTGCCATCCTCGGCAAAAATGTTACCCTGGGTGATGAAAATGTGATCGGCCCTTATGCAATTCTTGAAGACGGCGTCAAACTTGGCTCCCATAATCAAATTATGGCCGGCGCTTATCTTTCGACCGGCACGGAAATCGGTGATCACAATGAGATTCATATGCACGCCGTGATCGGACATACTCCGCAGGACATCGCCTATAAAAACGAGCCGTCTTTCACCAAAATCGGCAATCATAATATTATCCGGGAATTCACGACGATTCATCGCGGCACCAAGGCGGACACTTCGACGGTGATCGGCGATCACAATTTTATCATGGCGTATTGCCATGTGGCCCACAATTGCGAAATCGGGAATAACGTCATTATGGTCAATCAAGCATCGCTCACCGGCTATTGCATTGTGGAAGACCATGCGTTTTTGTCCGGCATGACAGGCTTTCACCAATTCACACGGATTGGACGCCTGGCGATTGTAAGCGCCCTTTCTGCCGCGAATAAAGATATTCCCCCCTTTATGATGGCGGGAGGCCGCCCGGCTGTTGCGGTAGGAATTAATGTGGTAGGACTCCGGCGCGCCGGAATTTCGGCTGAAGTACGCGAAGAAATCAAACACGCTTATAAATTACTTTATCGCTCTGGCCTTAACACCAGCCAGGCACTCGAAGCCATAAAAAGAAATCTCACAAGCCCCGAAGTCAAACAACTGATTCAATTCATCGAATCCTCCAAACGCGGCATCATTGACGGTTCGTTTTCCGTCTCTGAAGATGAAGAAGAAACCCTCAAACCGCGGAAATAGCCTAACCACTCAAGCAGCATGGAGATTGCCGGAAACGTATTTGTGGAGAATGCTTACCGGATATTCATTTGTTCATTCTTTTTTAATGTGTTCTTAGCAGCTTGAGCATAATGTTCTAGTTCCGCCTTTTTAGGCTTCACTAGATCCCATCTACCTTCTTCAATCGCATTAAGGATTTGCTGTTCTTCCTTGTCGATCTGATATTTCTTCATTTTAATTCACAGTCATTTAAAGAAAATCGGCCAGCACCTTGGAAGAGGCTAGTTGCGAAATATTATTTTAACTG
>JACPXK010000072.1 GCA_016196565.1 Candidatus Omnitrophota bacterium | reverse complement strand
TCTTTTGAAATGGGCGTCTTTTCCCCAGGACTCTCCCCCGCCCACACTGACAGCAATATATTTTTTATTTTGAAATTTTTCCTGTAAAAATTGTTTGGCCGCAAGACGATCGGCCTGGGTAAGATAAAATTCGAGAAACCGGTCTTCCACCTTAATGCCCGATTTTTCGGCCAAATCGCAGAAATAATCGGCCACATGCCGGCCGCAAAATCCTTGCGGAATCGAAAGGCGGCGGTTGTGAAAAAATCCGCGGCGTTTGTAATTAAAACCGACACGGCGGCCGATCCCGAGGAAAAACTGCCCGAAAAAAGCGTATTCGGCGCGCAGGGAATAATCGATAAGCAAATCATAACGATTTTTGCGAAGTTTTTTGCCGAGCGCCAGAATATCTTGAAAGGTATGAAGATTCCCCTGCCGGCGGAAAAGATCTTTATCCACGGAAAAAATTTCATCCACATGCGGATTTTTTTCGACCACGGCTTCGGTGCGGGACCCCAGCAAAAGATCCACCTTCTCCACCGTAGGATGAAGCCTTAAGGCCCTGAGTACCGGCGTCACGAAAAGAAGATCGCCGATGCCGTAAGGCTGCACCACCAAAACACGGCGAATGGATTGCATGAAATGCTTCACGAAATGCGGGCTTCTTTTAATCCGCTAAGGTCGGAATGGAAAAATTCGACTTCCTTAAAAACGTCCTGCACGGAAATTGCATCGAGGCATAAAAAATGAATTTGGCAATTATGGGCAAGGCATTCCACGCATCCGACATCTTTCCAAATGACGCGTGAACGCGCCCCGAGCGGGCGCCAGCGCGCGGGAGAAAGCCCCGGCTGTTTGCGGCCAAAAATAGAAATGACGGGCGTTCCCACCGCGGAGGCGATATGGGTCGGGCCCGAATCATTGGAAATAAGCAGAGCGGAATTTTTGAGAAGGGCGCCCAGCATACCGAGAGAAAGCTTGCCGCTAAGATCGTAAAATCCGGTTTCAGGCGCCGCGTTTTTTATTTTTTGAATCAGCCTGTGGTCGGATCGTGTTCCGATGATGATGAGACAGACATCATACTCAGCGAGTATTTTTTGGGACAAAATTCCGAATCTTTCCGCCGACCAGATTTTGGAAAGACAACTTGCCGAGGGGCTTATCACCACCCACGGCTTATCCAGCGAAAGATGATGATGCCTTAAAAGTTCTTCCAGCGAGGCTTTTGATTTTTCGCTGACCGGAAAAAATGTTTCAAGATTACAGGGCTGTGAGATTCCAAGCGGCGCGAGCAGTTCAAAATTGTATTCGGCTTCGTGCTTTTTCCCTTCTTTTTTCAAATCGGGATAAGGATGCGTCAAAAGCGATCCCCATTTGCGATTCCAGCCGATGCGGACAGGAATGCCGGCCAGCCAGGTGGTCCAATGCATGCGATTGGTGGCATGAAGATGAATCACCAAGTCGAATTTCTTTTTGGAAAGGGCGCGCGAAAAAAGTAAATTCCCCCAAATCCCTTTTTCGGAACCTTTTTTATCATAAAGAATAATTTCATCCAGATAAGGATTGCCGCAGACGATTTCTTTATTTTCAAGATAAGTCAGGCAGGCAATCCAGGCCTTGGGAAATTTTTTCCGGATCTCGGAAAAAACCGGCGTGGAAAGAACCAAGTCGCCGATACGGTCCGTGCGCGTGATCAAAATCCGGTGAATGGAATTAAGATTGATGGCTGAGGGCTTCATCTTTTTTCTGTAAAAGTTCCAGGCAGGCATCCAGGACCTTTTGCGGGGAAAGGTCTTCGAAACAGGCTTGACGCTCAAAACGGCAGCGCGGTTGATCGCAAGGCGAACAAAAAATTTCTTCGCGGACAATGCGCCAGCGGGGCCCTAACCGTCCTGCCCGGATGGGATTCGTCGGTCCGAAAATGGCCACGACCGGCGGACGGTTGAGTTCATGAGCGATATGCATCACCGAACTGTCATTAGTCAAAACCAGGGCGCACTTGGAAATCAGGGCTGAAAGTTCGGGATAAGTGGTTTTTCCCGCCATATTATGAATACGCCGAGGATTCATTTTAACCAGCGGTTCCACCATCGGCCGTTCGCGCTGGCCCCCCACCAAAATAATTTCTTCAGAACGTTCGCGCATCAATCCTTCAATAACTTTTTCGTATCCCGCAAGCCGCCAAGTTTTAAGTTCACTGGCGGCAACGCAGGCCACAAGAATGCAGTTTTCAACCGAAGCAATGCCGTCAGCCTTTAATTTTTCAAGGGCACTAGTTTCATCTTGAGGCGTGAAAAAAATAAAGGGAGGCGAATTCCAGGTCTCAACGCCCATAAAACGAAGCACTTCCAAATGCCTTTCGCGCATTGAATCCGAAATATGAAAACGCAGCAGCGGACTTCTTTTTTTGTTGGGAACCATGAACGGGATGGCGGTATTTCTGAGATCCACCACCCAATCATACGAGCCGCGCCAAAGCTCCCTCAAAAATTTCCATTTATCTTTCAAATTGGCGCGCTTGTCATAAACCACAATGCGCCCAATAAAAGGACAGCGCTCCAAAATCGCTTTGGAACGCGGCCCCACCACGACGGTCATTTTCGCATCGGGAAAAGAACGGTGCAGAACACTCATCACCGCCGTCGTCAGGATAACATCTCCCAGATTACTTAAAGTCACAACGAGAATGTGGCGAGGATTCGAGATGCCGTCACCGGCTTCTGAATCACTAAAGGGGCCAGGTACCTTGGAGCCTGGCACCGAGGGGCCTGGCCCCTTTTGATTGGCCCATCCTTTTTCTTCGATGACATGAAAGACTTCTTCGGGTGAAATATGAGAAAGCCAGCCATCCGAAGGTAAATTTTTTTCATACCAAGGCGCTGTATAGCCTTTAGGGACATAGGTTAAAACCGCGGTTTCTCCAAATCCGCGCGGGCCGGTGAGTTCCGGACTGGTCGGGCCAAAAAGAGTGATCACGGGAATGCCGACTCCGGCCGCGATATGCATGGGACCGGAATCTCCGGAAACCATGAACCCGGCTTGTTCGTAAAGGGCCGCTAGTTCCGTTAAATTGGTTTTTCCGATCAAAGAAATCACGCGCGCTTTTTTTACATGGGCCATCATGGTTTGAAAAAGCGATTCGTCTTCCGGTGCCCCGGTCACAACGATTGCCAGCCCCCATTTTTCAAAAATAAGGTCGGCCAACCGGGCAAAATGCTGAGGCGGCCAGCGTTTGGGTTCCCAATTGGCCCCCAGATGAAAGGCCGCGAATTTATCCAAATTAAAATTTTTGAGCAGGGCGTCGGCTTGTTCTTTATCTTTGCCGGAAAAATAAAAACGATAGGAAGCATTCCCAGAAACAGAAAGCCCGGATTGTTTTAAAAGTTCCAAGAAATAATTCACATGATGCAGGGATTTTTGGGGTTCCGGAACAGCCTTGGTTAAAAATAATGTCCGCCCTTTGGTGGCATAACCGATTCGCTCGCGCACGCCGG
>JACPXK010000071.1 GCA_016196565.1 Candidatus Omnitrophota bacterium | reverse complement strand
GTTTATGGATGTCATCCCCGCATGCTTTAGGTGGGGATCATACGGTGTTTGGATTCCCGATAAAAGCATTCGGGAATGACTTTCTTTTTGTTTTAGGTGCCTTGGTGGTGATATCCGGTTTGGCGGGAGTTTACGCCAGTGCCAAAATTTATCTGGTTCCGGCGCGGCCGGCCTGGAATACGCCGCGCACGCCGCTGCGTTTTTTTCTTACAGGTTTTATGCTGGGACCTTTATTTGCACTTGTTGTGTACGGTGTTTATGCCCACCTTCAAACACCCGGGCTTTTAAGCCCTGTCATGAAAGCGCCGAGTTTTGCTTTTCTTGCGATTTCTGCGGTGGCCGGATTTTTACAGTTAGTGGTTTTGCTTTCCCGGCTTTTTTCTTTGCCGTGGACAACTTTTGATGAGGATTATGCTTCAAGTTTTCTTTTAATCCACCGTTTCAAAAAATCGTTTATTTCAAGGCTCGCCTTGCTTGTCCTGGGGTCTTTCATTTTTCCTTTTATTCTTACCACGTTTCTGCAGGTGGGAAATTTGCACGCCAAAGGATTTTTGGCATTGGGAGTGGCCTGCTTTCTGTTCTCTCTTTTTGGAGAAATCTTAGGCCGCTATTTATTTTTTGTCACAGTTGTTCCCAAAAATATGCCGGGCGCTTTTTTTACTACCAAGGCGGGTGCTCATTGAAAAATTTCTTACAGTCCGCAAAAAAAAGGTTGGGGCTGGATATTCAAACCGAAAAGTATGCTTACGATTTGGATGAACAATTCGGATATATGTCCAAAGCCAAAATTCCGGATAAGTGGGTGGCGACAACTTGCGGGTATTGTTCGGTAGGGTGCGGCATGTTTATCGGCGTGAAAAAAGGCAAACCTGTCAGTGTGCGGGGAAATCCGGATCATCCGGTCAATGAAGGCAGGCTCTGCCCCAAGGGGCTGGCCGAACATTATGCGATTACAACTTCAAACCGCGCGAAATGGCCGCTTCGGAAAATCAAAAAAGGAAAGTTTGAAAGAGTGAGCTGGGAATGGGCCATTCGCAGTATGGTTGAAAAATTCCAGCATATTCAAAATCGTTACGGTGCGGAATCGGTGGGAGTGATTAGTACCGGCCAGCTTGTAACGGAAGAATTTTACACCTTGGGGAAATTGGTTCAGCTGGGACTGCGCACAAAAAATTATGACGGGAACACGACTCTTTGCATGGCCAGTGCGGTGGTCGGATACAAACGCTCTTTTGGCAGTGATGGGCCTCCGGGAAATTATGAAGATTTGGAAAAGTCGGATGTTCTCTTATTGATTGGCGCCAATATTGCGGACAATCATCCTATTCTTTGTTACCGGCTCGAAAAAAACATCAAGCGTACTTTGATTGTGGCGGACCCGCGTGTGACTAAAACGGCCATGATGGCGGATATTTTTCTTCCTGTGAAACCGCGAACCGATATCGCTCTTTTAAATGCCATGATGCATGTGATTATTAAAGAAGGAAAAGTGAATCAGGCCTATGTGCGGGATCACACGACAGGCTTCGAAGAACTACGGCAGCAGCTTGAAAAATACACGCCGGAATATGTCAGCGGACTGACCGGGCTTTCACCGAAATTGATTTACAAAGTGGCCATGCTTTATGCCAACGCCAAAGCGCCTTTTATCGGATGGACCATGGGTGTTAATCACAGCACGCAGGGGACCGAGACGGTCAATGCGATTTGCAATCTTGCGCTGATTACAGGAAATGTCGGCCGCGTGGGAGCTTCGCCGTTTTCCATTACGGGTCAATGCAATGCCATGGGAACGCGTGAGTCCGGATTTGCTTCCAGCCTTCCCGGTTACAGAAAATTCGAAAATACTCAGCATCGTTCTGAGCTCGCTGCTCTCTGGGGTATTGATGAAGAAATCATTCCGACTGCAAGGGGATTGGCTTATCCCGATATTATCGAAGGCGTTTTAAGTAAAAAAATCAAAGGGTTGTGGATTATTGCCACCAATCCGCTGGTTTCTTTCCCCAATCAAAATTATTTGCTCGATGCCTTGAGCCGCCTTGATTTTCTCGTGGTCCAGGATGGCTATCATCCCATTCCCACCAGCGAAGTGGCCGACCTTGTTTTGCCGGCTGCGGTGTGGGGCGAAAAAGAAGGCACTTATACCAATTCCGAACGCCGGGTCAGCAAAGTCAATAAGGCCGTGGAACCGCCGGGTGAAGCAAAATCCGATTTTGAAATTTTTCTTATGATTGCCAAAGAGTTGGGCGTTTACGAAAAACTCTTTAAGGATTGGACAAGTCCGGAAGATGCCTTTACAGAATGGAAAAAAATCTCGAAGGGAAGACTTTGTGATTATTCGGGCCTTTCCTATGATTTGCTTGAACAACACGGCGGAATTCAATGGCCGTATGCGGAGAATTCCAAAAGAAATCCGCGCGAAAGTTTTCCGCTTTATCAGGACGGAATTTTTCAAACCGAAGACGGCCGCGCCAAGCTTTGGACGATTGAAAACGAAAGGCCGCCTGAGGTGCCGGACCAGGAATATCCTTTCTGGCTCAACACAGGAAGAACCGTGGAGCATTGGCATACCCGCACTAAAACAGGGGAAATCCCTCTTCTCAATCGCCTCTCACCCGAGGCTTGGGTGGAAATGAATGCGCGCGACGCTGAAAAATTGAAAATGCAGCACGGGGATTATGTTCGCGTGGTTTCGCGCCGCGGAAGCATTGAAAAAATTATTTTGAGAGTCACCGAAACGGTGGCGCCCGGCCAGATCTTTATCCCATTTCATTATGCCGAAGCAAACGCGAATAATTTAACCACGAGTATTTGTGATCCTTACTCGCGCGAACCCAATTACAAGCAGTCAGCGGTCAGGATTGAAAAAACCAGTGCTTAGGAGATCGTCAAGATATCCAAGCACCGTCCTCGCACATAAGGGCGAGGACAAACAATCAGCAGTCAAAGTAGAAAAACAACCATAAGGAGCAAAAAATGAAAATCAAAGATTTCCTTAAAAGCGGTCATCCGCCGACTCTGTTCTCGGCTTTTCTTTATTTCGATATTAGTTTTATGGTGTGGGTCCTTCTTGGGGTACTCGGTGTTTATATTTCCAAAGAATTTGGCTTAACTGCCGCCCAGAAGGGTTTTATGGCCGCAGTTCCCATTTTGGGCGGTTCTTTAGTGCGTCTTCCCATGGGGCTTTTAGTCGATCACATTGGACCGAAAAAAACCGGAATTCTCGGACAGCTTATTGTCATCATTCCGCTTTTCAGCATTTGGCTTTGGGGATCTCATTTTTCCAATGTTCTGGCGTTGGGTTTTCTGATGGGAATTGCCGGCGGGAGTTTTGCCGTGGCCCTGCCGTTGGCAAGCCGCTGGTATCCACCGCAGCATCAAGGAATGGCCATGGGAATTGCCGGCGCTGGGAATAGCGGCACCGTCCTTGCTTCCCTATTTGCTCCGTTTTTGGCGGAACTGATCGGTTGGAGAAATGTATTTGGAGTTGCGCTTATTCCTGTTGTACTCACGCTCATTGCCTTTAGCATTTTGGCCAAAGAGAGTCCGAATCAACCCAAGCCCAAAAAACTCAAAGATTATTTTTCCATCCTTAAAGAGACCGATACCTTTTGGTTTTGCTTTTTTTACAGCATCACTTTCGGAGGCTTTGTTGGGTTGGCGAGTTTTCTTGGAATCTTTTTCTATGATCAGTATGGACTCACCAAAGTGATGGCAGGACACATTACCGCGTTATGTGTCTTTGCCGGGAGTTTTTCCAGGCCGATCGGCGGCTATCTAGCCGACCGTTTTGGGGGAGTCCGCATGCTGACAGTCCTTTTTGGCTGTGTGGCTTTGATGATGTTCGGAGCATCGAGCCTTCCTCCTTTTCCTCTGGCGGTTTTGTTGATTTTTTTGGGCATGAGTTCACTTGGAATGGGAAATGGTGCTGTCTTTCAGCTTGTTCCTCTGCGCTTTCAAAAAGAAATCGGAGTCATTACGGGAATTGTCGGAGCTGCCGGCGGCCTTGGAGGTTTTTTTCTCCCCACTCTTTTGGGATTTTTTAAACAAACGGCGGGATCTTACGGTATCGGCTTTGCCATTTTTGCTTTGGTCAGTCTGATTGCTTTGGCGGTTCTGCGTTTCGTCCGAAGAGGCTGGTCTTTCTCGGATTTGATTTCCAAAATCCCCGGCAATTTAAAACCCGCATTAGAAAAGGTTAAAAACTAATGAAAAAATCGCCGGTCTTTTTCTTTTTAATCGTCGCTCTTTTGCTTTTTACTCATTTGGGATTTGTGGCAGAGGCCAATGCCTTTTTAAATGGAGCTCCGGCTTTGCTGAGTGAAATGCATCCGGTTAAAGATGTTGCGGTCAAAATAGGGGGAGAAGCGCGTTATCGTTTAGAGCTTCGCAACAATTTTAATTTTAATGATAGGACCTATGAAGATGATGCGTTGAATTTGTTTCGTCTGCGTTTCAATCTCAATATTAAAGCAGGGCCTTACGCTCAATTTTTTGTCGAGGGCCAGACGGCTCAAAGCTCGGCGCAGAGTTCCATCGATCGCTCCGCCGCCTTTGTGAATGAGCTGGATTTACGGCAGCTTTATGCGGACTTCAAAAGTCCCGTGAAGGCTATCCCTCTTCAGCTTAAAGCCGGACGGCAGGTCCTTTCTTACGGAAATCAGCGGTTTGTGGGCGGATTTGAGTGGTCCAATGTGGCGCGTGTTTTTGATGCCGTAAAGGTCGTTTATCCGCTGAATGAAAAATTTCAGACCGATGTTTTTATTGCCCATCCGGTTCGAACCGACAAAGAAAAAGCCGATCCGACAGTTCATCACGATCATTTTTACGGTATTTACTCTGTTTTGAAACCACTTAAAGATCATATTCTCGATACCTTTCTTTTTATCCGTCATGATTCGGATGAGGGGATACGCGGGGAAAGATCGGGGGAATTCGGCCCATTAAAAGAATATACGGCGGGAAATCGTTTCAAGGGCAAAATCAAAAATTTTGATTACGAAACTGAATATGCTTTCCAGTTTGGCAGCCGTGCTCATGATGACATTGCAGCATGGGCTTTTCACCAGCAAGCCGGTTATGTCTTTGCCCCTATTTTTTGGACCCCGCGCGTTTATGCGGAATACAATCACGCCTCCGGAGACAAAAATCCGGCCGACGGCCGTTACGGGAATTTCGATAATCTCTTTCCCACCAATCATGATAAATACGGATTCATGGATTTTTTATCTTTGAGAAATATGAATAACATTCGATTGGGAATGGGCGTAATACCGCATCCCGCACTTTCTTTATCCGCCGACTTTCATTGGTTTTTTCTCGATACAAATAAAAGTCACTGGTTTAACGCTTCTCAAGCGGTGCTTCGTT
Organism: Candidatus Omnitrophota bacterium; assembly: GCA_016196565.1. The sequence continues at coordinate 4,756 of JACPXK010000071.1, read as the reverse complement.
CCACCAGGGCAAATGCACGCAAAGAATTAGGACAGGAACTAGATTTTCTTCTGAAGTGGAAAATAAACAATTTTGTAGATTTTTTAATGGGGTATTCGCATTTTTTCCCGGGAGCCTTTGCGGAAGATACCGGAGCAAGTAATGGAGCGGATTTTTTCTATGTTCAGCCTACAATTAAATTCTAAATTGAAAAGTACAAGTCAGAAAATGGACGAACGATTGCGCCGGACTAAAATCGTTGCGACTATCGGTCCCGCCTGCCAGTCTCTGGAAACATTAAAAGAGCTTATCTGTGCCGGCGCTGATGTTTTGAGAATCAATAGTTCGCATACTTCTCCGGAAGGACTCCGACGCTGGATTCATTTGATACGGCAGGCGGGTGCAAGTCTGAATCGGGAAATTCCTATTCTCATCGACCTTCAGGGGCCCAGAATTCGCACGGGAGCATTGAAAGACAAGCAGCTTTTGTCTCTGCGCAAAGACGAGATTGTTTCGATTATTCCCACTCTGGAACCGGGATTGGGTAATGGAAGTCTTCAAATTACGACGCCTTGCTTGGATTTTGCGCGCATGGTCAAAAAAGGAGACCCTGTTCTTTTGGACAACGGCCTTATTGATTTGGAAGTAACGGAATCGAATAGCGAAAAAGTAACGTGCAGGATTATCACCGGTGGTTTATTGGGGGAAAATAAGGGGATTAATCTTCCCAATGCGCCGATGACTTTACCGTCGCTTGCGCAAAAAGATCACAAAGCTCTCGAAATCGCTGCGCGTGAAGGCGTGGATTATGTGGCGCTTTCTTTTGTGCGCAATGCCAAAGATATTGAGACAGTACGAAATTATCTAAAAGATTTCGGCAAAATCATCCCCGTTATCGCCAAAATTGAAAAACCAAGAGCGGTGGAAGAAATCGATTCAATTATTGCGGTTTCGGAGGGCGTCATGGTGGCCCGCGGGGATTTGGGAATTGAAATGGGCGTGCAGAAAGTCCCCGTGATTCAGAAAAAAATCATTGAACGTGCTAATCAGCGCTATATCGGCGTGATTACCGCGACTCAAATGCTGGAATCGATGATGGAGCATCCCCGCCCCACGCGAGCTGAGGCTTCGGATGTTGCCAATGCGGTTTTTGATGGGACTGATGCGGTGATGCTTTCCGGCGAAACCTCCATCGGTAAATATCCGGTTGAAGCAGTGCGTATGATGTCCGAGATTATTATTGAAGCCGAAAATCATCAAGAGTTTCAGGAGGTTACTTCCCGTAAAATTTTGCGGCGCAAAGACCATCCGGTTTGCGCCATCACCCATGCGGCCCAAAATGCTGCCATGGATTTGGAAGCTAAAGCCATTGTTGCGTTTACACAAAGCGGCAGGACGGCTATCGCTGTTTCTAAATTTGAACGCAAACTTCCAATTCTTGCCTTTACGCCTTCTCCCGAAGTGAGCCGGCGTCTCGCGCTGTTTCACGGCGTGATTCCTCTCAAATTGAATTATTGCAAAAGCACGGACGAAATGCTTTCGCGCGGAGAGCAGGAACTTCTCAAAACAAAATTTTTAAAAGAGGGCGATGCCGTGGTCGTGGTTTCCGGAGCGCACGCCTTAGAAAATAGGATGGAGCGAACTTCTTTCTTACGATGAAATCGTGACATTGACGAAATGTTTTGCGGAATTAGGAATTCAAAAAGTCAGGATTACGGGAGGAGAGCCTTTGGTCCGGCCGGGAATTCCTGGGCTGATTTCCCGGATCAAGGCAGTCCCGGGTATTCGTGAAATCGCTTTATCAACCAACGGTGTTTTTTTAAAAGATTGTGCGCGCGAATTAAAAGGAGCCGGTTTGGACCGCGTGAATATTAGTTTGGACACGCTTCGGCGCGATCGTTTTGAAAAAATCGCCCGTTTGGACAGGCTAAGTCAAGTGCTGAACGGCATTGATGCCGCGCTCGATGAAGGATTCCGGCCGGTAAAAATCAATGCGGTCCTTATGAAGGGAATTAATGACGATGAAGTTTTGGATTTGGTCCGTTTTGCGGTTCAAAAATCAATCGAAGTACGTTTTATCGAGCTTATGCCAACCGATCAATCGGTTCAAATTGATATCAAAGAACAATTTTTGAGTACGGAAGAAGCCAAGGCTGAGATCGAAAAAGAATTTACCCTTATTCCCATAGACACTTATTTTTCTTCGCCGGCCCGGGTTTATGCAATTAGGGGAACTGAAGCCCGGGTCGGCTTTATCAGTCCGCTTTCGTGCTTTTTTTGTGTGCGCTGTAACCGGTTAAGGCTTAAAGCCAACGGCGCTTTAAAAACCTGCCTTCATGGCAAAGAAGATTTAAATTTGAAGGCGCTGTTACGTTCCGGTATTTCGCCGGAAGAAATCAAAAGAAAAATCGAGGAAGTGGTTTACGTGCGGCCGGAGCAGCATTTTCTCAATGAACCTCAAGTCCGGCATCAGGATTTTCAAATGTCGCATGTGGGGGGCTGATATGGAAATGCGCGTGAGTCTTTTCGCGGCTTTAAAGGACATGGCCGGCAAATCTGAGATTCAAGTGACATGGAGAAAGGGAATTACTTGTTCCGATGTCTTGGCAGAACTCAAAAAGAGTTTTCATTCGATTACGCCTTTATTGGAGCGTTCTTTTGTTGCCGTGAATGGAAATTATGCAGAGCTTGATTGGGCCCTTAGGCCTGAAGACGAAGTGGCGGTTCTTCCGCCCGTGAGCGGGGGATAGATGTATCTGACGCGCGATCGAATCAATCTGTCATTCCCGAATGTTTTAATCGGGAATCTAGGATCCCCGGCAAAAGCATTTGAGGATGACTGTAGAAGCGGCGCCGAGGTGATTTTTATCGGAAAAGTCCGCAATCATTCACAGGGGAAAAAAGTGCTTTATTTGGAATACGCAGCTTACGAAATGATGGCGCAAAATTTGATAGAAGGTTTTATCAAGGCGGCGCGCCAGCGGTGGCCGATTGATCATGTCCAGGTTTTGCATCGTCTAGGAAAAGTGGGATTGGGTGAAATTGCGGTGTTAATTAAGGTTGAGTCTGCTCACCGCGATGAAGCTTATCAGGCTTCGCGATTTCTCATCGAATCGATTAAGCATCAAGTGCCGATTTGGAAAAAAGAATATTTCACAGATGGAACTAACGAATGGAGCTTGTGTCAGGATGCTAAGTTATCAGGAAGCATTAGCCACGATCATTCAAACGGCTAAGCCTTTGAATCAAATATCGGTCCCTTTGGCGGACGCGCTGGGCCGTGTATTGGCCGGACCCGTCAAAGCCAAATTACCATTTCCGCATTTTGACAATGCGGCGGTGGATGGGTTTGCCATTCGGTTTAGTTCGTCATTGCGAGGAGGCCGTAGGCCGACGAAGCAATCTAGTTTTAAATTCAAAGGAGAAATTCCGGCTGGGGACACACGGAAAGTTTCTTTGAAACCGGGCGAGGCCATGGCGATTTTTACCGGCGCGCCGGCTCCGCAAGGAACTCAGGCTGTGGTGATGCAAGAATATGCCCAAAGGCAAAACGGGAGCGTTCTGATTGAGAAGCCGGCGGAAGATTCGGAAAATATCCGGTGTCAGGGCGAAGATTTTAAAAAAGGGGATTTATTAATCCCAAAAAGGACTTGTCTTGAGCCTCAGCATATTGCGCTTTTGGCCGCACTCGGGATTGATCAAGTCCGCATTCTTCGCGAGCCGAAAGCGGCTATTTTTTCGACTGGGAGTGAAATTATTGCGCCCGGGAAAAAATTACAGCGCGGACAAATTTACGATTCCAACACACCTTTGCTGCGGGCTTTGATAGTAAAAAGCGGGGCCGATCCGGTTTTGCTTCCCAAAGTTCATGACAATCTGAATAAAATCCGAGGCGCCATTCGCAAAGGTCTCAAACAAGATGTTTTGGTTATTTGCGGCGGAGTTTCCGTGGGCAAGTATGATTTTGTCAAAGAAGCGCTGCGCCTAGAAGGCGTCCGCGAAATTTTTTGGAAAATTGATATTAAACCCGGCAAGCCCGTTTTCTTCGGAAAGAAAGGCAAAACGCTGGTATTTGGCCTTCCTGGAAACCCGGTTTCGGTTTTTGTGACTTTTGAAGAATTTGTAAAACCGGCTTTGCTGAAAATGATGGGCAAAAAAGCCGGCGATTTATGGGTTGATGGATTTTTGACTCGGTCTTTTAAAAATGGACCGCGTCCTCATTTCATTCGGGTCCAATGTGAAAAAAGAAATGACCGTTACGAAATAACCCCTCTAAAAGGCCAAGGTTCCCATCAGATTGGGAGTTTGGCCAAGGCGAATGGAATTCTGAAAGTGGATGCGGGTGAAATGCTTTCAGGAGGACAAAATGTCCGTGTCAAAATTTTTGGAGAGGATTTTTCATGAAACCCTTTCTTTTATCCATTGTAGGCCGAAAAGGCTCGGGTAAATCCGAAGTATTAGAAGTATTGATTGCTTCATTAAAAGAAAAGGGCTTGCGCGTGGGCGTCATGAAACATTTGGCACGAGAAGATTTTGAAATCGATCAGCCCGGCAAAGACACTTATCGCTACCGTCTATGGGGAGCTGAAACCGTCATGCTTCTTGGTAAAAAGAAGCGCGCTATTTTTTCTGATTTGCCAATTGAATCCGACTGGGAAGAAAATCTCAAATACTTCGAAGATTTTGACCTTGTATTTATGGAAGGTTATTTTCTCAAAACGGTTCCCATGATCGAAGTTTATAATTCTGAAAAAGAGAAACCTTTGTTGATGGGAAT
>JACPXK010000066.1 GCA_016196565.1 Candidatus Omnitrophota bacterium | reverse complement strand
TGATAGGGCCAATTCTAACGGCATCCTTGCCAAAATGGAAAAGTACAATCTAGATATTGAAGATTTTATGCAGCTTTTGGAAGGAATTAAAACGTATCGGGACCGGTTCGAAGCCCTTTATGAATTCGCGCGTAAATATTCTGAAGAACCCATGACCGATCAGATCAAAGATATGTACCGGGCATTGCATCAAAAAGGATTAATTATTGAAGGGCTGGCTGTTTATATCGATCGGAAAACCCCCGGAATTTATTTTGGGGTGGAGGAATATTTCCGTCCGAATGAGGATCGCGGTATCGCTAACGACCGGCTGCGCCGGGCGGCTGAAAATGCAGGTAAAGCAATTTCCGATTTGCAGCGCCTTGTCGAGAACGTCTATCAAGACCGCCGCGCTGCGCAGGAATATATGGTCCGGAAATTAAAAGCGACGAACAAGATTGATGACAACGAAACTGTGGAAAGTCTAGGTATTGCTTCATTAATGATTCCGGACGCTTTGGAAAAGCTTGTAAAGGATCATCAACTGAATGAAAAAGAAGCATTGGATCTTTCTATCGAAGCTTATCAAAAACCGCATCTTAAGCAGTATCAGTCTGAGTTCGGAATGTGGTGGCGTGATTTCAGGCGTCAAGTGGAGGACTCGGACTGGACTCAATGGATGCCGCGTTCATGGGGAGGCGGAGCCAAAATTATTGCCTTAACCGTACTCTCTGCCGGCATTTTCGGGCTAATTTTCTTCTTTCTTGGGGGAGTGGACAAAAAACTTCGCGCGTGGTTTAAAAATCGGCAAAAAGCTGCTTTTCAGAAATTGCGCCGTGAAACACAAGCGACACAACCAACACTAGAAACACAAGAAATCAAACCAATAGAACAAATATCAGAAGTACGAGAAGGTCAGCCGGCAGAGATAGCAGTTGAACCGGCGGATACTCAAGCTCAACAGGACGGACATGAGACTAAGACGGACAAGCCGGACGACCAAGGTATTAATCCGGACGCAGCAGCGCGTTCTGAAATACGGAAAGCAAAAGCTCCCAAAGAAAGCCATGCGGAACGGGAAGGAAAATTTTCTCTGATAAAAGTTCTGGCCATTCCGATTTTAGTGGCCTTCAGCTTGGGCCTTATGCTGACTCTGGGAATGTTGATGGGGCAATTGGGTGTGGTGGCAGGGGCTGCCGATTTTGCCAAGATGAGCTTAATGGGCCGCGTCGAAATAGCCCGCCAAATCTTTTTAGGTATTGCGGCTCAAAGAATAGGGCAGTGGGAAACCGGTTATTCGCTGCTTTGGGGGCTGGAATGGCTTTTCTGGTTCCGGTTTTCATACGAATTTGCTCTTTGGGTCAAAGAAGGCGGTTGGAAAACCATTCGGTTTAGTTTCAAGAGCCAAAAAGATATCGAAGGTAAAGGGTCTTCTTGGTTTGCAGCGGGTGATTTGAATATCCAAGCATTGCGCAGCTCTCTGCAAGCGAATAAGCAACAGAATGTTGTGGTGCTCGAACAACTTGCCACGACCGCGGATAGACTAAAGGACGTCACTGAAAAGGATTTTGTGGAGGCATTCAATGCTATTTTGAAAATGACGAATTTCCACACTCGGATCGACATCGATAGGTATAAGACAAATCTTGCTAAAGAGCCGCAAGAGTTGCTTCAAAGAGCCCAAGAGACTGAGCCGAAGCTTAGTGAAGCAGAGTATTTGACATTAAATACGGCATTACTACAAGTAATTTACCCAAGAGAAATCCAGAAAAACAAAAATAAAAATCTGATGTATGAATATGAGGAAAGTGTTAAGCGAAGCCGTATGCGGGCCTACACAAGTATTGTGACTCTCTCGCAAGCTTTGCTGACCACGATTTATGAGGCGTTAACTCTTGCCTTGTTTGATTCTTCGCCGCTTTTTATTGCCTTTCAAGTTGCGGTTTACGCCTTTATCAACAAACCCTTCCGCCAACTCTTGGCCGCTTTTCTCATACGGCCGGGTGTCAAGAAAGTTTTGGATAATATTCACGCCTATGTTGCCAATGAAGACAATGAGACTCGGCTTTCCCGCTCCATGCTTTCGGGGGATATCGGCGTCATGAAAAATAATTCACCGGCCGAAGCTGCGGAAGCCATGCGTAACCGCGCTCTAGAGTACATGAATAATATTAAGATGGTTGAAGAATACGATCGCGAAACCAATAAGCCTACGGGCAAGATGATTCCAGATCCCAATGATCACATGAAATTGGAGTTTGCTTCCGGTTCTACAGATCCTGATACGCTGGTTGAAGAAGCCAGGCAGCTGCTCGAACTTATAAGAATATTTGGGCCCAAGAAGGTCACTTATTTTCATGCCGAAGAAAATTTTGCCGCCAAATTAGGGGCCATGCAGCGAGTCAAGCAATTTCTGGCCGAAGCGATCATGCATCCGATGACTTTTATTTCCGAAAAATTTGATGAACGGCGCTGGGAAGCTTACATGATGACCGAAAATGGACAGCAAGTTCGGCGCCGGATGATTCAAATTCAGGAAAAAAACAAATTCTATGTTGTTGAGAAAGAAAATGTGGGCTTTAAAGATAAGGACGGCGAAACGCATTTTATCCATGATGCGGAAATCGAATCCGAGGAGCTGTATTTGGATGAATTGGGGGCCCCGGTTTATCGAAGATTCGGCGGCGGAAACATTCTGCGTTATGCCCCCGGCAAGGATCATCTCGATGCTGACAAAGCGCGTGATCTTGAAGTTGGGCAGGGACAGAAGGTCTTTTTTGATTATCAAAGGGGCTTGTTTGTCGACCCCGAGACCAGAGACCCTTATGAAGGAGGTAATTGGTTTTTGAATTATGGGTTAAGAAAAGTAAAAATTAAATTTTTGGAAGGCAAAGATGATGAAACTGGAGAAAATTTTGTCCTGCAGATTTTGCCCAGCGGCGACATGATACGGTTTAATTCCAGGCAGGAAGCTTACCGCGCCAATGCAGATCAATATGATTTGGTTTTCCGAAATCTGAATGGAGAAGTCGCTTATCGCATGCATCGCGGAGCGCTTTACCGAGGAGATCAAGATCCTCTTGCTGCCGGCGCCACACCTTTGGCAGCTCCTGGTACGATTAAATATCATCCAGAGCACAAGGCTTTTATCAAAGCTGGGACAGAAAATACTGAATCGCCCGAGTTTGCCGCTGGTCTTGAGCAAAATCTTAGCATTGAACCCGAATATCGAGGCGAGCTTGGGCGGTTCTATGTAGATGGAAAAGAACCCCATGAGCGCGAACAAAAGGAAATTTTTGTGAAGGATGGTGATTGGCAGAAAAGGGGGCTCAGCAGCATTCTTTATCAAAAACAAAGCAATGGAAGCTTTGTAAAAGCGCGCGATCAGGATGAACAGGAAATAGGCGAGGTGCGTTCAGTCCCCACTTTCAGTCTTCAAAAAATGGGATTCATGAGAAGCACCATTGACAGTTCTATCGTGTTGGGCCAAGGACCGCAGGGTGAGCCTAAGGTTAGCGCTTATCGTTCCACCGATTGGGGAGATTTCTTTAGTAAAGGGACGACAGCCCGGGTGACTGCAATGGGCGACAATTATGAATCTCCATCGATGCTGGAGGAACTGGACCTTATTGATCTTAGAACGCAGCGAAAAGTCCGTTTTGCGTTTGTGGACATTATGCGCGGCAGGTATGAATGGAATCGCGGATTTGCAGGAGGTGCTGGCATTCTTTATGTGACGGCCGCCAATGGTAAAACCATTGAGCTGGAAGTTTCCCAAAACGGCGAATTGATGGGGCCCAATGGAGAAGTAATCGCTTCCAAATTAAAACAAGTCAGCGAACACGATCTGAAAGCATTTGCGCTCAACTTAGTTGAATCTTATTCCAGAAAATATGGGGCCGCTGTTTTAATCGATGAAATGGGAGAACCGGAAAAAGAAAATCAACCCAAAACACTTCGCTTTTTCCGTCAGGGTAAAGAAACGCGTACAATCGAACCTTTTCAAAAAGGCGATGCAACGCGCCAACATAAGTTCCAGCTCCATGATTACGGCTATTTTTACGCTTATGCCTCAGGCGATAAACAAGACCAGTTAGTTACGATTGATGAGAAGGGAACGCTGCTTCAGGGCATGCAAATAGGCCGCGACTACCGGCGCGATGAATCCCAGGAATTTTTTGGTTTCGATCCGCGGCTTTTGGAACGTGCCGGTTTTTCTGCCGAAGCAATCGAGACCGCCCAATCCGGAGTGATTGGGGACACAAGTGATTTGCATCTCGGTAAACTCGGTAAGGCACACCAATACCTGATACCCCAAGGAGATGCGGCCGTACAAAATATGAAAAATTCCCGCAATGAACTGCTCGCCCGTTCCGTGTTTTATTTTGAAGACAATAAATGGCGTCTTGGCTATTTGGTCGATAGTGATGATCATTTTGAAGTCAAAGATGGAAAAATCATGCGCCATGGGCAGTTGGTCTCAGAGAATTTTCAGGAATTGGAGCTGTCTGATGATGCGGTCAATAATGTCAAACGGCTGAAATTCAAGGACAGAGACGCTGACCAGCTTGAGAGCTATATCTATGAAGAGACCTATCGAGGAAAGTATCTCTTCAGCGAT
>JACPXK010000070.1 GCA_016196565.1 Candidatus Omnitrophota bacterium | reverse complement strand
TCGTGCGGATGAATGTTCGCGAGCTCAAAAGAAATAATGGCCGCTTTTTCTGCGGCCTGCCCGATAAATTTTATTCCCGGCACTTCAGAAAGTTTTCGCGTTGCCTCTTCTAAAAGCTCATGCTCGTAGGCTTCGATTTTTTCAATTCCAAGATTTTCAACATATTCCAGGGCCGGACCGAGGCCGACAATTTGTGCAATGGCCGGAGTGCCCGCTTCAAATTTAAGCGGCGGTTTGGCGAAGGTGGTTTTTTCGAAAGTCACGGTCTCAATCATTTCGCCGCCGGTTTGATAAGGATTCATATTTTCTAAATGAGCGAGCTTGCCGTAAAGCACGCCAATTCCCGTCGGGCCGTAAATTTTATGCCCAGAAAAACAGTAAAAATCGCAGTCTAAATCCTGCACATCCACTTTTTGATGCGATGGCCCTTGCGCCCCGTCAATCAAAGTGACGGCGCCGGCGTCATGCGCCATGCGAATCATGTCACGAACTGGGTTAATTGTACCAAGCGCATTGGAAATATGGTTCACGGCCACGATTTTCACACGGCCGCTTTTCAATAATTTTTGATATTCCTCTAGAATCAATTCGCCTGCATCATTGACCGGAATCACTTTTAGCTTGGCGTCTTTTTCGAGCGCAAGCTGCTGCCAGGGAATAATATTGGCGTGATGCTCAATGGCGGAAATGACAATTTCATCACCGGCCTTAATGAACTTCCGGCCGTAAGCCGCTGCGACTAAATTGATCGCCTCGGTTGTTCCGCGCACAAAAATAATTTCTTCGACTTTTTTAGCATTGAGAAATTTGCGGCATCTTTCGCGCACCAAATCGCATTCCCAGGTAGAATTCTGGCTCAAAGTATAAACACCGCGGTGGACTGTGGCGTATTCATCCCGGTAAAAACGGTTGATTCTCTCAATCACAGAAACCGGCTTTTGCGTGGTCGCGGCATTGTCGAGATAAACCAGGGGCTTACCGTTCATTTTGTGCGACAAAACGGGAAAGTCCTTGCGGATTTTTTTGGCGTCTAAGATCTGCGTTTCCATCATTTCTTAAAAATCCCTTCCAAACTTTTGCGAACCCCTCTTTCCAGCTCTTCGCGTAAATTGCGGTCTTTGATTTTTTCGAGCACTTCTTCGGCAAATCCAAAACTCAAAACCAAACGCGCGGTTTCGGGTGCAAGGCCGCGGCTTTTCAAATAAAAAAGCTCATTGGGATCAGGCTGGCCCGTGGCCGAACCATGGGAAGCGCGCACATCATCCGCGTCAATTTTGAGCTGCGGCCGCGAATAAGCATGCGCCGAATCCGAAAGGATCAAATTGCGATTGAGCTGATTGGAATCCGAACGCTGCGTGCCTTTTCCTACATGCACGAGGCTGGTAAATTCCGCCTGCGCCTGGCCGCTCAAAATATTTTTGAAAAGCTGGCGGCTTATGCCGTCCGAGTGATCATGTTTTACAGTCACCACATTGGCTACCTCGGAATGGCCGGAAAGAAGCGACAATCCTCCAACCCAAGCCGAGGCGTTTTCGCCTTGCAGCAGAACTTCCGTGTCCTGGCGCGTGATATCACCGCCGCTGGTAAAAGAAATCATTTCAAGCTGGCTTTGCGTTTCAAGGGCTGCGCGCACGGTAAAAAACTGAAAAGCGCTTTCCGATTCCTTATCGACTTGGTCCCAGTGAAGGTTCGCACCTTTTCCCAAATAAATTTCAGCAACGGCATTGGAAAAATAGGCTTTCCCATTCAAACTTGTTTGGCGAAAAGTGACGTTTGCCTTAGCACCGTCTTCGAGAATCACAAGGATTCTGGGGCAAAACACAGGGGCTTCTTCTTGTCCTTCACCGGAAAAATTAATTTCAATGGGCACTGCCAAAGCGGCGTTCGCGGGAACAAAAAGGAAAACACCTTCGCGAAAATTAAAGGTGTTGAGAAGGGCGAAAGAATTACTTTCCGTGTTTAAAGTCCGGCCGAGATAACGTTTCATTTTATCGCTGTGTTTTTCCAGAGCCTTCCTTAAATCCGATAAAATAACGCCGGCAGGAAGGTTCTTCGCATCATATTTTAAAACTTGTTCATCCGAAATTTGCCCGAATGAAGTTCTGAGGAGTTTTTCGAGATTAGCGTATTTCCACACATCCATTTTTCGGGTGGGAAGCCCCAGGGTTTGATAACGCGCATAAGCTTTTTCGCGGATTTCCTCAAGCCACAGCGGAAGGGTTTTATCTTTTTGATAACGAGTGATCGAGCTGAGTGCTTCTTTTTCTTTATTCATCACTATTTCCATAAACTATTTTGCCGCTGGGGCCAGCCAATCGTAGCCTTTTTCTTCCACTTCCAAAGCCAAGTCTTTTTTGCCGGAACGTACAATCCGTCCGCCGGCCAGGACATGGACAAAATCCGGCTGAATATAATTTAAAAGGCGCTGATAATGCGTGACAAGAATGATGGCATTGTCCGGCGTTCTTAAACGGTTCACCCCTTCGGCCACAATGCGCAGGGCATCAATATCCAACCCGGAATCGGTTTCATCTAAAACTGCAAGCGTGGGTTCAAGCACGGCCATTTGCAGGATTTCATTGCGTTTTTTTTCACCGCCCGAAAATCCGTGATTGACCGCGCGGTCCAAATAAAGCTCCGGGATTTCCACGATTTTCATTTTTTCATGCAAAATCGTGTCGAATTCCAGCGGGTCCACTTCTTCTTTTCCCTGCGCTTTACGTTTGGCATTGTAGGCCATTCTCAAAAAGGAGGCGTTATTGACACCGGGAATTTCAACCGGATATTGAAAAGCCATAAAAACACCTTGAAGGGCCCGCGCTTCAGGCTCGAGCTCCAAGAGATTTTTTCCCTGATAAAGGACTTCGCCGGATTTGACTTCAATCGAGGGATGACCGGCGAGTACTTTAGCCAGCGTGCTTTTACCGGAACCGTTCGGTCCCATAATGGCGTGAACTTCACCGGTGCGGACTTCGAGATTAATCCCCTTCAAAATGGATTTTCCCACCACCGAGGCATTTAAATCATGAATGGATAAAAGTAATTTTGATGACATCGTTTTTTACCCCGTCGCCCCTTCGAGCTTAAGGCCCAAAAGCTGCGTGGCTTCCACCGCGAATTCACCGGGAAGTTCCCGGAACACATCCTTACAAAATCCGCTGATGATGGAAGTCATGGCATCTTCGGTGTTGATCCCGCGCTGGCGAAAATAAAAAAGCTGATCGTCGCTGATTTTGGAAGTGGTGGCTTCATGTCCGAGCTGGGCGGTGGAGTTTTGAACATCGACATAGGGAAATGTATTGGCACGCGACTCGGAACCAATCAAAAGCGAATCGCATTGCGTATAATTTTTGGCGCCCGTCGCATTTTTGGCGACATAGACAAGCCCGCGATAATTATTATTGGAATGCGCCGCGGAAATTCCCTTCGAGATAATCGTGCTCCGCGTATTTTTTCCAAGATGCATCATTTTAGTGCCGGTGTCCGCCTGCTGATATCCGGTCGTAAGCGCCACGGAATAAAATTCCCCGACTGAATTATCGCCCATCAAAATGCAGCTGGGATATTTCCAGGTAATGGCCGACCCGGTTTCAACCTGGGTCCAGGAAATTTTGGAATTCACGCCAAGGCATTTGCCGCGCTTGGTCACAAAATTATAAATTCCGCCTTTTCCCGTTTTGGGATCGCCGGCATACCAATTTTGC
>JACPXK010000069.1 GCA_016196565.1 Candidatus Omnitrophota bacterium | reverse complement strand
GTATTCAATTAACAATCGATGGAATAAAATCTTACCGCGGTTTCTCATATCTATCAAAGCCTCCATCGCCGGACACATTACAGGATTATCTTTTGAACGATCAGAACGACCTGTTGTCTGCAGGTGACGCATTGCGTTTGTCATTGAGCCATTACGGAATTAATCTTGAAGAAAATAAGTTCAGAGAAAGTCTGAAAAACGTTTTTATTCAAGCGTGGAAAAATTTACAGGAAGAATACAAGCAAACCATCAAACGTCTAAATGAACTTGCGGGTCTTCAGGAAGCTGCTTCGGGAAATGCGGCCAAAGAAGCAGAGTTTCGGGTCGAGGAGAAACAGTTTCTAAATGATTTCCCAATCGGAAAGTATTTGATTGTAGAAGGAAAGAATCTTGATTATGAAAGAGAAATGGCCCGTACATTTCGGGATTTAAACCTTGATTCGCTGCGTTCCGAAACGCGGAATTTGGAATTTTTTTCTATGAATCAGGAAACATACAAAAAGATTCAAGGGACGATCAACCCCGAACACAAAGCCTGGACATTGTTTGTACCAGGCGGAACTCATCGATTCATGCACGGTGTTGTTCTGACCGATGCCGTCAAGGTTGTTGTTGTCGATCCCACCTTTGATTTAAATTTTCAGATGGAACGAATTACGGCATTGGGAGGCAAAGTAAATTCTCCGCCAGAATGGCAGGAGGAAGAGGCGGTTCTTTCTATCAAAGAAAGAGAGAAACCGTTAGAGCAACGCCGGGATGAACTTCTTCGATATATTAAAGAAATGGGCGGAATTGAGCCCGTGGTGGAAGGCGATAAAATCCGTTTTAAACGTAAGAAATTAATTCTCAATTTTGAATATGAGGGAAAAACGCGCCAGTTAATTCAATATGGCTGGGATGCCTTTGATCCTGAGTTTTGGCCGAAAGAACTTGAGGAAGGATACGACGCCTATTTGGAGCTCTGGCTTCGATTTAGTATGGCTACCGGAGGCTCGGAAAATTGGGAATCCTTTAATGTAAAAGCCTTGTCGCACTTGAATCCCGCGGGTTTTGTCCTTATGGATTCTTCTCATGACACCATGATGGGGCCTCAAATGATGCGATTAATGGATAAAAAAGAGAGAAAGCCATTTGTCGAGACCGCGCTTGGATATCAAAGAATACCGTCGCCTTTTACGGAAGAAGTATTCGCCGAAGGTTCCGATCCTGTTTATATTGTCCAAAAGCCGTCTGATTTTGAAAAAGACAAAAATTCCACAGCGCATCAAGCCGTTATGGCCATTTTTCATGAATTAAGAGATTTGATTTGGTTCAAAGATATAGAGGGATATATTTCTCCCACAGAATTTATTGAGGAGGCGGACGGAATCAAAATTGTTCAGAAATATATCGATGATCGTAAAGAATCTGTCCTTGAAAGTTTCATGAATATCCGGGATCAAATTTCAAAACTTACCTCGGAGGAACAAGTTCAATGGGTGATGGCTTGGATTAAAGATTATGTCGATGCTTCTGTTTCTCCTTTCAAACAAGTTTATGTCCAGGATGAAAAGAAAACGCGCGAATTTCGCGAAATTTCATTGCTCTATGATACTAACATTCCTGAGAAAGCTAGAGACCTTGCGATTGTGAGAGCTTTAAATCAAGTCATAATGGACATGTATCAAGAAGCTTTTCAAAAAGTGCTTGCTGGCCGCTCCGAATCACGCATGGTGGATGCCAAAACCCGAATACGTTTGCAGGAATGGCTAGCGAGTATGTCTCATGATGAATTTGCCCGCCTTATCGCAAGGCCTCTTGATTCCAGAAGAATCAATCAAATCCTTTCGAAAGCAGGGTTTTCTGTTACAAGCGGTGAAAGATTGGAAGAAGACGAAAGAAAGGATGAGAATGTTCTTAATTTAATCTTTGTGGAAGAAACTTTGCGTCTTTTGGATCGTTCTGCGCAGTACGGAGAATTTCAATTAGAAAGATCAGTGACTCCAGACACAACGGCTCTTCTTTTGAATGACAAAATCTTTTTATATGAACTACCTCTTTTGCGTCAAAGGCTTTGGAAAATATTCAATCAAAGGCCTAATCAATCAGACAGGACCATTAGAAGGAGTTTATATGATCTTTTAGAAAAAATCGGTGAGATTAATCCTCAATGGGCTGATTTGCCCAAAGGTAGTTTCCATATAGGAAATAATTTGCGTTTAATTTGGGGGAAATGGAAAGATCAAAAAGAAACCGGCTTGCCGGAAGGGATCGAATTTGTTTTAGACGGATCTAAAAAAGCTCTGTATGCCGTTAATTTGGTTTCCGTGGGTAATTTTTCAAACCTGAAAGGCTATTATTCTATCGATGCAGTTGACGTTTCCGAAAAAGCTGGTGAATTAATTCGGGAGATAGATTTAGGGTATAAGATTGCCGGGCCGAAGCGGCCGCTTTCTCCGCAAGAAATCGTCAATATCCGCAAGTTGATGCTGAGGGAAATTGATATGCTGAAATATCTTCCTCCCGCAGGGGCCAGTGATGAGCACAGCAATTTTAATGAAGTGTCCGCTGAAAAAATACAAAGCCGTTTAGACGAAATGGATGAAGCTTTCAAGGATATTTACGATCCTGAAACCGGCGAACTTCGTTCCGAAGCGCGGCGTCAAGCTGCGAGCGCGGCGGTGCCGGCGGCGAAAATGGAAGAGATGGCCCAGCAATTTGCGTTGATTCTCGGGCCGGAAGAAGTAGTGAAAAAGCTCACCGATATGCCAAGGGCCAATCCCGAGGAACTTGTCGACCAGTTCGTTCAAATCGAAGTGGATACGCAACAGTTTGGCGAGATTTTGAAAAATCAAGCGCAAGCGTTGATGGAAAAAATTCAATCTGAAAAAACAATTTCGGACGGGAAAGGCGGCATGCTGACCCTCGAAACCATTCGTGAGCGTTTTAATTATTGGCAAAGCCTGCTGGGTCAATATGCCGGCAAGAAATTCACCATCATTCTTAGATTGCCTCTAGATTACAGTCCCGCGCAGGCCCAAAATAAAGCCGAGGCCTTATTGCAATTGAAAGGCCAGCTTGAAAGAGTTCTATTATCCCTTCAAAGCGGGAATGTGAACGACAATTTTTCCCGTCCGCTGCGGGAGGGCGAACTGCCTTTCAATATGATTCGAAGCTTGAAAGCGGTGCGCGGGTCGTCCTTGACGGCTCAAGTGGTGCTGCCGGTCATTGCAAGCAACAATGATTTTTCACCGGCTGCCGGCAATTCCCTTTTTGTAAGTGTCGGTTTTAATATCGATAAAACTTTTGAGGATGATATTCTTTTGGAAAAGGTGGAAGATTTCTTGGGTCCGGTTGCCGGATTGCTTCTTGCCGCGGAGATTAAAGATCCTAACGAACTCCTGAGCGAAACAAGAAGATCAGAGCTTAGGGCTGAGCTTATTAAACAATTGTTTGGAGGAGATTTTTCAGGAGAGTTTTTATTTACGAAGGATGGAGTGGTTTTCCCCCGCAGTGAATTACGCCGCTACCTTATGGATTATCAGGCCCGCAAAACCACTGGCGCAGCAGCGTAATTTTTAATGAGAATGTTTTTTTTTATTCCGATCATCAAAATACAAAAGAACGATCATAGTTACCAAAAACGCCAAAGCTGTAGCCATTGCTATCATTTTCTTTTTCCTTTCCAAGCATGAATGACGACGCCGCCAAACAATAAAATAAAGCCAATTAGCGGGAATCCGATACGCATGTACAGCGGAAATTTTTCAAAGAAATAACTAGCAAATCCCACCGTCAAAATGGCTTTTCCCAAGTCGGCGATATTCCTTGCGATAAATTCTCTGCTCGAATCGTCAAAAAGAATCATACTACAAAATCCTCTTCTTCATCCAGGTTCAATTTTCTGGAATGAGAATATCAAAATATTTAATATAAATCAATAAATATTTCATAATAATTAAAAATTCATAACTTTAGACTGGCCGAAGAGTTAGGCACGAAATCTCTACTTGCTGCTAGGCTGATTTCATTAAAAATGATACACTTCTTGTCCTATGACGGCTTCATTTTGGGATAAGATTCGCAAAGATTTTCCGATTACCGAAGAGTGCGTTTACCTTGACCACGCGGCGGGCGGGCCGATTCCTTTGCCAGTGCAGGCCGAGATCGACCGTTATTATCAGGAAAATATTCGCCAGGCCGATTTTGCTTGGGGTGCATGGATTAAACGCCGCGAAGAAGTACGCCAAAAAGCCGCGGATTTTATCGGTGCCGACCCATCTGAGATTACCTTCATTCAAAGCACTTCCCAAGGCATGAATTTTATTGCCGAGCTTCTAGCCGGTGAAGGGGCGGTGCTTACCAACACTTCCGAATTTCCTTCCAGCACACTTCCTTGGATTTGGAGAAAGGCCAAAATGATTTTTCAAAAAGCGGAAGCAGGAAAAATCTCCGGCGAAAAACTAAAAAGCCTGCTGACTCCCAAAGTGAAAACCATTCTCACTAGTTTTGTTCAGTACGGCACGGGGTTTCGCCAGGATTTGGAAAGTCTCGGCAAAATAAAAGGGAATCGATACCTTGTCGTCAATGCCACTCAGGGTTTTGGCGCCTTTCCTATTCATGTCGAAAAATGCAAAATCGATTTTCTTTGCACTAATAGCTACAAATGGCTGATGGCCGGCTACGGCGGCGGCATTCTTTATATAAGGAAGAAATGGCTGTCGAAATTCAAGCCTTCCATGGTGGGGTGGAGGAGCATGCGTTTTCCGGAGGCCATGGACAATCAGAGAATCGATATTAAGCCCGAGGCTTCCCGTTATGAGCTCGGCTGTCCGAGTTTTCCCACGGTCTTCGGCGTCGGTGCGGCCATCGATTATCTTTCCAAAATCGGAATAGAGAAAATTCGAACCCGCATTTTAGAGCTTACGGATTTTGCCATTCAGGGATTAGAAAAAAGAGGGTTTGAAATTCTTTCTCCCCGCCAAGAAAAACACCGTTCCGGCATTGTCATCGTCAAAGTCAAAAATCCGGAGCATTTATGGAAACGCATGCTTCATGATAAAATTTATGTTTCCGTGCGGGGCGGAGGCATACGGCTCGCGCCGCATTTTTATAATTCCTTTGAGGAAATCGAAGTGTTCATGAAAAAAATATGAATCAATCCGGAATGATATTCAGGAAGCTGATTTTCTCCGGCATTTTGATTTTTGTTTTCTTTGTATTCACCTTGCCGCGTGCGGTGGGCTTGTACCTCGAGCCGAAACTGGAAAAAAATCTCACCGAACTTTTCGGCATGAAGGTGACCCTAGAACATCTTCACGGCCAGCCGTTTTCAGGCCATGTCTGGGCTGAGCGCATTACTTTTTGGAATCAGCCCCAATTTTCCAACCGCCCCCATTTGGACATCCGGGGCATTGAATTTGATATTGATTATTGGGCCCTTCGGGACAAACGGGTCATTATTCGAAACGCCGTCTTCAATCATCCCTTCTATTTACTCGAAAGGATTGCAACTCCGGAAGGGACTAAAAACAATATCGTCACCTGGTGGCATCATATTCGCCAAAAAATCCACCAACATAACGAAGGGGGGGAAGACGACGGCCGCCAGTGGTTTGTTTCCATTAATCATGTCGTGTTTTATGACGGCACTTTTATCTTTCATGACATGTCGAATCCGAAGATTGAAAAAAAACTCGTTTTTCAGAAATTCAATGCGGTTTACGAAGGTTTTTCCTGGCGAACGATTTCCCCCTTGCTTTTAAGCCAGAAGATTTTTATCTCGGGCCTTTTCGGGGAAAGAAACCCTTCTCCTTTTAAAATTTACGGACGCGCCAATTTCGCGACTTCCGATATCAGTTTCCGGCTGGAAGGCCTGATTCAGGACGGGGACCTTGAAGAGCAAAAAAATCTTTGGGAAGGCTTGCCCATTGAGATCCGGGGCGGAAAATTTGACTTAAAGACCCGGGCGGTTTGCATTCTCGATCAATTGAAATCAAAAAGTTTACTCACCATGAAATCCGTCAAGGTGGCGCCGGGACCTTCGCCGGTGGAAAAAATCTGGGGCCTTCCGATGCAGGCTTCAATGGGATTTATTCAAAATCAAAAAGTCATACGATTAAAAGTACCGGTCCACGGAAATGTTTCGGACCCGAAATTCGAATTTTTCCGTGCCTTTCGCCTGGCCTTTCAGGAATCTTTGCGCAAGCGGGTCGACACGGGCATTCGGTTTTTATTCATCACCCCGGCAAAATTTGCCACCCAAACCGGAGAGGCCTTGGTTCAAAGGCCGGCAAAGTTCGCCTCCGAAGGATTTGAGAAAATTGCCACGATTGTAGTGAAAAAAACGGAGACAACTACCTCATGAAATCAGGATTTGTAGCGATCATAGGACGTCCGAATGTGGGGAAATCCACCCTGCTCAACCGGCTGGTGGGAGAAAAACTTTCTGCCGTGTCTCCCAAACCTCAAACCACCAGGCATCCCATACGCGGTATTTTCACCACCCCGGAAGGACAGATTATTTTTCTCGATACCCCCGGCATTCACCGCCCGGTCGATTCTCTGGGTACTTGGATGATTCGTGAGGTGGAAAAAATCCTTCCCGAAGCCGACCTTGTGGTGTGGATGGTTTTGCCCAAAGGGCAGGGGCCCGAAGAGGCACAAATTCTGGAAACCTTGAAAGCCGTGAATAAACCCGTGATTTTGGCCATCAATCAAATTGACCGGCATAAAAAGGCGCATATCCTTCCGGTACTGGCCCATTATCAAAATGCCTTTCCTTTCCGAGAAATGATTCCCATTTCCGCCATGACCGGCGAGCAAACCGACATTTTGGTGGAGAAAATTTTCGAATATCTCCCCGAAGGGCCGCTGCTTTTTCCCGAAGACCAGATTTCGGACCAAAACGAGCGTTTTATTGTGCGTGAAATGATTTCCGAAAAATTATTCCTTTTGTTCGGCGAAGAAATCCCTTATTCCACCACGGTGGTGATCGATGATTTTCAAGAAGAAGAAAAATTGATTTCCATTAAGGCCACGATTATTGTGGAAAGGGACTCTCAAAAGGCGATTGTGATCGGGCAGGGAGGACAAAAAATCAAAGAATTGGGCCAGGCCGCGCGGCTTGATATTGAAAAATTTTTGGACCGTAAAGTGTTTCTCGAGCTTTGGGTGAAAACCATTGAGCGCTGGAAAAAAGATCAGGGGACTTTAAAAAGGCTAGGCTATGAGTGAAAACCCAAAAGGTACCAGGTACCTTTTGAAAAGCGAGAACCAAAAGGTACCTGGTACCTTTTGCAGTTTGTTGATGTGTCCTCCGGATTATTATGACATCGTTTATGAAATCAATCCGTGGATGAGCGTCAAGCGCCAAGCCGATCACAAAAAGGCCGTGCGCCAATGGACGGATTTTTACGAACTCCTTACTCAAACCCTTAAAGTCAAAGTCGAACTGTTAGAACCTCAGCGCGGACTTCCCGACATGGTGTTTACCGCCAATGCCGGACTCGTGCATAAAAATCATTTCATCAAAAGTAATTTTCGCCATAAAGAGCGCAAAGGCGAAGAGCCTTTTTACGAAGCCTGGTTTCGCAAACACAAATACCGCATTAAAACCATCCCGAAGCCTTTTTGTTTTGAAGGGGAGGGCGACGCCCTTTTTATGGGTAAGTCGCTTTACACCGGCTATCATTTTCGCTCCGACATTGAGGCCCATGACATGTTGAGCGGTTATCTGAAAGTCACTTATGACGGGCTTCAACTGAAAGATTCCTTTTTTTATCATCTCGACACCTGTTTTGCGCCTTTAAATGAAGAGTCGGCGCTCATGTACCTTCCGGCTTTCGACACGTATTCTCAATTAATCCTTTTGGAAAATATTCCGGACCCCATTAAAGTGCCGGAAGACGAAGCCCTCCGTTTTGCCTGCAATGCGGTAGTGGTCGGAAAAAATGTGGTGACGAGCGAGGGTTGCCCGAAAACCGCGAAGCAGCTTGAAAAAAGGGGATTTCATGTGTATTCTCTGGACTTTTCCGAATTCATGAAGGCCGGAGGCGCGGCAAAATGCCTGGTACTGAAACTATGACAATGAAAATAAAAGCCGTGGCCCTTCTTTCCGGCGGACTTGATTCCATGCTCGCCATTGCCATTGTGAAAGAACAGGGAATTGAAATCGAGGCCGTGAATTTTCAAACTATTTTCGGCTGCTGCAAAGACGATGCCCGCCAAGCCGCTCATATGCTTGGAGTTTCCTTCACCCTTCTTTCGGTTCAAGATGATTATTTAAACATGGTGGAAAAACCAAAATATGGCTACGGCAAGGGAATCAATCCTTGCGTGGACTGCCGCATTTATATGTTTCGCACGGCCAAAAAATTCATGGAACAAACCGGGGCTTCTTTTTTAATTTCGGGAGAAGTGCTGGACCAAAGGCCCATGTCCCAGAAAAAAAGGGATTTCGAAATTATTGAAGCGGACGCGGGGCTCAAAGGGCGTATTTTGCGGCCCCTTTCGGCAAAATTATTGGCGCCCACGGAAATGGAAAAAGAAGGCGTCGTTGACCGTGAAAGGCTTTACGCCATCCATGGCCGCTCACGTTCCGAGCTTTTGAGGCTTGCCCAAAAATACGGCATTGAAAATCCGCCCATGCCTTCGGCCGGCTGCGCGCTCACGTCGCCTGCCTTCGGCAAAAAAGTGCGCGACGTTTTTCGCCATCACCCCGGCTACAGCCGCTGGGAATTCGAAATTCTGAAAATCGGCCGTCATTTCCGGCTGGACCGGCAAACCAAAGTCGTTATTTCACGCAATCATGATCAAAATAATTATCTGGAAGCCCTTCACCCGGAAGGAACGGCGCTTTTGATTTCCAAAAATTTCGGCGGGCCGCATGCTTTATTAATCGGAAACAACTCGGAAGAAAATCGCCGCAAGGCCGTCTCCGCCATGCTGAGGTACAGTCAAAAACCGCTTCCGGAAATTTGTGAAATCGTGGTGAAAGGTCCCGGTGGAAATGAAACAGTTCTCTATTTTTCGCCGGCCGGAGAAATCCCCGAGGCCGAACTCGAGAGCCTTCGCATTGTATGAAAGACGAGATTAAGGCCGTCATTTTCGATTTGGGCAATGTGCTCTTGAATTATGATGCCGTCAAATCGGCCGAGCGTTTTGCCAAACATTGCAAGGTCCCGCGCCTTAAAGTCTGGATTCATTTTTTTACTTCGCCGACCGAAAAGGCCTACACCCGCGGCGAAATTTCTTCTTATAAATTTTACCGGCACGCCAAGGAATGCCTCAAACTTCCCGTGGATTACAAAACCTTCAAGCATTATTGGAATGATATTTTTTGGGAGAATGAAGGCATGGACGAAATTCTGGGTAAGCTCAAAAAACATTACCCGCTTTATTTGATTTCCAATACCAATCAAATGCACTTTGATCATGTGAAAGAAAAATTCCGCATTCTCCGTCATTTCAAAAGAACTTTTCCTTCCCACGAAATGGGCGCCCGCAAGCCGGAGGCCGCCATTTATCTGAAAGTCTTGAAGAAAATCCGCCTAAAGCCCGAAGAGACGGTGTTTATCGACGACGTCACCAAATTCGTGGACGGTGCCCGCAGTGTCGGTATGCACGCCATTCGCTTTCGCAATCGCCCTCAGCTTCTCCGCGATCTCCATAAGCTCGGCGTGAAGGTTTAAATTAGGCCATTCTTAGTCTTCCGGCCGGAAACCTTCCGCTGTTCCCGCCTAAAAAGCAAGGCGGGCCAGCGGCCTTCCAGCCTGAGACTCCTAAGATTTCTAGTGATGCGAATCCGATTTCGGCCCTTCAGACAAGAATGGCCTTGAATCTGAAAATGTTAGAAGCAAGCCATGAACGGTGAGCTAGCGAAGGCTTTGTGAAAAACTTGCCCGGATAAAATGAAGGAGCCCGGCGGACCACCATTGCTTTTCTATGGTGGGAACGACGGAGGTTTCCTCATTTTAGACGGGCTTAGTCTTTTCCAAAGCCGGAGTTGCGAAACGTTTAAGGGCTTGGCTTCTAACAGGGGAATCCGCTGAGGCCGGAAGACAAAGGATGGCCGTAATGCAGATTTGAAGGTCTCACCAATTAAAATTTTGACGCTAGTGATAAAATGAAGGCTCTCATGAATAACATTCTGAAAACCACAATTCTGCTGGTTTCACTTACACTTTTGCTCATGCTGTTCGGGCAAATGGTGGGCGGCCGAAGCGGCATGATGACCGCTTTTGTTTTTGCCTGCGTGATGAATCTCGGTGCTTATTGGTTCAGCGACAAACTTGTTCTTAGCATGTACCGGGCCGTTCCGGTTTCCGAATCCGAGCTGCCGCAAATTTATGCCCTTGTCAGAGAACTCGCCGCCGAAAGTAAAATCCCAATGCCGGGAATTTATATGATTCCGAGCGCCTCGCCCAACGCTTTTGCTACGGGCCGTAATCCACAACACGCCGTCGTGTGCGTAACACAAGGACTTCTTGATTTATTGACTCATGAAGAATTAAAAGGGGTTTTAGCGCATGAGCTTGGTCATGTTCTCAATCGTGATATTTTGATTTCGTCCATTGCCGCCACACTTGCGGGGGCCATCAGTATGCTGGCTTCCATGGCAAGATGGAGTTTGATGTTCGGAGGAGGAGGCCGGCGCGACGAAGAAGGCCGTTCTTCTGCCAATCCGCTGGCATTACTCATTATGGCGATTGTGATTCCCTTTGCTGCCATGCTCATTCAGCTTGCGGTGTCCCGTTCGCGCGAATTCGGCGCCGACGAAACCGGCGGACACCTTTCGGGCAACCCTCTTTATTTGGCCAGCGCCCTTCGCAAACTCGAACAGGCCGGCAAACGTCTGCCCATGCATGAAGTCCAGCCGGCCACAGCCCATCTTTTCATTATGAATCCCTTGCGCGGGGACAGTTTCGCCAAGCTTTTTTCTACCCATCCTCCTGTAGAGGAAAGAATCGCCCGGCTGGAAAAAATGGCAAGAATTTGAAGATATTGACGTTATTTTAGTGTGCGGCTAGAATACAACATCTTAATCCAACCTTTGAGGAGGAGTTAAAAATGTCTTACGTGATTATTGAAAAATGTCTTGGTGAACGTTATGCCTCTTGTGTTTCGGTTTGTCCGGTTGACTGCATTTATCCTGGCGATTACAAAGGCGAAGCATTTATGGTCATCGATCCCACCATTTGCATCACTTGCGGCGCCTGCCTTCCGGAATGTCCGATTGCCGCGATTGTGGAATCCGAAGATTACAGCCCCGAATGGGCCAAAGTGAATGCCGATCTTTCCCCGGCTTTTAAAGCCAATCCCAAAGTTCCCGAGCGTGCTAAAGACGACCCTCCGCACAAACCCGGCAATAAACTGGTTCAGTAATTCGGGAAGGGCATGAGGACGAAGAAGACAAGCAATTCTCTCGAGCCGGCCCTTCATCATTATCTCGACGATTTTATTGCCAACAATCACGCCGCCAAAGTGGTGGCCGACGGCCTTCGTGTCATCGGTCCCGGTTTCTGGCCGGTGATTGATCACATCACGTTCCGGACCCACGATGTGGACAGCCGGGCCAAGGAATTTTTGGCGCACGGTTATGCTTATGATAAAAAGCTCGGCGTGATTGAATATGAAAATTGGTGGGCCAAGGTTTATCGCAAAATCGGTTACCCCGTTATTTTTATCGATCAAGCCTATGAAGGCAAACGCGGGAAGGGAAGTTTGATTCCGGATTGGGTCAATACCTTCGGCGATAAGGTGCTTCATCATGTGGCCATTCGCGTGGAAGATATTGAAAAGGCCATTTATTATTTGGAAAAACAGGGCGTTCCGTTCGCCGGCAAAATCGTGGGGGACAAAGGGACGGACCTCAGGCAAATTTTCACGGCCCCTGAAATGAAAAATGGAAAGGCCTTCAGTGTATTGGAACTTGCCGAGCGCCATCATGGTTACGCCGGTTTTCTTCCTCCTCAGGCAGACGGTTTAATGGAATCGACCAGGGTTTCTTATTAATATAATGAAAGGCAAAAGGTACCGGGTACCTTTTGAATTGTTATGATTATTGGGCTGACAGGGAAAAATGGGTCGGGAAAAGGGGAGGTTGCCAAATACCTTCAGGAGCGGGGCTTTCATTATTATTCCCTTTCCGATGTTTTGCGCGAAGAGGCCCAGCGCGAAAATAAATCCGTCACGCGCGACGTGCTGGTGGATCTCGGCAACAAACTTCGCCAGGAACACGGGCCTTCCGTGCTGGCCGAAAAAATATTCGCGCGCCTCGACCCGGAAAAAAATTACGTGATTGATTCCCTGCGCCACCCTTCCGAAATTCAGGTTTTTCGCCGCCGCCGCGATTTTATTTTGACCACAGTGCGTGCGCCCGAGCGCCTGCGTTTTGAAAGGCTTCGCCAGCGCGGGCGCGAAAATGATCCCAGGACTTTCGAGGATTTTCAGGGCCTTGAATCCCGGGAAGCCAAAAGCGCCACGGAAAGCGATCAGCAATTAGACCAGGCCATTTCCATGGCCGATGTGGTGCTCGACAACACGGGCCCGCTCAAAATGCTTCACGATAAAGTCAAAGAAGTTCTCCTGGAATTTTCGAAGAAAGAAACACGGCCGGAATGGAATCCTTATTTTATTGGCATTGCCAAGGTCGTGGCGCTTCGCTCAAATTGCATTAAGCGAAAAGTTGCCGCCGTGATTGTGAAGGATAAAAGAATTATCGCGACCGGTTATAACGGAACGCCGCGGGGAGTAAAAAATTGCAGTGAGGGAGGGTGCCCGCGCTGTAATAATATTGACCCGTCGGGCAAGGGGCTGGAAGAATGCCTATGTTCTCACGCCGAAGAAAACGCCATTGTGCAATCCGCTTATCACGGCGTCAATATCAAGGACTCGGTTTTATACACTACCTTTTCTCCCTGTCTGATGTGCACCAAAATGATTATCAACGCCGGCATCAAAGAAGTGGTTTACAATCTGGAATATCCCTTAAGTGAAACCTCGCTTCGGCTGCTTCAGGAAGCCGGAATTATCATCACCAAACTGCCGATTAATTAATTCCAAGTACCCTCTGTCGGTACAGTTAAAATACTTCCCTAAATATAAAAATACCGCTCGCTCAGGGCTACGAATTCGGCAAGAACTAAAGGCGATTTTGCCGGGGCCCCGCGCTGTTCCCACTTTGTGGGCCAACGTTTCCCCTAGCAAACATCGCCTAAGTCTTGCACGAATTCTCCACCCATTTTGCTCGCTGGGTATTTTTACATTTAGGGAAGTGCAATAAGAGGGAAAGTTTTAAAGCACAAGTTGGCGGAGGCTTTGTGAAAAACTTGCCCGGATAAAATAAAGGAGACCGGCGGCCCCGCAGGGGAACGACGGAGGTTTCCTCATTTTAGACGGGCTTAGTCTTTTCCAAAGCCGGAGCCTTACGAGTGCGAAAACTTTACCTCTTAAGCCTAAACAAGTCTAGACATGTAACGACCGCTGATTTATACTCTTCAAACCATGCCTGATAATTCCCAAATTATTCGTAAAAGTTTTGGTCTGAAAGAACAAGTCCGCCCCGAACTCGAGGCCAATTATCACAGTTCTTTGGTGGATAAAATCAAGGCCGAGGGGTACCGGCTCGAGGCCGGACGGCTTACCGTTTGCCTGGCCGAAGAATTCGGATTTTGTTACGGCGTGGACCGGGCCATTGATTATGCCTATGAAACCAAGGCCAAATTTCCTTCCAAAAATATTTATCTTACCAATGAAATTATTCACAATCCGCAGGTCAATGCCAAACTCCGCGACCTCGGGGTTCAATTTTTGTCGGGCCCTTACGGCAACGGAAAAACCCTTCACGATATTCAAGAAGGAGACGTGGTCATTATTCCGGCCTTCGGCACGACCATCGCGGAGCTTGACGAACTTCAGCGCCGCGGGGCGATTCTGGTCGACACCACCTGCGGTTCGGTGATGAGCGTTTGGAAGCGCGTGGAATCTTATGCGCGTGAGGGATTTACCTCCTTGATTCACGGCAAGTACGATCATGAAGAAACCCGTGCCACAAGTTCGCGGGCCACTCAATATCCGGGCGGCAAATATTTGATTGTTCGTGACAAGGCCCAGGCCAAAATGGTTTGCGATTATATTGAAGGAAAGGGAGCGCGCGAAGCCCTCATGCAAGAATTTAAAAATGCGGTGTCTCCGAATTTTGACCCTGACTCGGACTTGGGCCAGGTCGGCTGTGCCAATCAAACCACCATGCTTTCCAGCGAGTCCATGGAAATCGCCAATATGCTGCAGGCCTCTTTGGCCAAGCGTTACGGCGCGGCAGAGCTGCCGAAGCGTTTCCGTCATTTCGACACGATTTGTTCGGCCACCCAGGACCGCCAGGACGCGGTGTTAAAACTCGCGCGCCGGCAGGAAGTCGATATTATGATTGTGGTGGGCGGTTATAATTCCAGCAACACCGGACATTTGGTGGAAATCTCGCTCGAATTCTGCCCGGCCTTTCATATTCGTGATGCCGAATGCATGATTTCCAAAAATATCATTCGTCATAAAAAAGTTTATAGCTGCGAAATTATCGAAACCGCCGATTGGCTTCCCGAAGGGGCGGTCAAGATCGGCGTGACGGCCGGCGCTTCAACGCCGAACCGTGTGATTGAAGAAGTGATCGAGAGAATTCTGAAGATCGCTTGACCCAGGAAAGTTGAGCAGGGCGTTGTCGAAGCAGGTGACAATTTATACGACGAGTTACTGCCCCTTTTGCGCACGGGCCAAAAATCTTCTTAAACAGAAAAATATAGATTTTAAAGAAGTGGATGTTACCAACGACTCCGAAACGCGCGAAAAAATCGAGGCGAAAACAGGCTGGATGACCGTCCCCATGATTTTTATCGAAGACGAATTTATCGGCGGCTCGGATGAACTTTATGAACTGAGTGCGTCAGGCAAACTCGACGCAAAGCTTAAATAAAAAAAGGAGGCACTCATGTTAAAACCATTTGCCACAAAATTAGACGAAAAGGTGATTGAAAAACTGGACGCAATCGCCCAGAAAACCCAAATCCCGAAATCCCGTTTGTGCCGCCAGGCCATTGAGCTTTTGGCCGCCCATTACGAACGGCTGGAAGAAAACAGGAATTTGGGTGAAAAATTCCGCCAGCGCGAGACCGTCGAAGTAGAAGCCGAAGTTCAGGAAGTTAAATAACTCACACCCGGATTTTCGTGTCAGAACAAGTTCCTTCCAAATGGTATTATGGCCTTGGGCCGGTTTTGACCGCGTTATTTTTATTCGGCCCTTTTGCCTTCCCGCTTCTCTGGAAAAGCCCGCGCTTTAATTTCCTCTGGAAAATAATTTTGACCGCCGTAGTGACACTTTCCACCGTTTATATGATTGTCGGAACCTGGCATGTTTTTGTTATTGCCATGAATCACTTAAAGGTGCAGGGACTTATCTCCTAATGCAAAATCAAAACAAAATCTTCTCTGTTTTTTTGTTGGGATTATTGGTTTTCGTAACGGGCTGTATGACGACTCCGCTGCCGCCCCAGTCGGGGTTCCTTAAAGACTACACAGGAATGACGCTCAATTCGGAAAAAGATGCCTATCAATTCGATATGTTCCGGCTAAAACCGGGAGTGCGTTTTTCAGATTATGATACGGTCATTGTGGAACCGGTAAAACTCGATTTTCTAAAAGTCGATCACATTAAGCCTGTAAAAAAAGATCTTGCCGTAGATAAGGTGCGCGAAGCATTTGAAAACGAAATGCGGTATTATTTTCCCAATGTCCAGACGGAAAGTTCGACGCCGCCTACTTCGACGACACTTTCCATTCAATTGGCTTTGACGATCCTTGAAAGTTATGAATTGGAAGCTGCCCTTGAAGGCCGGGTGATTGTGCCGGCTACGGGAGAAGAAATCGTCCTATTTATGGATCGAGAGTCTCATCAGTTTGACAAAATCATACAAAACCGGATGTTAATTTATCCTCTTTTTGGCGGCGGCCCGCCTGAAGGGAAAAATTTTTCTCTTTATTTTGAGATTTGGGCGGAGCGGCTGGGTAATCTCGTCAACGAAAATTGGAAATAAGTTTTAAATAATTCTCTTAGCTTTTGTTTTGGGGAAATGCTGAATAAAAAAGTAATTTTCTGGAATCCCTTTTGCTTTTAAGGTTTTTCTGACTTGCTCGCTTTCATCTTTAATCTCGGTTTTGATGTTCACATCAATGCTGCCGAATATTTCCTTAAAATTAGATTCCAGATGAAAGAAAATATGGCCAATATAAAGGACGCGATTTTTACGTATTTTTAAGATTTCCTCCCGCTTGGGAAGATTTAAAGATCCTGTGCCGTGAAGGCCAAGGCTTTCAAAGCGGTAATTGCCAGGGGGTAAAGCAAAAATAAAATTTCCGTCAGGCCGCTTGAATCTGTAATAGTAGCTCTCGCCGTTGTCATAGTTTTGAAGCCGAGTATCAAATTGCCAATCGTGGAGAGGGGAACCGCCGAAGGGCCGTCCTTTGGCAGGGTCGAGAAAGCGAATATTGCCGATGAGATAACCCTGGTTTGGGTCCGGGTTAAGGGGTTTTCCCCAAAGATTGATAAGTTCGACGAAGGTAAAGAAAGAAGAAAAAGCGGGAATGGGGAAGGTGAGAAAAATCATTGTGAATAAAATGGCAGGCAGAAGCCGGTATTTCATACGTCGTAGTGTAGAAGAATTTTTTCGGAACGTAAAGAATAAACTCCTTTTGGGTGTTTTAGGTTTGCTTTTTCTTGGCTGTGCCAGCGATATTTCCAATGCTGTGACTTTGGACAAGCCGGTCCCTCGAAATCTTCTTAAAAAAGAAGGCGATATTCTCAGAGAGATTCATGACAAGCATCATTATTGGGAGTCCCGGCATTTATTTGTGGAAGACCGTCCCCTTGAGCTTTACCTTGAGAAGGTTTCCGGGCCTTTTCGTTTGGCCGCCGATCCTGCCGGCGGTAAAGACATTTTTAAATTCAAGATTTTTCGCGACCCCACCCTTAATTTTTTTTCCACGTTGAACGGCGGTATTTATGCCCACACCGGTTTTTTCTCGACTTGTGAAAATGAAGCCCAGCTGGCTTTTGTCCTCGCCCATGAAATCGCACACGTCTATTATCGCGACTCTCTTTACACCAAACAACGCGCGGACCGCAATGCCGTCACATTTGCCGGTTTCGACGTGCTCCTTGCTCCTCTTTCTCACTCCGTAGGCATGAATGAAATTGCCGACATGGGAGTGCAAATGATGTACATTGCCTCGGTGGTGGGATATTCCCGGGAAGAAGAACAAAGGGCCGATTTTTTTGCTCTCGAGCAAATGACCCGTGCCGGCTATGATCCTTCCGAAGTGGTGAAGCTTTTTAATGCCTGGCTTCAAACCGAATGGCCTAGTGAAAATGGAAAGGAAGTTTACTTTTTAAGTGATCATCCTTCCACTTTGCAGCGCCGCGAAGCGGCCCTTTTATGGATCAATCAAAATGACGCTTTGATTCATGCGAACAAATTCCGTCCTCTTGACGCCGAGTATTCGCAGAAAACCTACAATGTTCGTCTTCAAAATGTGCAGCTTAATCTTGACTCCCACCGGCCCTTTCATTCCATGGAAGAAATCGAAAAAATTTTAAAGGAAAATCCCGGCAACCCGGAGGCGAATTTTTTGCGAGGCAATATTTATGGTTTTTTATTGAGTTTGGAGGGCAATTATGCTGTCTTGACTCCACAGGCGCTGAAAAAATTACAGGCTGCCGACACTGAAGAACTGATAAAAGAGTGGGAAAAAACCGCAAAGTCTTCTTATCAAAAGGCCTTGGAACTCAAACCGGAATATGCCTCTCCTTACAAAGGATTGGGCATTTTTTTTATGCGTAAGAAAAACTATGACGAAGCGAAATGGTATTTTGACAAATATTTGGAGCTTGAGCCCCAGGCACGAGACCGTAAAAGTGTGCTGCGTTATTTAAAAGATATCGAGATAGCGGGAGGATCTTAAATGCAAAAACAGTTTTGGTTTGGAATCTTATTGAGCGTTGTGATTTTTGCCGGTTGCGGGACAATTCCCAAAGAAGATCTTTATTTTCATCGCCGATTGCCGGGAATTCACCGTGTTGTGATTTTGCCGCCTCACGTGGAAGTTAACGAAGAAACCTTTCAGGGACAGACCAACATGATTTATCAGAAAAGCGAAGAGGTTTCGGAGCAGCTGGTACAAATGCTGAGTGATGAATTCCGCTCGCGCGGGCTGGAGGTAGTGGTTCTCAAAAATAACGATTTACGCCTGGAAAAGGAAGGTTTGGCCGATGATTTGGGCCTTCTTCTCAATAAATATGGAGATGATCTTGCCGCCGTTCACCAGAATTTTGAGGGCGCACGTACTTATTGGGATGAATTTCCGCTGTCAGTGGGAGCCGCCGTCAATCCCTTTGTTGAAATCACCGGCACTGACGCGCTGGTTTTTGCCTGGGCCACGGGAAACAGGCGCTCAAAAGGAAGGCATCAAAAAGATGTGCTCAAACAAACAGCAGTCATTGCCGGGACTTTTGGCATAGTCATTCCGGCTTGGAAAAAACTTCCCAGTTTTCTTCATGTTGCCCTGGTCGACGGCGACAATGGAGACTTTTTATGGGCAAATTTTACAGAGGCGTGGGAGTCTTTCGATATTGTTGATTCCTGGGCGCTTCAAGTTAAGCTGAATGAACTTCTCTCCAGCCTTCCAGACCCGAGGTATTTTCCCACGAGCTCATCAGCACCGGTACCAAATCCCGAACGTCCGGAATAAAGTCAAAAGGGGCCAGGCCCCTCGGTACCAGGCTTCTTTTGCAATGACTGAGAAATCAGAAGTAGAATAAATCCCGCCACCGCAGGAAAGACGAGCAGCCAAAGCGCGGGGCGGAAGCCGGCCAAGTCCGCGGCCACGGAAAAAATAAAACTGCCGATCACCGAAACTTTGGTGGTCAGCCCGTAAAGCCCGAAATATTCCCCCAGATTTTCCCGGGGCACTTTTTCAATTAAGACTTTTCTCCCCGAAGTCCAAATTCCTGCAATGGCAAAGGCCCCGCCGGTTAAACTCACTGTCACAAAAAGCGCGAAGCTTTGAATCATGGCCAGGGCCGCCAGGGTGAGGGCTAAAGACGCGGCCGCCAAGAGAAGCGTTTTCATGGCCCCCCAGCGGTCGGTCAGAAAACCCGCCAAAATCCCTCCCAAAAACGCCGCGGCATTTAAGGCCATCATGAGTTGAATCAGAGTCCCTTGGGGAGGGCCGAATACCTCCCGGGTGTAAACCGAAAACCAGAAAATGGTGCTGTTTAAAGCGTCCACCACGAAAAAATTCCCGCCCAGAAAAAGGAGTAAATCCATTTTTTGAGGAAGCCTTCGAATGGTTGCGATAATTTTCTGCCATTCTGATTTCCATAAAGACACACGAAAGGCAGTAGGAGAAGGGACTTTTCGTTCCGGCACAAAGAAAAAAAGCGGTAGGGAAAAGAGTAGAAAGAGAAGGGCCGCCGCGGAAAAAACCAAAGGGGTTCCGAAGACCTTTTCCACTGCGTGGGCAATGGGAAGGGCGGCCACAACGCCCAAATAACCAAGG
The DNA here is from genome assembly GCA_016196565.1 of Candidatus Omnitrophota bacterium. The sequence goes on along the minus strand of JACPXK010000069.1, from coordinate 18,788 downwards.
CCGGTTCCGAGCCCGGAGACAAAACCCTGTTTTTTTTCTTCCGCCACGACCGGCAGTAAGGAATTATAAAAAACCAGGGCAGAATGATAAAAAAAGCAGGCCCCCAGAAATAAAAAGAAAAGTGCGGCAGGGTTTTTGAAAAACGAAAGGGGAAAAAGTAAAAGAATTGCGGCGAGCGTGGCCTTGATTAAATAATTTTTTGTTTTCCCGGTTTGGTCGCAAAGGGCCCCCAGAAGGGGAATGACGGCCCCGGCAAGAAGCATGGAAAGGGTGGTGGCGGTTCCAAGGGCCCAATTGGCGCCGGCAAGTTTCGTAAAATAAAGGGGGAAATAAACCGTCAAAACCACGGCCGAAAAAATGGTATTGGCAAAATCATAAAACGCCCAGCTTAGAATGGTCCGATTCACGAAAGGTGAGTCTCCTTTGACACCCCTACTTCTTAAAGCGTTAAATGAAGAATCTTGCTATGCGAAGATCATTGTAATATCGACGCCGCCCAGCTAACTTTTAATATAGAAGTAACAAATCTAACACTCAGGAGGCGAGGGTGTCTCTAAAAAAGCTCAATCAATCAGGATTTACGTTGATTGAAGTTTCAATTACCATCAGCGTCGTGATTCTGGCCCTCCTCGGAGCCATGGCCTCCAACACGGCCTTGCATCAATCCAGTACTTCTGCCTACGAACGTTCGGTGGCCATTCAAGATGCCAATCAAATTCTGGAACGCATGCGTAATACGGCCTCAACCGGGCAATTCCCCGGCAACGTGACCGCGGCATTTCCCAACAATGGGTCAGTGGCCGGCTTTACGAATTTGACCAATCAGCAAGCCGTGGTGTCTTACGTGAATCCTTCTGCCAATCCGCTGGACGTCAGTGTGACCGTAAGCTGGCTTCAAAACGGGCTCAGAAACACCAGTACTTCTTTAAGAACTTTGATGACGCAAAGGAGCTGAACGTGAAAATTTTGAGATGGGGCAATCAAAAAGGTTTCACCATGGTTGAAATGATGGCGGCCGTGGGGATTTCTTCCATGATTGCCTACGCCATGTTTTTTGCCATTCGCATGGGAGATGTTCAAGTTCAGACCACGCAGCTCAAAATGTTTATTCAAGATTCCGCCCGCGAAGGACTTTATCGAATGGTTCAAGAAATCCGCCAATCCTCCCCAACGCGCATTACGATCACGGGCGGAGGCAATACCATTCAGTTCAGCATGCCCAACGCGAACGGTTTGAACGCGGATTTTTCAGTTGACTGGAATCAAGCTAATACGATTCGTTACGCCGTGGGCGGACTCAACAACGGACAATTAATCAAAACGGATTTAACCACCGGAGGGACGACCGTGATCGCCAATGATGTTACGGGGGTCAATTTTGCGGGCAATAGCGCTAATCCGACTCTTGTTACGGTGACTTTAAATGTTCAGCGCTCTTTAATAAACGGAAGGCTTGTGCCGGCTCAGCCGCTTCAAATGTCGGCTCAGGCAGAGATTCGAAACACGTGAGGCAAAAATGAAAAAAGGAAATGAGGGGTTTATTCTGGTGACGTCCTACATTATGATTACCGTGATTTCCATTTTTTCGCTTGCCCTTTTTTCCCGTCACAATATTTTTATTCAGGCCGCTGAAAGAAATCACAATCGAATCATTGCCTTTCAGGCGGCCGAGGCCGGCATTGACCAGGCCATTTCCAGCCTCGAAACGGATTTCAATTACACAGGACAAACGTACACGGCGGTGGGAAATACCGGCGGCTACAGTGTGGTGGTGAGTCTGCCTCCCAATCAAAATCCCGCGGTCCGGCAAATTGTTGCGGACGGATTTGCCCCCGGAACTGATGCCACGGCCCGCGCCTATGAAACCCGTGAAATACGCACGTATGTTCAAATTCTCCCCCGCTCGGTTTTTGAGCAGGCCATTTTTTCAAATAATGAACTCGATATGTCCGGTTTTACGGTGGTGGACAGCTATGATTCCCGGAACGCTCCTTATGACCCCGCCAATCCCGGGAGTAACGGAAATATGCGTACGAACAGCATTTTGTCCGGAGCCGTCCATCTCCAGGGCGGAGATTTAACTTACCGGGGAAGCATTTTCGTGGGGCCGAACGGAAATCCCGACGAGGTGGTGGTGAAAACAGGGGCCGTGAACGTCACCGGGACGATTAGCGCGTCTTCGGAACTGATGAATTTTCCCGCGCCGGAAATTCCTCCCATTAGTTCTTCCGGGACTTTAAGTTTGAGCGGACAAACCAATTATACGATTGCCGGCGGAACTTATGTTTACGACGCCATTGATATTAAAGGAAATGCCACGTTGACGATTACCGGTCCTGTGAAAATTTTTGTGACCGGCGATTTCAAAATCAGCGGCCTTGGCAATGTTGCCGTGGACAGCAACAAAGCCAGTAATTTTATTGTCAATATGGCCGGCGGCGGGGCAGTGGATTTTTCCAGTAATAGCTTGGCTTTTTACGGGGCCCTTTACGCCCCCGACTCGAGTGTCCAGCTCAGCAATACGGCCGTGGTGCACGGCGCCATTGTCGCGGATAATTTCAAGCAAAGCGGCCACTCGGAATTTCATTATGACGAGGCCTTGAGCGACCTGGACATCGGAGTCAATGTCGGCAATCAAGTGCAGGTTATTTCCTGGCAGGAAAATTTGACGGGAGAAGATTATTCATGAAAAAGGGATTGCTGAAATCATTGAAAATGATATTTGACGGGAAGCGCGGCTTTATTTTGATTGCCTCCTACCTTTTTATCAGCGTTCTTTCTATTTTCTCTTTGGCCCTTTTTTCGCGCGGCGTCGTATTTTTAGACAATTCCGAGCGGTATAAAAACCGTGTGGCGGCCTTTCATATGGCCGAGTCGGGGCTCGACCAGGCCATGGCTCAACTCGCAACCAATCCGAGTTACGCGGGCAGTACGGGTTTTGTCACCCTGAATAGCACAAATACTCAGGCCGGTTACACGGTGGTGGTATGTCCGCCGGCTTGCACGGGGCTGACGCAGCCGGCAAATGCCGATATGCGTCTCATTCGTTCCGTCGGCGAAGCGCCGGGAAGCAGCTCCGCGCTCAGAGGGTATCAGTCAAAAACACTAATGTCTTATGTTCAGCTTAGCGGTTCTGTGGGTTTTGATTACGCGGTGTTCGCCTCGAACGGAATTCAAATGAGCGGCAATGCCTTGACCGACAGTTTTGATTCGCGGGTGGCCCCTTACAATCCTAGTAGTCCGGGTACTAATGGCGATATTGGAACCAATAATGCAGGGGCCCACACGGTCATGATGTCCGGCAATGTGCAGGTAAAAGGCGACGCCTTTGTGGGGCCGAACGGAAATCCCAACAGTGTGATTGTGATGTCCGGAAATTCTGCCATTACCGGGACAAAATCAGCCCTGCCGTCTGCCATCGATTATTCGTCCAAAACCTCAAGCGCAGCTTCGCAAGGAACTCTTTCGCTTAGCGGAAACAACACTTATCTTCTGCCGGCGGGAATTCATCGATTCAGTTCGCTGAGCGTTACCGGAAATGCGCAGATTCAAGCCCTCGGGCCGGTGGAGATTTATGTGGACGGCACCGTGCAAATCGCCGGCAATGGTTTTGCCACGCAAAATAATCTCCCCCCCAATTTACGGATTTATGTGACAGGCACCGGTTCCGTGAGCTTTTCGGGGAACGCAAATTTTCGCGGCGCGCTTTACGCGCCCAAATCGCAAGTGAACAATACCGGCAACGGTGATATTCACGGAGCGGTGATTGCCAAAGACTATCATCAGTCCGGCAATGGAAAAGTTCATTTTGACGAAGCCCTCAAAAACGGCGGCGCCTCCGCGAGCGGCGTGACCCTCAAGTCCTGGCAAGAAACCAGCTATTAGGTTCTTCTTTTCCCTGATATAATTTCGCAATGCTTAAAATCGGAAAATTAGTTTTGGGCATTACGCCCCGTATTGCGGTTCCGTTTAACGATCATGTCGACGGCCGGATTTTGCGCCAGGCCAAACGGGAGGGCCTTGATATTGCCGAGCTTCGCATTGATCATTATTCTAATTTCCAGCCCCGTCATGTGCTGAAAGAAATTTCCAAATTCAGACAATTTCCCACGATTGCCACGATAAGGTCCAAGCGCGAAGGGGGAAAATGGAATTTGTCCGAAGCGGCCCGGCTGGAATTATTCCGGGCGGTTAGCGGCAAAGTCGACGCCGTGGATATTGAACTTTCTTCCAAGCAAATTCTTTCAAAGGTGATTAAGCTGGCCCGCAAAGAAAAAATTATGGTAATTGTTTCTTATCATAATTTTGACAAAACTCCCGATCTTAAGGCCTTAAGCCGTATTGCCAAGAAGGCCAAAGCCGCGGGGGCCGATATCGTCAAGATTGCCGCCTTGGCAAAACGGCAAAAAGATGTGCAAACCCTGGCGAAATTTACGGTGGAAAATGCGCCGCTCGATTTAATTACCATTGCCATGGGGCCTCACGGAAGATTGTCGCGCGTGTTTTTTCCTGCGCTTGGCTCACTCATTACTTACGCCCATTTGGGAAAGAAAACGGCTTCCGGGCAGCTTTCTTACGGCGAGACTTCCGATTTTTTGAAAACTTTTTACGCTTAAATAACTGTCATTGCGAGCCCCGCGGGGCGAAGCAATCCCTATTTTAAGGAACCCTTCCATGAAAATTCGCGCTTCGCTTGTCGTCGTTTTTAGCCTTTTGTTTTCTTCTCCCATTTTCGCCGTTCCCGAAGGGCCGGCTCTTCCGCCGGTGGCTACTTATAAGGAACTGGTTCAAGCCATTCGCCAAACGCGTAACGCTACACGCGAACGAATCGAACAGGCGGTTCAGCAAGAAAAAGTCCGTGAGGCTTGGGAAACGGGGAAGCTGATTGATCAGCACGTACTTCTTAATAAGAAGCGCGCGAATTACGGCCAGTTTGTGGTTCTTCGGCTGTCGAAGGATTTAGCAATAGAAAAAGCAGAGCTTTATTACATGCTTCAATTTGCTCGAACTTACCCAATTGTCACGCCGGCGCGACAATTGAGTTGGTCTCAATATAGAGAGCTTCTTTCAATTAATAATGACAACGACCGGGAAAAATTGGCCAGCCTGGCAGAAAAAAATAATTGGAATAGAAATGATCTCCGCAAAGCCATTCGCAAATATCAAAGTGAGCACAAGCCTCGCGCTACTAGTTCTGAGGCTGAAACTCTAAGCCAAGACGCTGAGCCCACAGACAAACCTCTTACTGCCAAGCCGGGCAAGCTTCACGCTTACCGGGTGGTTAAAGGCGGGCCTCTTTACAAAGGTGAGCCGGTTCTGGATTTGGGGTTTTCCAATTATTATCAACTTCCCAAAAAATTGGACATTAAGGAAGGGGATATTCTTCAGCTGAAAGAAAGCATTCAGGCCGTGGGCAAGCCGGTAGTCAAAACGCGCGAGCACAATGCCATTCGCAAAAAGGCCATGGCAAAATACGATTCGGTCACCAGAAAATACCACAGCAAAATAACGCGCAGCACAACCCAGTACTCAAGCTCGCAAACCTTCGTCAAACTCCAGGGCGCCGGCGCGGACGAATCATTGCTTTTTACCTACAACGCTTATATTTTTGAGGTGATTGACGGCGATAGTATTAAGGCACTGATTGATCTTGGTTTTGGATTTTCCACATTTCAAACTTTGCGCCTGCGCGGCATTGACGCCCCCGAAATCGAAAGCCGCGAGGGCAAAGAAGCCAAGGCCTTTCTCGAAAAGGAAATCCTGAACAAAACCGGCGCGCCCATCGTCATTCGCACCGTCAAGTCGGACAAATACGACCGCTACCTCGCCGACCTCTTCGTCGGCGGCCGCTACGTCAACCGCGACCTCGCCGATGCCGGCCTCGCCACGGTTGTTGAAGCTTAATTGTTAAATTATTTGGAAAGTAAAAGCGAGCGAGCCCCGTCAATTTGGTTTGCTAGAGCTATTAACTACCGATGGAAGAAAACACTCTAGACAATTGATGGTGGTCTTACCGCTCGCGAATGGGCTTCAGTTACCAATTTTTAAGTGGAAGGTATTGGCTTTTACTAGTGTTTTCGAATCGTTGTTTTGCAATTAGTCCCAAGACGTTGCTTTCAATACTGTCGATTCGTCTCTCTAATTTTCGGAATTTTCTGTAGGAAATTAAAACCGCCACAGGTTTATTTCGCTTCTGCAAAATAATCTGATTTTTGGCAAGTTGCTTGAGAGTTTTCGTGGGGTTCGTTTTCAGCTCGCTAAGGTGAACGGTTATCGATTTTTCTGAAATCGTCATAGATTTAACCCTCTTATTTATAGAGAAAGATAGCACAAATTAGCCTAATTTAGACTCATTTTTTAGTCTCTAGAACTTAATGACTTTTTTGTTATTCTCTGCTTGATCTTTATTATTGCTGTAGTGTAACCTACCTCCCATGCTTTTCTTCCTCGACGAAAGTTGGCAGACCTCAAATGACGAAAAACGTCAAGCTGGCGTTCTTTCCGCGATTTCAATTAAAAGTCATGATTTCAATAAATGTTCTACTGATATTTTTAATATCAAGGTCAAGCATATCGGTTATGATGCAGCCAAATTAGAATTAAAAGGAAGAGGTATATTAAAACCGTATTTCTTTAAACAGCTGCAAGAAAAAGGAATAGAGTCGGTTCAACTTAATTTAGCAGAAGCCATTCTTAAATATACAGCTTCGATGAAAGCTGCAACGTTTGCTTCCATTGTTTATGACAAGCAAGAGCTAAATTTAAGCTGTGCCGAAGAAGACCGTCTTGAACGGCCATTTTTCTTCTTATTCGAAAGAATAAATCAATTTATGAATGAAAATCACCCAGAATTAATCGCGAAATTGATTTTTGATGATCGGGGGTTGGAAACTAACCAGAGAATTTCAAAAGCGGTAAGTAACTTTTTTCATAAAAGCAGAACTGGCCAGTCGTTCGATAAGATCTTAAAAGTTCCGTTTTTTGCAATGTCCAATGACAATGTAGGAATTCAATTAGCAGATATTTCAGCTTATATTTTAGGCAGAGTTTTTACTGGTGATGGCAAACTGAAAAAATACCACTTACTGATTAAAAGTATGGAGTTTAAAAGCCGGGAAGAGTTAACAGCACCTGATGGGAAGAAGCACCGCTTATTTGGATTTAAAATAATAAAGAATAAAGAGGCTGGCGGTCTATAACCTCCGAAGAGAGCTATAAGCCTATGAGGAAGCACGAAAGCTTCCCACCAACCCCGATGCAGAAGTATAGCCGCCTTTTTAATTTCCGTCAAAGGACAATCTTAGATTGAATTAACAGCTCTTAACGGGCACCTTGACCCCCTCTATAGAAGCCGATATCATGCCTCTATGAAACTTGCGGGAAAGATTGCGCTTATTACGGGGGCGGGGCAGAGAATCGGCAGGGAAATTGCGCGTACGCTGGCGTCTGAAGGGGCGGCGATTGTGATTCATTATCTCCAGTCGCGCAGGGAAGCGGAGAGCCTTCGGGACGAAATCGAAGCGCTGGGAAGCCAGACGTACTTAGTGCCGGCCGATTTTAACCCGAAGAAAAAATCGCTCGTTTCCACAATTCAAAAATTTGTCCGCGAAGTTTACAAAAAGGCGGGACGCGTTGATATTCTCGTCAACAATGCCTCCAATTTTTACCCCACCCAGTTCGGAAAAATCTCGGAAAAAGATTGGGACGATTTTCACGCCGTGAATCTCAAAGCCCCATTTTTTCTTGCGCAGGAAATCGGTAAGCACATGCTCAAACAAAAAAGCGGCAAAATCATCAACATCGCAGACTGGGCCGCCCTTCGCCCCAGCCCGCGTTTTCTTCCTTATATGATTGCCAAGGGCGGACTGATTACCGCCACACAGGGCCTGGCAAAAGTTCTTGCGCCGCACGTTCAGGTAAACGCCATTTTACCGGGGCCGATTCTTCCGCCAGCCGGAGGCATGTCGAGCGCCGCAAAAAAAACAGCGGCGGACAAAACCTTGCTCAAACGTTTCGGCACGCCCAAAGACATCGCCTCGGCCGTGGAATTTTTGGCGACAAGCGAATACATTACGGGAGCCTTAATCCCAGTCGAGGGAGGAGCGTTAATCGCCTAATGTTTAAAGTCATTCGGCAAATTCATTTCAGTTACGGGCACCGCCTCGTCGGACATGCGGGCAAATGCGCCAATCTTCACGGCCACAATGCGCGCGTGGAAATTGAACTTTCCTCGGAAAAACTCGACAAGCTCGGAATGGTTATGGATTTTTATGAAATCCGTAAAGCCATCGGCTCGTGGATTGACGAAACCCTCGACCACAAAATGATATTGGCAGAAAAAGACCCGCTCGTGCCGCTCCTCCAAAAAGAAAAAGAGCCGCTCGTCTTGACCCAGGAAAATCCCACCGCGGAGGTTCTTGCCCGGATGATTTTTGAAGAGGCAAGAAAAAGGCGCCTGCCGGTTTCCAAAGTCACGCTTTGGGAAACCGAAAACAGCGCCGCGGAATACCATGAATCCTAGGCCGCACGGCCTTCTCTTACAATGAGCAAAACGCTTTTAACCGGCCCGGCCGGCTCCGGAAAAACTTACCGCCTGCTTGAAGCCTTCGAAGAGGCGCTGAAAAATTCCAAGGACCCGCTCGCCGCCGGCTTTTTTTTCATTCTCCCGTCCGCCGAACACACGGAGCGAATCATTTCGCTGATGCTTCAGCGCGACATTCCCGGATTTTTCCACCGCCGCGTCACCACACTTTCGAGATTTATGGAAGAAATACTGGGCGTCGGCAGGGAAGGCCTGGCTTCGAGCGTCGCCAAATTTTTAATCCTTCGCGAAATTTTCGAAAAAAACACCTGGCCGGTTTTTCAGGAAGTTCAGCAAAGCACCGGCTTTCTTCATTTAATGCTCTCCTTTATTTCCGAACTCAAAGAATCCATGATTACGCCCGCCGTTTTCCGCGAGCGCATGAACGCCCTCAAAAATCTCGAGGCCGATTTTGCCGCCAAGTACGAGGCCCTTGCCGCCATTTACGAAGCCTATGAACAGGGTCTTCGCCAGCGCGGGCTTCGGGACGAACAAGATGTGCTCCGCCTTTATTTGGAAAAAAGAAAAAAAGAAGACAAAAAGAAAAGCGCTGCCGGAAAAAAATTCCAGAAAATTTGGTTGGACGGATTTTTCGATTTTTCCGTACTGCAGCTGGCGATTTTGAACGAACTTTCCGAAATGTCCGCTGAAATGACGATTACGCTCACCGACGATCCCCGCCCCGGCCGCGAGGATTTATTCGAAGCCCTCGGCCCGACCAAAAAGGCGCTTGGCGCAATGGGCTTTGTCGAAAAGGAAAGCAAAAGGGGCCAGGCCCCTCAGTGCCAGGCTTCTGTATTAACTTACCTTGAAAAAAATGTCTTTATTTCACCCAAACCGAAAATAAAACCGGCGCCGGAGGGGGCCGTCATGATTTTCGAGGCCGTGGGAATGGAAGGCGAAATCGAAATGATTGCCCGTTCGATTGAAACCCTTCACAAACAAGGCGATTACCGTTTCAGCGATTTTGCCGTGCTCCTGCGTCAAATCGCGGGTTATGAAAGTGTGATTCGCTCCGTTTTCAACCGCTACCAAATCCCCGTGGAGATTCACGAGCGAGAGCGCCTCGGCTTTTCGCCCATGCTTCAAGTCATAACAACACTTCTGAGAATTTTCCGAGACGAATGGAAACGCGCCGATTTAATCGGCTTTTTGAAATCCTCCTATGTCTTAACCTTGGGAAAAGAAAAAAAGGACAGCGCCTGGGTGCACGCCCTCGAGCACAAGGCCATGGCCAAGGGAATTTTCCGCGGCCGTGAGCTTTGGCTGTCAGAAGGCGGCCAGGCCGTCAAAATCTTGGCAGCGCTTGAAGACGAGCTTCGCGGCGCCAAAACCTTTCCTCAAATCAAAAAGACAATGCTTAATGCCGTCACCAAAATTTTCGGCATTTTTCAAATCGTCGATTCCCTGGAAGAATATGTGCGCCGCGACGCCGCGAGCTTCAAACGCTTCGAGGCGATTCTAGACGAAATCGGAATGTCTTTTTCGCGCACGAGCGAAGTGACGGCTGAAATTTCCTTCGATCAATTTGCCGACCGTTTCTTCCGTCTCGTAGACCTCGACCTTTATTCGCTTCCCGAAAAAGACAAAAACAAAGTGCAGGTTTACGACGTGTCGCTGGCGCGGCAAAAAGAATACCGGGTGGTTTACGTGGCCGGCCTCCTTGAGAAAAAATTTCCCGTGCAGATTAAAGAAGATGCCGTCCTTTCCGACTGGGAACGCCGGCTTTTCAATGAAGTACGCAAAGACGAGGTTTTAAAAGAGCGCCTGCCCCGGCAGAGCATTGAGCGATATCTTTTTTACCTGGCCGTCACGCGCGCGCGCGAAAAACTCATTCTCACTTACCCGCGCCTTGACCTTGAAGGCCGCGAGGCCCTCCCGTCCTGGTATGTTTCCGAGGTAAAGGCCCTTTTTGATGATTCACTGATAATTAAAAATATTCAAAAACAAAATCTCGCCCGGCCTTTCCCCGAACTCGAGCAGGTGATTACCGCCCGCGAGCTCGAAATGAGTGTCATGGGCGAACTTTGGGCCGCTCCCAAAGACGGCAGCCAAAAAGAACCTCTGATTCTTTATCTTGTGAATGAACTTTTGAAAAATGAAAATTCCCGGGAGAAATTCCGCCGGGCCTTTTACGAAATACGCGAGGAATTGACCGACACACGGATTGCCGGGACGGCGGCCTTCCGCGCGCTGGAATTAAGTCCCACCTCGCTTGAGAAATACGCCGGCTGTCCTTTTAAATATTTTGCCGACCGCGCGCTCGAACTCCGGGACCCGGAAGAAGATGAAACTTCGAGAACACGGGGCACGATTCTTCATAAAGTGCTGGAGGAATTTTTCAAGGCCTGGAGCGGCCGGCCGGGCAATTTCAAGGACCCGGAAAAAATCCGCGAAAAAATTATCCCCTGGCTGGACGAGGCCTTGCGGGAAAATCCTTTTATTAATGAAAAGAAATATCAATTCGAGCTCGAATACGCAAGCCTGCTCGAAATTTTGGAACGTTTTACCGGCGAAGAGCTCGAGCGGCTCAGCCAAGCGCCCTTAAAGCCCCGCTATTTTGAATTCGGTTTCGGCATGGAAGAGGGAGGGGCGCCCTCGCTTGAAATCGAACTTGAGAAGGGAGAGAAATTCAAAATCCGGGGGAAAATCGACAGGATTGACGTCGACGTTGAAGAAAAGGCGGGGCTTGTGATCGATTACAAAACCAGCCGTGAATTCAAAAAAGACGATTTGAAAACCGGAGCGGCCCTTCAGCTCCCCATTTATTTGCTGGTGCTCGAAAAAATTCTCGGGCTTCAGCCGGCGGGGGCGGAAATTTATTCGATTAAGGGGCGCAAAAACAGCGGCTTTTACCTCGACGAGTACGCGCGGCTTTTTCCCGGCCTCTCCTCCCGTAAAATGATTTTGACCGCCGGGGAATTCCGGAATGTTCTGGCGGGTGCCGTGCGTTTTATTCAGGAATTTGTCCGCAACATGAGGGGCCTGAAAATCGAGGCCCGTCCCAGAAAAATCGACGAATGTAATTATTGTTCTTACGCTTCGGTGTGCCGCATTGAAAAATGGCGGCTGCCGATTATCATCGAGGAAATTAAAAATGAAATACGAACCGACGAAAAGCCAGCGGTTAGCAGCTCAGCACGGCGGTGAGAATATTCTGGTTTCGGCGGGAGCCGGGACCGGGAAAACCTCCGTTTTGGTGGCCCGGTTTCTGAATTTTGTCATTTCAAAGAAGGCGCTTGTAACAGAAATTCTCGCGCTTACCTTCACCGAAAAGGCTGCCAATGAAATAAAAAGGCGTATTCGCGAAGGTCTTGCCGGGGCCGGGCAGGAGGCCGAGATGCGCAAACTCGAATCCGCTTATATTTCCACGATTCACGCCTTTGCCGCCCGCATTTTAAAAGAGCATCCCCTCGAGGCGGGCGTGAACCCCGATTTCCGTGTGATTGAAGAGGAGGAAATGGATTTTTTGGCGGAGCAGGCCCTGGACGAAATTCTCGAGATTCATTGCCAGAAAGGCAGTGAGGTTTTCGAGCTGCTTCATGTTTACGGCGAGCGGAAAATCAAAGACGGCGTCCGGAAAGTTTTTGAGGCGGCCCGCCAGGAAGGGAAAACATTGGCGGAGTTTTTTAATCATGAGATCTTTCGCTCCGCTCAGGATGACGAGAAGGGTAGCGCCGTCATTCTGAGGCCGAAGGCCGAAGAATCTCGTAAGGTTTTTGAACTGCTCGCTCAACTCGGCGAGGAAAAACTGGCCGGAGAGTTCAAACGCTTTGAAAAACTGAAAAGCTGGGACTGGCAGGCGATCGAAGATTTCCGCCTGTGGTTCAAGGATTTTTCAAAACGGGGGAAAGGCGGAATTAAAGAAACTTGGAAAGAAATCAGCTCGCTTTGCAAAAAATTCCTCACCGGAAAAATCGAAATCCTGGCCGGGCCCTGGAAAGAAAAATTCGAAAAACTGGCGCTTCTTTTCGAAGGGGCCTACGAAAAAAAGAAAAAAGCAGAGGGCGTTCTCGATTTCGACGATTTGGAAATTTTGGCACTCAAGCTTTTCCGCAAAAAAGACAAAATTTCGGGGAAAATCCTCCTGCGTTACCGGGAAAAATTCCGTCAAATTATGGTCGACGAATTTCAGGACACCAACCGCCGCCAGCTGGACTTGATCGAACTTCTGGCTTCGGGGGACAATCTTTTTTTTGTGGGGGATTACAAACAATCCATTTATGCCTTCCGCGGCGCCGAGGCTTCTTTGTTCCTCGAAAAGGAAAAGGCCTATTTAACCCAAAAATCGGGCATGACCATTACGCTTGCGGAAAATTTCAGGACCGGCGAAACGGTCCTTGAATGGATTAATCTCTTTTTTCAGAATTTGTGGGCCGAAGACGGATTTTCCTACGAACCGCTCGCGGCCTTCGCCGAAAAACACGCGAGCGCAAGCCCCGAACTTCTTTTAATCAATCCCAAAGAAGGCGAGAGTCTTGCGGCAAGCCGCATGCGCGAGGCTTCCATGATTGCCGATAAAATTCTCGGGCTTGCCGAAGAGGGAGTGCTTTTTGGAGACATGGCGATTTTGTTTCAGGCCATGACCGACACCGGCCTTTATGAACAGGCCCTAAAGCGCAAGGGCATTCCTTATTATGTGATTTCCGGGCGCGGCTTTTATCATCAGCCCGAAATTAGGGACATGATCAGTTTTCTTTCCTTCCTCGAAAATCCGCTGGCAGACATTCCGCTCGCGGCCAGTCTGCGCTCGCCGCTTTTTCAATTGAAGGACGACACCTTGTTCTGGCTGGCCCACCGCGCCAAGCAAAATGATAAAAGGGAAGAGTCCACGCCGCTTTACGAGGGGGTCAAAGTTTTTGAAGACATCGCGGAAATTCCGGAAACGGAAAAACAAAAAATAAGATTTTTTCTGACCGTGGCCGGAGAGCTCGCGGCCGTCAAAGACCGTTTAAAACTGCCGGAACTTTTAGATTTTGTCCTGGCGAGAACTTCCTATGAATTGACCCTTCTGGCCGGCCCTCAGGGAGTGCGCAAATACGCCAATCTCAAAAAATTGATCAGCCTCGCCCGGCAATTTGAGTCCGCGGAGCCTCTCGCGATGGCGGATTTTCTGAGGACCATTCGCCGTCTCGAAACCCGCGAAGTGCGCGAGGCGGAAGCCCAGATTGAAGCCGAGGAAAGCGGGCGTGTGGTGCGGCTTTTGTCGGTTCACGCCGCCAAAGGGCTGGAATTTCCCGTCGTGTTCGTCGCTGATTTGGGGCGCGCCAAACAGTCCCCGGAGTCCAAAACCATTATCGCGAAAGCCGCAGAGGGGTATTCCCTGCGTGTGCGCAATGAATTGACTCTCGAAGAAGAACAGCCGGCCGGCTGGGAAAAAATCAACGCGGCCCTGCAGCGCAAAGACAAGGAAGAACGCAAAAGGCTTTTTTACGTGGCGCTCACGCGCGCCAAACACCGTTTGATTTTGAGCGGAGTGCGGAAGGAAAAAAAGAAGGAAAATGAAAATTTCCACGAAATGTCGTCGTGGATGGATTGGCTGATGGCCATGCCGGAATGCCTGGAAAAATTGACCGTGCATGAAGACGGCGGAGATTTTTCGGGGCGGGCCAAACAGCCGCTTGCCGAAAGAAAAATCATGCAGGAGGTGTTCGGAGATTTTACGCCCCAGCCGGCGGAGAATTTTCTCAAAACAAAATCCGAGCGCGAAAAAATCGAAAGCCGGGCCCGGCAGATTCTCGCGCAAATTGTCCCCGCCAAAAGAATACCGGGCCGTGTCATCGACCTTCCTGTTTCGGCCTACGCCCTTTATCAAAAAGACCCGGCCGCTTACAGGCGCGTTTATGAAATCGGTTACCCTAATTTGCCGGTTAATTTTGACGAAAACGAACCGGAGTGGTTTAGCGAAGAAGAGGGAACCAACGCTGCGGACTTCGGAACCGCGGTTCACCGGGTTTTGGAAAAACTGGATTTTGCAAATGCCGGGAAAATTTCCCGCGATTGGCTGGAGTTTTTCTTTCGTGGAATGGAAGAGCGCACCGGCGAAGCCGAAAAAATACTCAAAAACTTTGCCGCAAGTCCTGTTTTTAAAAAACTTCAGCAGGCCAAGGCGGTTTACCGGGAACTCCCGTTTGTCTTAAACGAAAGACACGGGCTGATTTATGGGGTGATTGACCTTCTTTTTCAAGATGCCCGCGGCCATTGGTACGTGCTCGATTACAAAACGGCCGTGGGAAGTGCCGACAAAATTGCTTCTTCCGGCTATGATTTACAAATTCAAATTTATGCCCTTGCCGTTTCGCGGATTTTGGGTAAAATTCCGGATTCAGGCATGATTTATTTTTTGAAAAATAATTACAATCACGAAATCCCTTTTGACGAAAAGGCCCTGGCGGATTTTGGAATCAAGCTTCGCCAAATTCAGGAAGAAATTCTCGGGCTCGGGGCCGCCAATGTTCTGTAATTTTTGCGGAAAAAACTTTGATTCGAGCGAAGGCTCGGAAGACGTGAACCGTCACGGGCATCATCTTATTCGCTGCGAAAAATGTTCCGGCGACGAACGCGAGCACGAATACGATTGGCATGAGGACGGCCGCGGCGGCGGTCATGAGCGCAAACACTAAAATCAAGAAGCCTGGCACCGAGGGGCCTGGCCCCGGCTTTAATTATTTTTTATGGGAAATCGGGACTGCCGCCTTTGGCGGACCGCCCCTTTTGGGTTGTGGTATAATTCTTGCAGGATTATCAATATGACCGACACAAAAAAAATCTTAGTGGTGGACGACGAAGAAGACGTCAGGCTTTTTCTCGAGGACTTCCTTTCCGAACGTGATTTGACCGTGTTCGGGGCCGGCGGCGGGGAAGACGCCCTTCAGATTATGGCCAAGGAAAATCCCGATATTGTCCTCCTTGACGTTATGATGCCGGGCATAGACGGCCTGGAAGTGCTGGAAAAAATCCGCGAAAATTACCCCAAAACCCAAGTGATTATGATTACGGCCCTAAACGATGAATCCCGGATTAATAAAGCCAAAAAACTCGGAGCCATTAATTACATTCTTAAACCCTTTAGCCTCGGTTATCTCGAAACCGAACTTATGAGCCTCATCAACAAAAAGCCCTGAATACGCCTGCCCCCAAAAGCCTCATTGTTTACGATTTAGACGGAACGCTGGTCGACACCCGCGAAGACATTACGCTTGCCGCCAATTATATGCTCACCATGATGGGCGAGGCCAAGCTCGCGCGCGAAGAAATTTGGACTTATGTCGGCCGCGGCCTTCATCATCTCATCAAATCCTGCCTCAAAACTTCTGACGAGAAAAAAATCGAGCAGGGCGCAAAGATTTACCGCAAGCATTACGGCGAACATATGATGGACCACAGCCGCCTTTATCCGGGCACCGCCGAATTTTTGCAGTATTTCAAATCCCGCAAACAAATGGTTCTGACCAATAAACCCAATCCTTTTTCCCAGGACCTTTTGAATGAGCTGGGCGTAGGGGCTTATTTCTTTGAAGTCGTGGCCGGCAATTCCGGGTATCCTCAAAAACCCTCGCCCGCCGCCCTTTTGGAAATCATGGAAAGAGAATCCGTCAGGCCGGAAGAGGCATTAATGGTAGGAGACAGCCTGGTGGACACCGAAACCGCCCGTGCCGCAGGGATTGAAATAGTCCTTATCACTCATGGCTTTTCGGATCAAAATGAGCTAAAATTAGCCCGCCCTGATGCTCTGGTGGATGGTTTTCCGGAGCTTCTGGAACTCGCGAAAAAGAAGGGTTGGTAATCGAATGTCTGCAGAAAATACGGCCATTATTCCTGAAATAACTTTGCCGGTGATACTTCCTGGCAGTGACCTGTCTCCCAATTCCAATAAAATCAAAGAGGGAAGCCTTGTCCTCCTCTGGTTTGAAGGGGAGACCACCTACATGGTGGAAGTGACGCGGGGCAAACGCGTCGGCATTCATTGCGGCAAACCCTTGCTCGTGGACGAATGGATCGGCCAGGATTTCGGCCAAAAAGTGATTTGCGATCACGGCACCGGCTATCTTTTAAAGCCTTCCATGGAAGATCTTATGATGAAGGCCTCGCGCGAAAGCGGAATTATTTATCCCAAAGACGCCGCCTTTTTAATGATGAAAGCCGGCATTCATTCGGGCTGCAAAGTGCTTGAAGTGGGAACCGGTTCGGGTTCGCTCACCATGGCCCTCGCCCAAATGGTGGCGCCTTCCGGCCGTGTGTTTACTTATGACCGGCGCACCGACCTTCCTAAAAATGCCGTGAAAAATATAAAACGTGCCGGACTCGACGCGTTTGTTTCTTTTGAACAACGCGTGGCCGCAGAACCTTTTGGCGAAAAAGATTTCGACGCCGTCGTTCTCGACATTCCTCAGCCTTGGGAAGAAGTGGAAGTGGTCAAAGAGGCACTCAAATCGGGAGGACGTGTGGTCAGTCTTAATCCCACTTTTAATCAAATCGAAAGAATGGCCGAAACTTTAAGGCGTGCCGGTTTTATTCAAGTCGAGGCTGTGGAACTTTTACAACGGGAAATCCTGGCCCGGGAAGGGAAGTCCCGCCCGGTTCAGCGCATGGTTTCCCACACTGAATTTTTGGTTTTCGGCATCAAAGTAATGTAATAAGCCCTGAGACCAATGTCTCAGGACAATAAACAAATCAAAACTTGAAGTTTTGATTTATTGGAGGAGCCATGAACGACAATTCATTATCGCTATCGCAGTCAGAAATTTCGCAGCGCAGCTTTCTTTCCGCGGTTTATTTTTGGATGGCCGCGGGACTTATCATGACAGGTGTTGTGGCCGCATGGACGGCCTCGAACCCCAATTTTTTGATGACGATTATGAGAAATCCGGTTCTTCTCATTATCCTGGTCGTGGCCCAGCTCGGCATTGTGTTTTGGCTTAGCGCAGCCATTGCAAAAATCAGTGCCAGTACGGCCATTTTTGGATTCGGGGTTTATGCCATGTTGAATGGAATACTCCTTTCCTCCATTTTTCTGATTTACACCTCCGTTTCCATTGCCACCACCTTTTTTATTACCGCCGGAACTTTTGCGGCAGTCAGCCTTTACGGCTATGTCACCAAAACGGATTTAAGCTCGGTGGGCAATATCGCCTTCATGGCTTTGATCGGGTTGATTATCGCATCGCTCGTGAATATGTTTTTCGCCAACCCCATTCTTTACTGGGGCATTACCTATGTAGGGGTTTTAATTTTTGTGGGATTGACAGCTTATGATACACAAAAGCTAAAGATGATTCATGCCCGGGGATTTGATTCCCACGAGAGTTTGCAGAAAATGGCCTTGCTCGGCGCTTTGGCCCTTTACCTGGATTTTATCAATTTGTTTTTGCTGCTGCTCCGCATTTTTGGCCGCCGGCGCAATTAATAAAGACTCATAAAAACGGGTTTTGTACCGATGTTTTCATTGATTTTGAAAAGCAATTTTGTTAGATTACGCGCGTATCACAAAGTTTTAATCACCTCTTAACCCACAAATAAGGAGAAACTCCCTAATGAACCGATCACTTCGCTTAAGTATGCTTTTCGCGTTGGGAATCATGCTTGCCTTTACCGGCTGCGCTTCCAAAAAAAATAAACAAATGAATTCCATGCAGACCCAAATCAGCGCTTTGACCGATGAAGTCGTGCGTCTTGATCAAGCCCTTCAGGAAACCCGCGCCGCCATTCAAGCCGGAGACAATGTCTCGGCAGGTTCGCGCCGTTCCGTATCAGGAAGCGCTTCTGTGGCGCAAGGAATTTACCGCACCCCTTCCGGTTTTGAACTGCCTTCCGCTAATATTCAAAAGGCTCTCAAAAATGCCGGGTATTATCAAGGGGGTGTGGACGGAAAAATCGGTCCCGCGACACGCGATGCCGTAAAAAGTTTTCAATCCGACAATGGGCTTGAAGCCGATGGTGTGGTCGGCCGTCAAACCTGGAACAAATTAAGCTCCTTTCTTGAAAGCGGGAAATAGTTCATAACGCCTGCGTTCATTAAAATATTTTTTTAGCCGATAAAGGGACAGATCAATCATCGATCTGTCCCTTTTGTTTGTGCGCCCGGCAGGGCGCACTCACTTGAAGGTGAAAGTCCTTCACAAACCCGGCAAGGGGAATTGTTAGCTGGACGGCAAGGGTGTCCATCGCGAGATGGAATCTGAAGGAAGCCGCAGGCAAAGCGCTGGCT
>JACPXK010000068.1 GCA_016196565.1 Candidatus Omnitrophota bacterium | reverse complement strand
TTAACAGGGTCTTTTCCTTAACGCTCACGACCTTGGCTTTTATCCAACGCCGCTTAAGGCGCTTTGAAATCCATTCCCGTAAATCGATTTCGAGGGGCCTACCCTCATCTCTTGTGCAGTTTTACGGGGCACACTATCGCCGTCAATCACATAATCCACATAAGCTAGGTAAGTAAAAAGATCGCGCTCCGTGCGTTTGGATTTTGCGAGGCGGCTTTTTCTCACCTCGATAATTTCGTCAGCGCTGAAGCCGCGCACTTTGTCCGGTGCAAGCCAATCATAAGATTTGAATCCACGGTCAAACATCAACCCGGATTTCGCCGGCCAATGAATTTTGGAAGGCGCCACGAGACGTGAAGTGTTGAGCCGGCCGAGCCGCGGCGTAAGTAAATTTTTTCTGCCGTTGCCGGAAGAATTCGTCAAGGCACGGCCTGTTTTGAATTTCCAAGCCTCTTCCTCGAGTCTTTCAACTGTCCAATTACCGTGAGCGGCTCTTTCCGCCAGGCGGTTTCGAACCCGGTCGTTTTCAATCGTAATCAAGATCCGGAAATGGCTCCAAGAAAGCGGTTTTCCTGAGGCATTTTTCTCGATTTGACGGGGGTTTGCGGGCAATTCAGGCCACGTGGCCTGAATCTTTAAATGAGGGAATTTTTCATGAAACCGGCTGCAGCGGCCAAGCACACTTTCGTCCAAATCCAAATCCCGGCCAAGAGTCAGAAGAACTTTTTTCCCGTACTCCGCCCGCGCACCGTTTAAGCGCACATGCTCATTAATGGAGGCCCCAGTCCGCCAATAAGTCTGAACCTTCAGCGCCTCAATCCTCTGCTGACCGACCAGCAAAGTCTCCTCCACCACGCGGCGAAGGACAGCATATGATTTTAGTGAAGCGTTAGTTTTTGGTAATTCAGGCACGTAGATATTTTCTCTTAAACTATTAAAGTTACTAAGTGGTTTTTTCGAACGCTTCTATCCATTTTTTAATTTGCGCTTTAAATATTGGCCAATAATAACGCTTGAAAAACCAGAACATAATGCCATTCGGTAATATTGCCCACCAATTAAAAATAAAAAACAAGCTAATACATGTCCCTATCAAAAAAAGCACTTGGGTCGCGTTAATGATTTCATCAGCCGGCCCAAAAAAATTTTCGTTAAAATTTGGCAATCCTCTAGCCTCGGCTAGATACCCGTTAAAAATTAAAAACTGAGACAGCACCGAAAAGAGGGGCAAGAAAATTAATGGGAACATCAAAAGTAGCTTTATGCCATCGGTAATATCAATTCCGAACATATCGAAATAAAGTGAACCTGAAGCAAAAATATCATGGAAATATTTGAGTTGAAGAAGACTAAGAGTAATTATTGTTGCTGTATACCCAATGCCCACTTGCCGGTAATGCTTATGTGCTTCGGCTTTAATTTTTAGATCTTCTTTTATCCTTTCCTCTCTCATCCTTATCAATTCGCCATAAAATTTATACCAATCGAATGAGGAATAAGAATGATTGATGAATTTTGCAAGCTTTAAATCCTCTAGTGGGATTTTTTCAAGCTCGCTCCTATCACCGGTTTGAGCGTATTTTTGAATTAAATCATTTATTTTCTGGAAGTAATTCTGTTTTGCTATCATCTTCGCGCTAATTCAATGAATGGCTACAGTTTGACTTTAAAAACGTGGCCAGCTTTGAGGGATTCTAAAATGTGACGGACCTTAGGCATAAAAGTCTTCATCGTATCTAAATCGTTGTCTTTGGCAGTGAGCAGAATAACGGATATTTTGAATTTGATAATATTCTGTTGATAACTTAAATTTTGGTCAACAGTAATGAAGACATCAAATTTCTTTTCAGCCAACCGGAGTAATTCGCCATTTTTTCTTCCTGACCAACCCGATTCGGCGACGGTAGAAACAAAATGTCCTTTTAATTCGTGCTTTAATTTCCGGGGAATACACTCGTCAAGCAGCACGTTCATGGGGATTCAAAACATTCGCTTTAAAAAGCTTAATGAGACCCACCGCTTGGGTTTTGCGGACGGAAGGAAAATCATCTAAAAATTCGTCCAGAGACCTGCCGGCTTCCAGATAGTCGAATAAAGCCCGAACAGGAACTCTCGTTCCTGCAAAAACAGGTGTGCCGCCAAGAATATTCTTTGATCGAGTGATTAACTTTTTCTTCACGAGTCACCTCTGATTCTTTAAATCGTTTGCTTATCCGGGGTTATTATACCTACAGCCTAGTTTGGAGAAAGCTAAATTCTTTACCGTTGAGGAATTAAAGTTTTAAGGTTGTTTGGCAATAAAAAGGTAAGGGAGTTGCGGCAAAAGCCACAACTCCCTTTTGTCTAGCGGGGGGCGGATTTGAACCGCCGACCTTTGGGTTATGCATCCTACTACAGCTTTCGCTGCTCCGCGGGACCCGCGGATTTGTAGTCTGGACTATACCTTCACCCGACCAACACTTCGGGTGCCTGCCGTCTAGTCTCTACACCTTCCCGCTATTTCTGGCGGGCTTGGCTCGGTATTACCACCCTGATTTCAGGACAAGGCTTCACCGAGTTTGACAGGTATCGATCAACCGTTACCGGCTGACCAGCCCAACTTGAGCCCAACGAGCTACCGGACTGCTCCACCCCGCGCCGTATGGAATAATGCGATACGTAGATAGGAAGGTAACTCGAAGTGGCTATTCTAGGGGATTAACCAGCTCAATTCAACGGGTTTCTTGGCTGGCACTGTCCACCGGATTGGGAGATTTTTGAAGAGATTCTTGGGTCCCATAAATAAATATCGTCGCCCCGGGGCAAACATGCACTTTAAACCGGGAGGCTTTCTTCAAAAGTTCGCCGTCAAATTGCAGTCGAAGCGGCGGATGGCTCAAAACTTCGATTTCAGCGGCTTGATAAGTTTCCATGATTTCAGGCAGATGGGGCCGGCCGAGGCCGAATTTCGCGCGGATGGCCCCCCACAAAATAGGAATTAATCCAAAAAGACTTCGCGCCTTGACGACCATAATTTCCAATCGTCCGTCCGAGGCGTGGGCGCTGCCCACTACTTTTAAATCAAATTGAATTTTTTCAAAATTAAGAAGAAGAATGCCGATACCTGCGGTTTGAATTTTTCTGCCGTCTATAGTCAGAGAAAAACGGGCCCGCCTCGGGAAAAGACTTAAAAAAGCGCTGATCCAATAAGCAGCCTCACCCCATTTGGATTTTAAAGGCTGGGCCTCGCTCATCATTTGAGCCGAAAATCCGCAGCCGGCCATCACGGAAAAATAAACTTTTGCCGGCGCCCTTTCGATATGGCGCTTCAGTAAACGTTCCTGCCAATAATCGCGGCGGGAAAAGCGAGTGTATTCGATTTCCCCAAGATCCGTCGGGACAGGCCTTCCATTTAAAGTCACGTCAACCAGTTTAAGAGGATCGAACGGCATGCCTAAATTAAGCGCTAAAAGATTGGCGGTACCACCGGGATAAGCCACGATCGGGACACCGGTATTCTGCAGGATTCCGGCAGCCGTGGAAACCGTGCCGTCCCCGCCCGCGATCACCACGCGGTCAAAACTTTGAGCATCCGTAAGAAGTTCTTTGAGATTAAAACTCTCGCCGATGGTACGGGTTTCGACATGCGCTCCGCGCTTGGCAAGCGCATCCAAATAAGCGGAAAAATTCACGCGCTTATGGCCGGACCAGGCATTATAGAGGATCAAAATTTTCATGGGTTTTTCCGCTGCCAAATATCATATCAGATGAAGCGCTTTCCGGCGCATCAAAAACATTGTATGATAGAAGGCAAAATCAAAAGGCTGAAAGGAGCTTTTATGCGTCTTGAAACATTGCGATGGTTATTGATCATGCTAACGGTTTCGGTGGCAGTTGCGCAAGCCGCCGAAACAGAAACAAAAGTCGTGGAAATAAAAGGCGAAGAAGCCAAGATTGAAGAAGTGAAAGTACCAAAACCCAAGAAAATCGAGGTCGAAGAAGGTGTAAAAATCCCCGAAGTCCCCCCAACCCTTAAAGAAGGACTCAGCCCTGCCGAAAAAGCCAAATTGTCCACGCTCGAACAAAAGCGCGCGGAAGGCAAAATCAATGAACTTCAGTATGAAGTGGAAAAGGACAGCACGGTCCGCGAATCCAATATTAAGTATTAATGTTCTTTTATGAAACTGAAAGGCATTCCGCAAATCGTTTGGATTTTTGGACTGGTAAGTTTTCTTACCGATGTCTCAAGCGATATGGTTTTTCCCCTCCTGCCCGTTTTTCTGACTCAATATTTGGGGGCCCAAAAAGGATTTCTCGGGCTAGTTGAAGGATTCGCCGATTCCACGGCCGCCTTCTTTATGCTTTTTTCTGGAATTCTGGCGGACCGCGCGCGGGACCGGAGCAAAATCGTACTTGCCGGCTACAGTCTATCTTCCCTGGCAAAACCCATTCTTGCTTTTGCCTGGACTCCGTGGGTGGTTTTCTTTATTCGTTTCACGGACCGCATGGGAAAAGGCATTCGGTCTTCGCCGCGCGATGCGTTGATCGCCGATTCCGTCGAACCTTTTCATCGTGGAAAGGCTTACGGATTGCAGCGTTCTATGGATAATGCCGGCGCGATGATCGGCCCCTTGATCGCCACTATTTTATTGGCCACATTAATCACAGACTTGCGGAAACTTTTTTTAATCGCTTCCGTTCCCGGTCTTTTGGCGGTTGCCCTTATTTTTTGGAAAGTACGCGAGGTCGTTCCTGTCGCGAAACGCACGCTCCCACAAAAATTCCAGATGAAATTTCCTGCCGGGAAATTACGCCTTTATCTGATCATCCTTGCGATTTTTATTTTGAGTTGTTCCTCCGATGCCTTTCTTCTTTTGCGGGCCCAGGAACTCGGCATCCCGGCCAAATTTTTGCCCCTGCTCTGGATGATACTTCAAGGTGTGAAAGCCGCGGCCGTTCTTCCTTTCGGCATGCTTTCGGATAAAATCGGACGCCGTAAAATGATGCTCATAGGGTGGACGGTTTATACCTTGGTGTATTTGGGGTTTGGCCATGCCAGCCAAACGTGGCATGCGTGGGTCCTTTTCGCGTTCTACGGGCTTTTTTATGGGCTGACAGAAGGCACCGAGCGGGCAATATTAGCCGATTATTCCGAACCTTCCGCGCGCGGACAAGCTTTTGGCTGGTATTATTTTGTGGTGGGAACGATGGCGCTTCCAGCCAGCCTTTTGTTCGGACTTTTATGGCAAAAATGGGGGTCGCAAACCGCCTTCACGTTCAGCGCTTCCATTTCCGGAATTTGCGTTTTTCTTCTTTATGTTTTCTTGAAACTCGTTCCTTCCTCAAATATCAAAATGTCACAGGAATAAGGTTGACTCTATGGCCATCTTAAAACCTAGCAGTGAAGGCCGGCTGCTGGATTTTCTTTTCACCGCTCTTGCCGACACCAAAAAAACGCGGGTGCGTGAATTTCTTCAACGCCGTTTGGTTTCGGTAAACGGTCAAATCATCACGCAATTCGATCATCCGGTCCGTCCCGGCGATGAAATTCAAATCGAAATTTCTAAATCCCGGGCCGTGACGCCGTCTTCGCAATTCAATCTTTCTATTATTTATGAAGACGATGTCCTGTTTATCATCACCAAACCTGCCGGTCTTTTGACTATCTCAACGGACAAGATTCAGCGCGAAACCGCGATTTTTGCCGTCAATGACTACCTGAATAAAAAAGCGGCCGGACGGGACCGTAAGCCTCAATATAAAAAACGTGTTTTTGTCGTGCACCGGCTTGACCGCGATGTTTCGGGTTTACTTATGTTCGCCAAAACCGCGCCCGCCAAATTCCGGCTGCAGGAGAATTGGTTTGATTTTACCAAGGAATATCTGGCCGTGGTGGAAGGATGCCCGCGAAAAACTTCGGGAGTGATTTCGAGTTATTTGAGGGAAAATAAAATTTTGCGTGTGGTGAGCGGCCCAAAACGGGAAGATTCCAAAAAGGCCGTGACTCATTACGAGGTTTTAAAGAGTAATGAAAATTATTCGCTGGTGAAAGTGCGGCTTGAAACCGGACGAAGACATCAAATCCGTGTGCACTTAGCGGATTTGGGCCATCCTATTGCGGGCGACGAAACTTACGGCGCGAAAACCGACCCCGCCGGCCGCATCGCGCTTCACGCCTGGCGGATTCAACTTATTCATCCGGTGACAGGCCAATGGCTAAGTTTCGAGTCGCCTTTTCCCCCCGCACTCGAGCGCTTAGTTTGATTCTTCAGCAACAACGGGAGAAGGCATAGGCAAAGGGGAAGGTGACGCCGAAGGCTTGATCGTGTCGTGCACGAATTTATAGACGATTTCACCGGGTTTGACCAGTCCCAGCTCATCGCGAATGACCTTTTCCAAATAGGTCAAATCGTTTTTCAAAAGATCGCGCTCTTTGGAAAGCTCCCGGATTTTTTCATTCACTTGCGCCAGTTCGCGTTTAATCGTTTCTTCTTCGATTTTCAGTTCCCGGTAACGCGACAGCGTCGGAAAATAAAGCCAGAAAAAAAGAAGAATCCCGGCCACCGAAATCCAAAGCAGAAGAAATGATTTTCTCACGAACGCGAACCGGCCAAATTTTGAGTGCCGGCGTAAACCGCTTTTTTGCCCAGTCTTTCTTCGATTCTAAGGAGCTGATTGTATTTGGCGATACGGTCCGTGCGGGAAGTTGATCCGGTTTTGATTTGTCCGGTGGCAAGCGCCACGGCAAGATCGGCGATGGTGGTGTCTTCGGTTTCACCGCTACGGTGGCTCATCACCGCCGTGTAATTGTGCCGATGGGCAAGCTTCACGGCCTCGATGGTTTCGGTCAAGGTGCCGATTTGATTGACCTTAATCAAAATGGAATTGGCGGCCTTTTCCTTAATTCCCCGTTCCAGCCTTTTGGTATTGGTCACAAATAAATCATCTCCCACAAGCTGAACTTTGTCGCCGAGCCGCCGCGTGAGGCTTTTCCAGGCATCCCAATCATCTTCGGCCACGCCGTCTTCGATAGAGAAAATCGGATAACGCGCACAAAGCTTTTCATAAAAATCCACCATTTGCTCGCCCGTCTTCACGCTGTCTTTTTCGGCTTTCAGCACATATTTGCCGGGATTTTTATTCGATCCGGTTTTGTCCTGGCCGTAAAAACTCGAACTCGCAGGGTCCAGCGCAATTTTTATTTCCACGCCCGGTTTATAGCCGGCCGCTTCAATGGCCTGCATAATGACATCCAGGGCTTCTTCATTGGATTTGAGATCCGGGGCAAAACCGCCCTCATCCCCCACGGCCGTGGAAAGTTTTTTGGCGTGAAGGATTTTCTTTAGATTATGAAAAATTTCCGCGCCCATTCTCAGGCCGTCGGAAAAAGCGCGGGCGCCGAAAGGCATAATCATGAATTCCTGCAAATCCACATTATTGTCCGCATGCACACCGCCGTTGATGATATTCATCATGGGGACGGGAAGCAAATTGGCGCTCGGTCCGCCGAGATATTCATATAAAGGAAGGCCTTTGGCATTGGCGGCAGCGTGGGCGGCGGCAAGCGAAACGCCGAGAATGGCATTGGCCCCAAGCCGGGATTTATTTTCCGTACCGTCCAGCTTGATCATCAGCCGGTCGATTTCTTCCTGTTCAAAAATATTTTTTCCCAAAATAGCTTTTTGAATTTCACCGTTCACATGGCTGACGGCTTTTAACACCCCTTTTCCAAGATAGCGTTTTTTATCCCCATCACGAAGCTCAACTGCCTCGTGCTCTCCGGTCGAGGCGCCGCTTGGCACGGCCGCACGGCCCTCGATTCCATTATCTAAAAAGATGTCCACCTCTACGGTAGGATTCCCGCGGGAATCAAGAATTTCACGACTTTTGACGGATTTTATTTTTGCAGCATTCATTGAAAAAATTTTCCTTTCGATTTATTTTTTTATTTTCTTTTTTGTTTTCGGACCTTCATCTCCTTTTTTCACGAGATGATTCAAAAGGAAGAGAAGGAAAACGAGGATAAGGGCCGCCGCGAAAATTCTTTCGGGATAAATTTTGCGGGACCGCGCGTGCAACGTTTGCGTCAGACCTTCGGCCGTAAAATGCCAAACAAGCGTATTGCCCTTCTTTTCGGCGGCATTATTTTGAATCACACGTCCGGGTAAGCGTACCCCCACGGTAAAATCATAGGCCTGAAAAATAGGAAAACCGTGGGCACCGAAAATATCCTGGCCATAGGCTTGAAGTTCTTTGTCCTGGCTGAGCCACTCGTCCATGATTGTACCGGTGGCATGAAAAGCGTCGGCAATGTGCTGGCGCGATTTAGGATTATCCAGCTCTTTAAATTTTTCCGTAAGGAAATTTGAAGCGGCATCGGAACTAAATTCCTTCTGGATTTCCTGGCTTAACTTTTCAACGCCTTTGAAATCCCAGCCCTTGTCGCTTACCAGGGTGTAATAACGGCTAAGCAGTCCTTCATATTTTGCTTTGATCTCGGGCATGATGCGTTTGACCAGATCCGGATTCTGAAGACGCGAAGAAAGCTCGCCATGAAAGGTGGTAAGGCCTTTTTCCATGACCTTTTCAATCACAAGCTTTACTTTGCCCGGATCGATCACATCGACGTATTTTTCCTCGTAATCAAACCATTTCACAAACCAAAAATTTTTGAGGCGCACCGAAAATTGATTGAAGGCCGCCCGGTCTTTGGCCACGGTAAAACGCTTGAAATCCGTCACCGGAGTGTTTCGGGCGCTAATCACCTGTTTGGCTTCATAACTCGAAAACATTTGAACTTCCGGCCCTTTTAAGAGGAATTTAAAAACATTGAGGGGTGCATCCTTCCAAACGCCATCGGCGGGAAGTTCGTAACGCAGACTGAGTTCTTCGCGGTCCGCCTTGTCCTGGGCGAAAAAAGTCGTGGTGCGTTCAATGGAGCCATCGTCACGCACATCCGACTGGGCATGAAATTCAATGCGGCATCCGGAAAAAACAAATAAGAAGAATAAAACAAAAAAAGACTTTGTCATTGCGAGCAAACGAAGTGAGCGAAGCAATGACAATCAGATTCAAATTTCATCATCAAGATTCCTTTTCGGGTGTTTTGATTTGGCCCATAAAAACACGGCGCAAGGCTTCGGGATAAATTTCGTATTCGATATGATGGATTTTAGTCTCCAGACTGTCAAGGGATTCATCGCTTGCCACGGAAAGCTTCTTTTGCAAAATCACCGGCCCGGTATCTACTCCTGTATCCACAAAATGAACCGTCACACCGGTTTCTTTGGCTTTTGCCTCAAAAGCATCACGGATGGCGTGGCCTCCCGGAAAAGCGGGAAGAAGCGAAGGATGAATGTTGATAATTTTTCCCCAATAAAGCTTCACGAATTCAGGACTGAGAATTTTCATAAAACCAGCCAGGGCAATATAATCGATTTTGTGCTGTTTTAGATACCAAATAATTTCGTCTTCGAATTCCTGCTTGATTTTGAATTTTTTCCTTTCCACCACACGGACCGTCACACCAAGATTTTCGGCCTTTTGAATGGCCTTGGCCTCGGGACTGTCGGAAATCACAAGCTCGGCGACCGCGGGAATACGCCCCGCCTGAATTTCTTTGATGAGATTTTCCATATTCGTGCCGCTTCCCGAAACAAAAATCGCAAGCCGGTTCATAAAACCGATTTGCGGCCGGCGCCGCTGACAAGAATCACGATTTCACCCAGCACTTTTTTTTTGGAAAAATATTCCGCGAGCCCGGAAAGCGTGCCACGCCGGTATTCCTCGAATTTCTTGGTCATTTCCCGCGCCACCACCGCTTCGCGGTCACCGAATACTTCCTTCATATCCGTAAGCGCTTGCACGGTTCGAAAAGGCGATTCGTAAAAAATCAGGGTTTCTTCGCGCGTTTTTAGTTCAGAGAAAAATTTCTTCCGGGCAGCGGATTTTGCCGGAGGAAATCCGAAAAAGCTGAAACTGTCCACGGCCAATCCGCTTCCGGCCAGCGCGGTAATCACCGCCGAAGGCCCGGGCAAAGACTCCACCGCGAGGCCCTGCTGCAGCGCCGCCTGCACCAGCTCAAAACCGGGATCGGAAATAAGCGGCGTGCCGCCGTCGGAAACAAGGGACACGGATTTTCCTTCGCGCAGGGTATTCAAAATTTGTTCGATTTTTGTCTTCGAGCTGTATTCATGAAAACTCATCATCGGCTTTTGAATTTCATAAGCATCAAAAAGTTTTTTAGTTTGGCGCGTGTCTTCGCAAAGCACAAGGTCGGAATTTTTCAACACATCCAGCGCGCGGAAGGTGAGGTCACGCAAATTGCCGATGGGAGTGGGGACAAGGTAGAGCATAAAGGCAAAAGGCCTTTTTTACCGGTTTCTCTCAAGCACATAGTCCACAAGGCGCTCGAGACTTCGCTTGGCGGGAGAGTCGCTAAAAAGGGTTAAGGCTCCCCTGGCGCTTTCGCTGTATTTTTTGGCCTTCTCTAAAGCGTAGTCAATGGTGCCGAAATCGCGCACTTTACCCTGCACGATTTGAAAACGGTCCATGGTTTCGGATTTAAAAATATAGAGAAGTTCTTTTCTTTCGGAAGCCCCGAGAATTTCCAGAAGGCGGATTAAAGGAAGGGTCATCACTCCCGCCAAACAATCGGCTCCAAGGGTTTTGCCGAATTCATGCTCGCTGGCCGTAAAATCCAGGCAATCATCCACAATTTGAAAGGCATTGCCGAAATCACGCCCAAAACGGCCGAGGGCATCAGTTTCGGCAGCGTTGGCACCGGCAAAAAGGGCGCCGGCTTCCAGCGTGCAGGCTAGAAGAGAGGCGGTTTTTTTCTCGATAATGGCCAAATATTCTTTTTCCGTGAGTCCGGAATTATCTTTTTCTTTGAGTTCGTGAATTTCACCGTCACAAACCTCGCCGGCGGTTTGAAGAAAACGGGAAACAATCGCAGGACTGCCGTTTTCAAAAATGGCGGCAATGGCTTTGTCGTGAAGATAATCCCCCACCAAAACCGCGACCTCCGGCCCCCATTTCACATTAATGGTAGGAATGTTGCGCCTGAGATAAGCAGAATCAATAATGTCGTCATGAATCAGCGTGGCCGCATGGAAAATTTCAAAAGAGGCGGCAAGCCGTAAAAGTTTCGTCTCAGAAAAAGTATTGGGCGTTTTGAGCTCCGCCCCTAAAAGGGTCAGGGCTGGGCGAAGGAGTTTTCCCCGGCCGGAAAAAAAGTACTCAATGACATCGCCGGCAAGTTCATTGGGAGTAGAAAGAAGCTCCAAAATGGTTTCGGGAATCGCCTGAAGGCGCGATTCCACCGGAGCGTAGATTTCCTCGAGAGTAATGGTCGGCATGAGACTTGGAATTATAGCAAGGAAGGCTTGCCTGGGCAATTAAGGGTTTTTGCGTATAATAGTGGCTCTATGATTCCCATTGCCCTCACCCTAGCAGGCTCCGATCCCTCAGGCGGCGCCGGCATTCAGGCCGATTTAAAGACCTTTCATCAAATGGGGGTTTACGGCATGAGCGTGATTACGCTTTTGACCGTTCAAAATACCCAGCGGCTGGATGAAGTGAGCGTGCTTAATCCGGATCTGGTCATGAAACAACTCAATACCGTTTTGGAGGATATAACGCCGGGCGCCGCCAAAACCGGGGCCTTGGGCTCCGCAGAAGTGATCGAAGCCCTCGGCGAACGCGCCGCCCGTTTTGATTTCCCACTGGTGGTGGATCCGGTGATGATCAGCAAGCACGGAGCCGCACTTATGGAAGATTCGGCGCGCGCGCGCCAAATCCTTTGCAAGAAGCTTCTCCCCCACGCTTTTCTCGTAACACCGAATATCCCCGAGGCTTCGATTTTATCCGGCATTTCCATTCAAAATAAATCTTCTCTGGAACGCGCCGCAAAAATCATTGCGGATTTCGGACCTTCCGCGGTGCTCGTCAAAGGCGGCCACGCGCAAGAAAGCGCCGAAGATATTTTATTTTATGAAGGAAAATTTCATTCTTTTTCCGCCGCCCGCATCACGACGGAACACACGCACGGCACAGGATGCACGCATTCGGCCGCCATTACGGCTTATTTGGCCAAGGGCATGGATTTGCTGACGGCCGTCGGTGAGGCAAAAAAATTCATTACCCGCGCCATTGAAACCAATCCCGGCCTCGGCCGCGGCATGGGACCGGTCAATCATCAGGCATTACAAAGGGGGTCAGGGTGAACAAGATTAAGCCGTGCAAGGAAGCCATGCTTGTCTGCGACAGTATCATCACAGAGTTGGGCACGAATAAAAAAAGCCTGATCGGAATTTTCGAAGAAATCAGCACTTCTCAATTCCCCTTTCGCCACGGAGCGCTCAGCGTGTATGTCAAATTCACCGGAGCGCTCGGCAGTTATCAATTCAAATTGGAACTGGTGGATTTGAAAACCGGCGAGGCGATCGGCCGCGGCATTATCGGCCCTCTCAATGTCACCGACAAACTGGCCTCCTATGAACTCGTTTACAATCTGAAAGGTTTGGAATTCAAGCATGCCGGCAAATACGAATTCCGTATTCTTGCCGACGAAGAAGTGTTCGGCACCAAATCGTTTATCATCCTTGCCCAAGAAGCCCCGGCTCCTCCGCCTCCTGTTCCCGAATGAAAATCCGGTTTTCTCTTACCTGGAAACAAACGCCCCGGATCGGCGGTGAAGCCTTTAAAGATAAAAACGCCTTTGCCGTCTTCTCGGAATATTTTAAAAGGATTTCTCATTTCTGCCCCTGTGAAGCCGGAGGATGGAATCAAAAACGCGCCGCGGCGGAGCCGGGGAAAAAAATTTGGGTGTGTGATCGCTCGGGCAAAGAAATTTCTTCCGACGAACTTGCCAAAATCTTGCAAAAGGTGATGGATTCCGGCGCCCGGGAACTGGAAATTGTGATCGGCGGCCCCGATGGGCTGAATAAAACCGAGATTGAAAATCTTAAACCGCAGCTGATTTGGAGTTTTGGCCGGCTCACTTTGCCGCATGAACTGGCCGCCGTGGTGGCCAGTGAGCAAATTTACCGTGCCTGGACCATTTTGAGGAATTTACCTTATCATGTCGCGCATTAAATATTTTTTCCTCGTCATTTTTCTTCTTAACGGCTGCGCAAGTTTGGTTTTCAAACAAGCCCCGGTTCAATTTGAAGATCCTGTCATACGGCTCAGCATTGTCGACCGCACACCCACCCCGGAAGAAGCCTCGGGAATTACCCTTCGTTTGATTCCTCCGCCGGACGGCGTAGAACAAGCCCTGGAAAAAACTCAAATGTTTGCCCAAATCAAAAATAACCAAGGCCTTAAAGTCGAAATGACGAGAAAACAGAAAAATCACTACGAATCTATTGGCGGCACTCCGCACTATCTTTTAAAATCCGAAACGGTAATTGAAGAAGGGGGCGGCGCTATGCTCGAGGAAACCGAAATAAGCGACCGGGGCGAAATTATAAAATTCATACGCGGCCATCACAAATCCAAAATCGGGACCTTTAGAATCGAAAAGTGGAACCGGACTTCGGTTTTACCGGAAGGCCCGGTAAAAATCGGCGATACCTGGAATTATGAGGAAATTCTTTCGCTCAAACTCGAATCCCTATTGGTAAAACAAAAAAATCCTTTGCCTTATGTTCTTCGCGCCACAAGCACGCTGGAAGGTTTCGCCGCGGTCAAAGGCAAACCGGTGGCGGTCATTAAAACCCGGGCGTCGCAGACCAAACAAGAAGAAATGAAAATCCTTTTCAAAACGATTAAGATGACGATTCAAGCCACCATCGACGAAACAAATTATTTTGATTGGAAAAACGGGAAAGTCATCGCGAAAGTGACCCGGATAAACAGTTTTTCTTACACACCCGATGCTAAATTCACGGACACCGGCCAGAGCCAGTCTATTTATGAAATGATTGACGAGACAAAAACCCCGCCATCCGGCTGATTCCTTCCCTGAAAATATCAGGCGCAACAATCAAGCTTAAGACAAGTAGGTTTTCCTCCCCGGCCTCATAAAGATAACCGGGATGAATCAAGACGCCGGCCTCACGAATTAATTCCAAGACAAATTCCTCATCATCCGCCAAAGACGTTTTAATCATGGCATACCAGCCGCCTGAAGCTTCGAGAAGTTTTGCGTTTTGAATGCCGGAAATTTTTTGGGATAAATAATTCCGGTTTTCTAAAACACGTTCACGAATTTCCCGCTGGATTGGCTCGGCGTAGCCAAACCATTCCTCGAGAGCATTTTGAGAAGGAGTGCTCGCGGAAAGATAAGTATCCGAAATAATCTGAAGCCGGCTGATCGCTTCCCGGGCAAGACCTTCCGGCCCCGAAACCACAATCCAGGAAAGTTTCATTTGCGGCAACCCGAGTATTTTGGAAATGCCGGACAAAGTAAAGGTAAGCTGTTCCTTTTCACCGGCAAAACTCGGCGCCTTGTCTTTCCCCTCGCCGAAGGAAAAATCGAAGAAAACCTCATCGCAAATCAACGCGGCGCCGGACGTACGGCAAAATTCCCGGATTTTTTGAAGCTCAGGGCTCGTCACATAATTTCCCGTGGGATTGTTGGGGTGAATCAGCATCACGGCCTTGGGATTTTCCGCGCCTAATTTTTTCCAATCCTCAAAATTAATTTTCCAGCTGTTTTCATAAAAAAGCGGATAACGCACAATCTCTACGTCATTCAAACCGGCCAAATAATCCAGAAGCGGATAACTGGGCCGCGGAGCAAGAATGCAGTCTTGCGGATTGGACAAAAGTTTAAAGATAAAGGAATAGGCTTCGCTGGTATTGGCCGTCAGGAAAATTTGATGCGGCAAAACAGTGATACCTTTTTTGGCATAATAGGCGGCGATTGCTTCGCGGGCGCCAACAAGGCCATGGGGATCGGGATCGTAAGACAAATTGGCGGCGTTCAAAAAAGGCTTGAGAAGTCCGGGTTTTAAATATTCAAATTCACAGCGGGTAGGATTGGACTGGGTAAGGTCGAAAAAAGGTTTTCCGCTTTTTTTGTATTCTTCCACGGCCCGTGAAAGCGGATTGGCGGCCATTTCCCACTGGGTTCGCTTGGCAAACGGTTTCATGGCTGAGAATAATAACATGACGCATGCCGGGCAGAAAGCGCGGAGAATATCTTCTGTTCTCCCAGAGCATCAAAAGGTAAAATGCGCTCATGGCTACGGGATTTCTTTATGACGCGCGGTATTTGGAACATGACACAGGCAAAGGGCATCCGGAATCCCCTGCGCGGCTTCAAAGCTCGATTTCACACCTCAGAAATCTTCCTTGGTTTTCACGCCTCAAAAACTTCGCGCCCAAACCAGCGGATGAAAAATGGATTGAAACCGTTCACTCCCTCGAATACATTCGCCGCGCCGAGGAAGTTTCACGAAGCGGTTTTGCATACCTCGATACGCGCGACGTGATGATTTCGGAAAAATCCTTCGCGATTGCCAAACTCGCCGTGGGCGGCGCGCTGGAACTGGCCGATCAAATGATGGGAGGCCACATTCAAAATGGTTTTGCCCTTTTAAGGCCGCCGGGCCATCACGCCGAGCAGGAATACGCCATGGGATTTTGCATTTTCAATAATATCGCGATCACCGCCCGTTATTTGCAAAAACAACATAGGCTCGACAAAATCCTGATTCTCGATTGGGACGTGCATCATGGCAACGGCACGCAGCATACTTTTGAAGAAGATCCTTCCGTATTTTATATTAGCCTTCATCAATTCCCCTTTTATCCGGGAACCGGCCGGGCCGATGAAGTTGGAATCGGAAAGGGGAAAGGGGCAACACTCAATTGTCCGATGGAGGCCGGTTCCACGGACCGCGATTATGAACACGCCTTCACGCAAAAAATCCTCCCGGCCATAAAAAAGTACAAACCGGAAGCCGTTTTGATTTCCGCCGGTTTCGATGCCCACACCGCCGATCCCCTCGCCCAAATTTGCCTCAGCACGGAATTTTACGGCTGGATGACCCAGCGCATGATGGAAGCGGCCGATCAATCCGCCGGCGGAAAAATCCTCTCACTCCTTGAAGGCGGCTACAATTTGGACGTTATGCCCCATTGCATTGCCGCCCATCTTGAAGTTCTTTCCCAATAATTCCCAGACATTCTTACGTCTTCAAGCCTCAGCGGATTCAGTGCGAGAAATCTAAAGGAGTCTCGGCCGGAAACCTTCCGCTGTTCCCGCTAAAAAACAGCGGGCCATCGGCCTTCCAGCCAGAGACTCCTAAGATTTCTAGTGATGCGAATCCGATTTCGGCTCTTCAGACAAAGAATTGTCTTAAATTTTGCTGAGAATTTTCTCGAATATTTTCAGGGTTTGTTTCAAATGGGCGGAGCTGTGCGCGGTGGAAACGAAATTGGTTTCAAATTGGGAAGGGGCCAGATAAATACCGGCCTTGAGGGCAGCGTGGAAGAACTTGGCGTAAAGTGCGGTGTCTGATTTTTTGGCCGAGGCGTAATCGATGACCGGTTCGCCGGTAAAAAACAAAGTGAACATCGAACCGATGGCATTTAGATGAAGCGGCAGATTTTTTTTCATAATCCAGTGATCCAGCGCGGCCGTAAATTCTTCCGCGCGCTTATAAAGCAAGTCGAATTCCCGCCGGCGTAAAGCTTCAAGCATCCACAAGGCCGCGGTAACAGCCACCGGATTTCCAGATAAGGTACCGGCTTGATACACAGGACCGGCCGGGGCAAGACAATTCATAATCTGCGTCCAGCCTCCGAAAGCGGCAATCGGAAGTCCCCCGCCCAGAATTTTTCCAAGACAAGTGAGATCGGGCTGAATGCCAAAGGATTCCTGCGCTCCGCCCCGCGCCAGGCGGAATCCCGTAATCACCTCATCAAAAATAAGAAGCGTTCCGTATTTTTTTGTGATTTGACGCGCGGCTTTCAAATATCCGTCTTCGGGCAAAACCACGCCCATATTGGCGGGAACCGGTTCCAAAATAAATGCCGCCAGATTTTTCCCTTCTTTTCTAAAAATTTCCTCCAGCGCTTCAAAATCATTGAAAGGAATGCTGAGCGTAAGTCCGGCGAGTTCTTCGGGAATGCCGGCGGAATCGGGAATGCCAAAGGTGGCGGCACCGGAACCGGCCTTCACGAGCAGGCTGTCCACATGGCCGTGATAACCGCCGTCAATTTTAAGAATTTTTTTGCGGCCTGTGAATCCACGCGCCAGCCGTATGGCCGACATCACGGCCTCCGTGCCGGAAGAAACCAGGCGGATTTTTTCCATGGAAGGAAAAAAGGATTGAATGGCGCGGGCGAGCTCAACTTCTTTTTTGGTGGAAGCGCCGAAGCTTGTGCCGTTTGCGATTTCCCGGCGAAGAGTTCGAATCAATCCCGGCGCAGCGTGCCCAAAAATAAGCGCGCCCCAGGACATGCAGAAATCGAGATATTTTTTGCCGGATTCATCCCAAAGAAAAGGGCCTTTACCTTTGCGAATAAAAACCGGAGTTCCGCCGATGGCCAAAAATGCGCGCACCGGCGAATTAACCCCGGAAGGAATATATTTTTGAGCTTGTTCGAAAAGTTTAACTGCCTTCAACGGATTCATATTGCTGCTTCAAGCTTTCGATCACAGAAGCATCGGCAAGGGTCGTGGTATCGCCCAAGGCCTTTCCCTCGGCAATGTCGCGCAAGAGACGCCGCATGATTTTTCCGGAACGGGTTTTGGGAAGGTCGGCGGAGAAAAGAATTTCTTCGGGACGGGCAATGGCCCCGATTTTTTTGGCCACATGTTCTTTCAAAGTTTTGGCAAGATCGTCACTGGATTTATTGCCTGCCTTAAGCGTGACAAAAGCAACCAGAGCTTGTCCTTTAATCTCATGGGCCTTGCCCACCACCGCGGCTTCCGCCACAGCAGGATGATCGACTAGCGCGCTTTCCACTTCCATCGTGCCGATGCGGTGACCGGCCACATTCATCACATCGTCTACCCGGCCCATAAACCAAAAATAACCTTCTTCATCACGGTTAGCGCCGTCGCCGGCAAAATAAATATCTTTCCGCCATTTGGACCAATATTGTTTCACGTATCTTTCATCGTCATTATAAATGGTACGCAGCATGGAAGGCCAAGGCTTGGTAAGCGCCACATAACCTCCGCCGGTTTTAATGCACTCCCCGGCCTCGTTTAAAATTTCAGCGGAAATTCCCGGAAAAGGTTTAGTCGCTGAACCGGGCTTCGTGACCGTCACGCCCGGCAAGGGAGAAATCAAAATACATCCAGTTTCGGTTTGCCACCACGTATCCACGACAGGACATTTTTTACGGCCGATATGCTCCTGATACCACATCCAAGCTTCGGGATTAATGGGCTCGCCCACGGATCCAAGAAGACGAAGCGAAGAAAGGTCACAACCCGCCGGCCACTGGTTTCCCCATTTCATAAAGGCGCGAATTGCGGTTGGCGCGGTATAAAAAATGGTGACGCCGTATTTTTCGATGAGCTTCCAAAAACGGTTTTTTTCCGGCCAATCCGGCGCACCTTCATACATCAGGACGGTCGCGCCGTTGGCAAGCGGACCATAAATCACATAACTATGCCCGGTAATCCAGCCGATATCGGCCGTACACCAAAAAACATCTTCCTCTTTTAAATCGAAAATCCATTTGGTCGTAGCATAAACACCGGTTAAATACCCGCCTGTCGTATGCACAATGCCTTTGGGTTTTCCCGTAGTACCCGAGGTATATAAAATGAAAAGCATGTCTTCGGCGTCGGTTTCGGCCGGTTCACAGTAAGCCTTGGCCTCTTGCATAAGTTGATGCCAAGAAAGATCGCGGCCTTCTTGCATGGAACATTCGGGAGAAGCCTTTTGATCCGATCCGTTTCGCCGCACCACAATCACATTTTTAACGGAGGGCGCTTGGCTTAAAGCTTCGTCCACCGCTTTTTTGAGCTGGATTTGATTGCCGCGGCGCCAGCCGAAATCCGCCGTAATGACAAGCTTCGCCTCGGCATCATTCATGCGGTCGCGCAGAGATTCCGAACTGAATCCGCCGAATACCACACTATGCACAGCGCCGATGCGGGCACAGGCGAGGCAGGCAATCAACAGCTCCGGAATCAAGGGAAGATAAAGTCCGACCCGGTCGCCTTTTTTAATCCCCAGCTTTTTCAAAACATTGGCACATTGATTGACTTCGCGGTAAAGATCCCAATAAGTCAGTGTGCGCGTATCGCCGGGCTCTCCTTCCCAAATAATCGCCGCCTTATTGCGCTTGGTATGATGGCCGGTGTCCGAAAAGACGTGACGGTCCACACAATTGACGGAGGCGTTGATTTTGCCGCCCACAAACCACTGGGCGCGCGGCGGTTTCCAATCGAGAATTTTTTTCCAAGGCTTCATCCACTGAAGTTCGGAGGCCCACGCCGCCCAATAAGCCTCGGGATCTTTGGCGGCCTTTTCATAAACGGATTCGTCTTTGACCCATGCATTTTTTTGAAAATCGGCCGGAGGAGGAAATTTTCTGTTTTCTTTTAAGAGAACGTCGATAGCGTCCTGCGTGATAACGGTCTGGGCTAAATCGTTTTTAGAGCTCTTCATTAAAATTCCAGGTGGAGTAGAGATGATAGTCCAGAATGCGTTCGGGGTATTCTTCAAGCTTGAAAGTGAAATTGGCAATGCCGCCTTGCGGAAGCAGTTCGGGTTCGGTGACGGTGCTTGTGTTTAAAACCGGGAGTTTGTTTTTATCGAAGATGACCACACTCACGCGAATGTTGCGGATGGAATGTCCGATGTTATTGATCACGATGCCGCGAAGCTCGGCGCCTTTTTCATGATCAAAACTGGAGGAGCCTCCCTTGACAATCACTTGGCGGGGAAGTTTTTGAAAACTCTCAATTTCGGGAAAAGTCTCGATGCCCATGGCGGCGTGTATTATCCACAGGAAAGCCGCCAATCTCAAGCACAGATTTGGTAGCAAATCTAGATTAGGCCGTTCCTTTGTCTTCGAGCCTCGGCGGATTCAATGCGAGAAATCTAAAGGAGTCTCGGCCGGAAACCTTCCGCTGTTCCCGCCAAAAAACGGCGGGCCATCGGCCTTCCAGCCTGAGACTCCTAAGATTTCTAATGTCGCGAATCCGATTTCGACTCTTCAGACAAAGAACGGCCTTAATGATTTTAAGACAATTTCAGTTTTCCGAAGGCAACTCACAGAAATATTTTAAAAGATTGCAGAATGGCAGCGAGCAAAATGGTGAAGAATTCGTAATGATTTACGAGAGCTTAATATTGTTCGTAGGGAGCTTGAAGTCGGCGTTTTCTATGGAATGAAAACGCCGGAAGCTTCACGCAGTGAGGACCACTCAATCCGACATTTATCTGTGGTCCGAACGGTCCCGGAGAACAATATTAAGATCTCGAAAATAAAATGGAATTTTGAACCCTGCACCTTTGGAAGGGGTACGAACGGGGTACCTAAGCGAGGTGGGTTTGCTCGATGATTTTTTCGAGGCGGTCTTTTTGATAATTCTCGGAGCTAAGCTCTTTGCGTTCCTTGAGAACGCCGATAAAGGCCTTCACGACTTCCGGATCAAATTGCGTGCCCGAACAATTAATGAGCTCATTGACCGCGTCCTCCACCGTCATGGTTTTTTTATAACGGCCGCCGGCGATGCGGATGGTGTCGTAAGAATCGATGACTTGAATGATACGGGCCCCCAGCGGAATTTCATTTCCTTTCAAACGGCAAGGATAGCCTTCCCCGTTGAACCATTCATGATGATGAAGAACCAGCACGGCTTCTTCCTGCAAAAATTTAATCGGCTTCAGCATTTTATAACCCAAATACGGATGCTGTTTCATGAGTTCATATTCCACAAAAGTCAGTTTGCCCTGTTTTAAAAGAACGCTGTCGGGAATGCAGATTTTTCCCACATCATGCAGAAGGGCCGCATGTTCCACCACCTCGGCATCGTCCAGCCCCATGCCCATGGCTTCCGCGACTTGCATGGAGTATTTGGCACAGCTCGCCCCGTGCCCCGCCGTAAACCGGTCTTTACTTTCCAAAACAATAATCAGGGCTTTGGAAGCGTCGATATAAGCGCGCCGCGCGGTATCCGAAATTTCGGAGAGGCGGCGCTGGAAATCAACGATTTTTTCTTCGCTGATTTTAAGGCTCGGCATGCCGTCCACAATCACCGGAATAATATCCTTATAGAGCGTTACGCGATTGCGGCCGCCCGCTTTGGAACGCATGAGGGCCTGATTGGCATAAGTCATCAGCTCGCAGCGATTTTGCATGGAATCTTCCGGGAAGGAAGAAACACCCATAGAAATCGTCAGATTAACCTCTTCCATTCCCGCCTCAAAGATGTGTTCGGTAAAAAATATCCGCAAACGTGACGCGAGTTGCGCCGCGCCCTGATAATCCACATGAGGCAGGATGATGGCAAATTCCTCGCCGCCGTAACGGGCCACAAAGTCGCTCAGCCGGCAATTATCAAAAAGGTGGCGCGAAAATTCTTTCAGAACATCGTCCCCGATCCGGTATCCGCTTTTTTCGTTGAAGGTTTTAAAATGATCGATATCAATCACAATGCATGAGAGCGGGTATTGATAACGAATGGCCCGGGAAAATTCATCCACGATACGCTCATGAAGATAGCTGTGGCTGTAAAGCCCCGTCAGTTCATCGCGGATTCCCAGTTTTGGGGATTTTTCTCTCTTGGGTTTGGGCGGAAAAGTTTGCTGTTGTAAATTTTTTTGAAATTTTTCGTAGGAACGTTTCAACTGGCAGGCCAAATCCTCGAAATCGTCACCGTTTCTGACAATCACATCGGCCACGCCCTGACGCATGGCCTCCCGAACCAGCTGATCATCATGAACCGGAGTCATTAAGACAAAAGGAAGACGTAAATGATTTTGATTCAGTTGATCCAGAAGTTCGAGCCCGGAACGTCCTTTGAGTTCTGATTCGACGAGAAGAAGATCGTAAGAATTTTCGATTAATTTTCGGAAGGCATCTTCAAGATCAAGGGCATGATCAAAACACGAAATTGAGCTTTTGTCCTTTTCGAAACCTTGCCGGAGCCGGGAGAGAACTTCCAAATCATTTTCCACCAACAGGACAGAAAAATTTTTCTCACCTCGAACCGACATGCATGTCCCCCTTTAGTCTGGCCACGCTACGTTATGCCGTATGTTTCGATAAAAACTCTATTTAGAGTATAGCCGTGCCGCTGGGGCTTTTCAAACCAGGGGTGGAAATAGTCATAACCCATCAATTTTAAAAGGGTTAGACTAAAAAACTCGAGGGGTTCGAGATTAGGCGGACGTAACGGTCTCTGAAATGGCCCGGAATTTGGCCATTAAACCTTCCGCGATGGGACTGACGACATTAAAAAATCGTTGGTGCATACCCGGCAAAATACGCGTAAGCACAGGGATTTCTTTTTTTAAACGTCCGGCCAAGGAGCGGTCATCCTGATTGACTATTTCATGAAAAACGAAAGGGCCTTTTTGACGTGACAGGATGGCTTGATTGAGTTTTCTTTTGGCTTCCTCCCAATTTTCCGCTAGATCGATGGCCGGCCGCCCCAGGGTTTCAAGTTCCCGATTGAATTGTTCCACAATTCGCCTGTCTCTTTTTTCGTGCTTTCCTCCCTTGGCAATCATGACCACAGCCGGGCTGTCGCCAAAAACCGTACGCATAGAAACAATGCCTTCATCATCAATGGCAAAACGCGCGCCAAGCACATAGGCATAAGAAATTTTTGTATTGATCCCCAAAATAGCCAGAGCGCGGGCAATGATGGATTTGACCTTTTCGGAATAAGTTTCTGATTGCACGGCCAAAAAGGAATAAATTTTTACGGCATAAGAAGCCATCGAAATAATTCCGCCGGTCAATTCCCGAATGACTTTTTTTACGGCCTGAAAACTTCCGCCTCCAAGGCCTTCGTTGATTCGAATAAATTCTTTTAAAGGTTCCGGCACCGACGCCTTTTCAAGATGCCCTGCCGACAGCCGTCCGAACGATGCCTTAATGCCGCGGGCAATTTTTGTCGGAGAACTTGAGGGTATGCGCCGAAGTTCTGAACGGGGAGGATTTTTGGGGGAACCGGCTGCAGCGGCATTTGTTTCATCGTCTAGAGTTTTAGGCACAAAAGTGCGGACTCGAGGGATGTCCCCGCGGCGAATCGTAAAAAAATAAACGATAGGGGCCGCTATCCCAAGTCCAACTCCAAGGACCTGAAAGAAAGTTTTAAAAGCAAACGTAAAACGCCTTTCCTGTTCATACCATTTACCGGTAATGGCCCGCCAAAGAACGTTTTGAAGATCGTCTTGTTTGGAGGGCCCCAGACGGACTACCGCATTCGGAATCGTCTCACCGAATAGGTCCGGCGCCTCCGACTCAAAACGGAATAACACGGTTTTTTCCCCATTCAAAGGGGTCCAGACTTCGGCCTGCACCTGGCGCAAAAACTGAACCCTCCCGCGGCTGCTTTTGATCATGGCTTCTTTGAAAGCGCGGTCAAACCAATCGGCGATTTCCGGGTCCTCGAAAAAACGCCGCTTGGGATTATCGATCCATTCAATATTCAAACCCTTTTGTCTCCAGACTTCCCGCCAATCTTTGAGGACGACGGGTTTTGCGATTTCTTTTTTATTTTCTTCGGAAGGCATCAAACTGGCCGCAACTCCCAATAAGAACCCTGAAGCTAAGGTCACCAGGCTCCCAAGCACCGCACGGCGTTTAAGCTTTGCTATCTCCTCTTTTTCCTTATCCGTTAAAAGTTCCATGTCCTTGCCAGGGCGTCCCGTGACCAACGCATTTGGATTTGAGACAGAAGGCAGCATATTATCATCCGCGCGCATTTCGGAGCGCTGATGCTGCTTTGCCCATTGCCCGGCAACCCTTTTTGTTGCTTCAAACTCTCTTTTCCACCGGGTGATGTGGGGACGATCCTTATAAATTTCGAGAAAACGATCCGTCAAAGCTTCGTACTTTTTAAAAAAAATCGGGACGAATTCATTGAAGAAAAACTCAAAGATAGTGACTGCCTCGGGGGATTGATTGACAACACCTTTGTCCTTTTTACCGTCGCCAAAAAGAATTTTGTCCATGGCTTGATGCCTGTCCTTTATTTGATTTACCGCGATCCCTGCAGGGACAAGCAATAACTGCCACAAATCGGCAATCTCTTCTGCTGCTTCGGATTTTTCAAACAGAAGACCTTTGGCGGTAAGCAAAGGGACAATCTCAGGGCTCTTTTCTAGAACTAAATTTCGGACTCTTAAAAACCGCTGCTTCGATGGATCACTCATTTGATTAAAAGCGGAAGAAACGGCGGAAGCCGCCATCCAGTCCCGGGCCCGTCTTGGTGAAGCAAAGAAATCCTCCTCAGGGAGAAAAAAATGATTTCTTTTAAGTAAAGCTTCCATTCCCGGTATGACCTTCTCAGGAGGATTTTTGGTGATATCAAAAAAATCGAAATAATCGGGCACGCCTTTTTTTCCTTTGATTCTGAAAGCAGAAACAAGAACATAAAGTTGCGTCAAAAACCGCCGGTAATCAGCAAGGGTGATGTGGAATTTTGACCCGCCAACTCCTTCCATCGCTCCGACAATTGCGGTCCCAATATCAGAAGGCACGATCAAATATCCCTCTCCTAATTCATGCATGAATTGCATCAAGGGATCTGAGGAAGGTTTCGATTCAGGCTTTTCACGCAGGAGGATGGAACGGTCCGATTTTAATTTACCTTCAGTGGCCAGCGCGAGAACGGGTCTTTGGGGATTGGAAAGCATTTGCGCGGCATAGGCTAGGGCCCAGCGGCCGGCCCTATGCACTGCTTCATGATTCAATTTCAAAAAACGTTCAATTTCTTCCGGTTCCATTCGCGCCGCTTGCGCTATCTTTCCAAGAAGTTCCTGATCATAAAATCCGACATGCCCCGTTCGGCGTTTTAAAATCCAGCGGGCAAAAACGTCGTTTCCCTTATTCGGATTTTCTTGAAAAATACGGTCACTGGAAATCATATAATCAAAAGTCATGCGAAATTTGTTTTCCGGCAAAAATTCCCATGGCGACAACTCGGTCACTAGAATGGACGAAGCTAAAAAAATCAATTGCTCCGTAAGAAAATCCTTCAAATGGGGGTCTTCAACGGCCATCTCCCTCTCTTTTTTTCCCCGTGCGGTCACTCTGCCGTCTTTTTTAAACTCATAAACCCAATGGGCCATATGAATTTGGATTTTTGATTGAAAAACAAGATTTAAAAAATCTTCCCGTTCGACGAGGGCGACTTTATCAGGGACAAGCGGGACCAGTATTTGTTTGCGGTTCTTTTTCTTATCCACAAGTTTACCTATGGCTTCTTTCAGGCTGATCTTACGGGAATTTTTCTCCACCCATTGACGAAAGCGGCTTGGCGAAAGGAATCGGTCTACGACAATGTCTGAATAAATCTCCGTGCGGCCGGGATATCGAAGCACATAGGGAGAAAACCTTGCCGGAAGAACCGATTGCATAAGCGTTAAAAATTGTTCGAAAGAAGCCTGAATAAAGACCGCTTTGGAAGAACGGAGCTCGGAACGGCCGGCAAAAAGCGCATCGATTTTGCTTTGAAAATCAAGAAAAAGACCGCGCCTTTTATTCTCGGGAAAACCCTGTTGCCGGGCATAATCCTCAATGACGAATTTCCCCGTGCTTAGAAAAATAT
The DNA here is from genome assembly GCA_016196565.1 of Candidatus Omnitrophota bacterium. The sequence goes on along the minus strand of JACPXK010000068.1, from coordinate 54,486 downwards.
TCCTGGCATGGGAAGCAAGGCGCGGAGACTGCCGGAAAAAATTCGCGGCGGTCCTTAGAAAAATTTCGATTTTGGATTTTGAGACGGGACTTGTTCCAAGCGCGGCACGAAGATAAGTTTGACGGTCTTTAGAATCAATTTCCGTCATGCGCGGCCGTATTCCCACATAAGAAAAACCGGCTTTTAACATTTCGCCGCGCAAACCCTCCGCGTGAAATCCTCCGGTCACCAAAACCGCTTTTTTAATTTTGGCGGCCCGCATCTGGCGCGCGGAATTCTGAAAAAGCCAATGCTCGCGCCGGAACGCGCCTTGATAAAAATAAAGACTTTGACGGAAAAGGCGGCCCGCTTGTTTTAAATCCGGCCACCGGGCATTCAAAACCTGGAACATCTCGGAAGGACTTTGGACTTTTTTGCGGGCCGCGTAAAACTCATAATCTTCACGCGTCCATTCCAGAGAAAAAAGTTTTTTAAGTAAAATCCCGTTTTCATAAAGGCGTAGCATTTTTTTCTCGGCTTCGGTCTTGGCAAGTACCGAAAAAACCTCGTCCTTAAGCCTGTTCATTTCCTCATAAAGGCCTTTGCTGGACATTTCCTCCAGCAAAATTATTTTTTCAATCCAAAGGGCCAGGTTGGGATAGGGTTGAAAGGTAAAATCCGCGGGAAGCCCGTCCATCAGATGTTCAAAAAGAAGGCGGGTTTTTGAAAATGGATTTTCGTTTTGGGCCGAAGGTGTTTTTTCTTCAAGCGCGGCCCGGATTTCTTCCCTCAAAACGGGAGCAACCTGAAACGATTCCAAGGCCTTTAAAAAAACAGCTTTCTCAATTTCGATTTTTGAAAGATCAAGTGAAGCGGCGGATTTTTGAAGCCGGAAATAGCGCACAAGATAAGGCCACTGAATTTGGCGGCCGACATCTTCCAAATCAAGATCGAGCCGTGCCTGGGCCATTTTGCTTAAATCCAAAATCCAATCCGGATAAGAAAGAAGGCCGGACTCATAGGCATCGAATCGCCTCAGAAACTGTTTCAAGTCCGGCGAAAGAAGCCGGGTGGCGGTTTTTTTCCATTCCTTTTGGAAGGCGTCCAAAAAGCGTCCGGCCATTTTCTTTTGCCCAAGGACTTCCTCGAAAACCTTACGGTTTCGAAGAAAAGCCTGAAGATTTTCTACTCCCTGTCCACGGGCAATTTGGCTTGAGCGAATGAGAAAGGCCTCCGCCCCGGTTAATTCCCCTTCTTTGACAAGGGATTCGATAAGACTGTGACTAAGCGCGGGCTCTTCGGGGAAAAAACGGAAAAGTTCAGGCTTGAGTTTTGCCGAGGCCCCTTCTAAATAAAGATGACGAATGCCGTAATTTTTTTCCAAAAATTTGAGAATCGCTTCGATATTTTTTTGGGCCTCAAAATGCCCGTGAGCGGTTTGAAGATGAATGATGACCGGGCCCGGCCGTGGGGACTTAGCGATTTCCGAGATTTCGCCCAGTTCGGCAGGGATTTGAATGGATGAGACAAAACGATTGCCTGCAAAAGCAAGCTCGACATTCTCAGCGCTGTAGCCGGAAAAAGGAAAAAGTGAGTTGGAAATAAAAAAGGTAAGGACAAGAAGACAAAATAATCTGCGGGATTGTTTAAATGATTTCATAGTTTTGGGTTAGGAGAAAGCTGAATGAGTGGGAAAAATAGCACAAATTCCCGATTTTTTAAACGCTGAAAATGATCCGCCGGGATTCATGAAGAGGATTGATAAAAAATGCTAGCGGATGCTCTCTTTTATAAACTCAACACGAGACTCTTTATTCCAGAGGCCAATCTGCTTGGCGTAATAGGTGAGAAAAATACCGGCACCCGCACGGGCCATGGAAGTAAGTGTTTCCATCACCATATTTTTTTCATCCACCATTCCTTTTTCACTGGCGGCTTTGATCATGGAATATTCGCCGCTGACCGAATAAGCGGCCACCGGCACGTCAAATCTCTGGGAAGCTTCACGAATCACGTCGAGATAGGCCAGCGCCGGTTTGACCATCACAATATCGGCGCCTTCTTCGAGATCAAGCGCGATTTCGCGCATAGCTTCTTTGAAATTGGCGGGATTCATTTGATAACTTTTTCTGTCACCATGAGCCGGAGCGCTGTGAGCGGCTTCCCGAAAGGGCCCGTAAAAAGCAGAGGCATATTTTGCGGCATAACTCATAATCGGAATATTCTGAAACTTTTTGCCGTCAAGGGCGGTTCGAATGGCCGCAATCCGTCCGTCCATCATGTCGCTCGGGGCAATCATATCGGCCCCGGCTTCGGCATGGGCGAGCGCCATTTCGGCAAGAAGCGGTAAGGAGGCGTCATTTTCGATTTCACCTTTTGCATTCAGAACACCGCAATGGCCATGGCTAGTGTAAGCGCAAAGACAGACATCGGTAATCACCAGCAAATCAGGAAATTCTTTTTTAATGGCGCGGATCGCGCGCGGAATAATTCCTTCCCGGGAAATGGCCTGAGTCGCTTTTTCATCCTTGATTTCCGGAACTGCGAAAAGAAGAACGGACTGAATGCCGGCTTCGATTAACTCTTCGAGTTCCCCAAGCAGGGTATCGATAGAAAACCGCGAAATCCCCGGCATGGCATCTACCGGCTCTTTGACCCGGCTTCCCTCTCTCACAAAATAGGGCATGATCAATTGATCCAAAGAAATACGGGTTTCCCGCACAAGACGCCTCAAACCTTCGCTTGCACGCAGACGCCTCAAACGGGTCGCGGGATAAGCTTCACGGATTTTTTTCACAGGTCATAGCCTCCACAAGGCCGGTAAGGGTTTGTTCCTGGGCTTCACGAAAAGGTTTTAGCCCGAAATCCATCAAGGTTTTAGTGGTCACCGGACCGATTGAAATCAAACGGCTCTTGATCAAGACTTTTCGTTTGGCCCGGTCCATCGCTTCAAAGAAATTCTTCACCGTCGAAGAACTGGTGAACGTAATATAATCGATTTTGTGATTTTTCATGATGCGTTCCAGTTTTTCGCTTTTGCCCTGAGCCGGAAGCGTGCGGTAGGCGATTGCCTCCGTGACAAATCCACCCCATTTTTGGAGTTCCCGTTTTAAAAACTCTGGCGCAATATCGGTGCGGGGAAGAAGGAAGCGGCGGCCCGAAATTTCGTTTTGTCTTCTCAATTCTTCAACCAACACCTCAGAGGTAAATTTTTGCGGGATAAGATCGGGGTAAATACTTTTTGCCCGAAGCGCACGGGCGGTTGCTTCCCCGATCGCCGCGATTTTTAAATGGGATAAATCACGGGCATCTTTTTTTCTTTCTTCCAGCCGGTTAAAAAAAGAAGCGACGCCGTGAATGCTCGTGAAAATAATCCAGTCAAAACCTTGAATATTTTTAACCGCCTGATCCAAGGCTTCCCAGCTTTTCGGAGGCTCAATGCGTATCGTGGGAAATTCCACGACACGCGCGCCTTCGGTTTCAAGAACCTGCCTAAGCCCGCTTGCCTGGGCACGTGCCCTCGTGATAAGAACCGTTTTCCCAAAAAGAGGTTTGGCATGGATGAAATTTTTACTGCGATGAAACCAGGCAATTTTTTTCCGGTACCGGTTGACTTCACCGAGCACCATCACGGCCGGAGATTTAATCTTTTGCGCCTTTACCTTTTGAACGATGTGGGCAAGATCAGCTTCCACCACCCGCTGTTTGGGAAGCGTTCCCCATTCGATCACAGAAGCCTGAGCCGTAGGAGGTTTTCCGCCTTGCATTAAGGATTTCACGACCGAGGCCAGTTTTTTAACGCCCATGAAAGCCACAAGAGTGCCTTCGAACGAAGCCATTTTTTTCCAATCCACGGAAGATGTTTTTTTGGTCGGATCTTCATGCGCTGTGGCAAAAATCACGGAAGACGCCAAACGCCGGTCCGTCACGGGAATGCCGGCGTAAGCCGGGACGGCGTAGCCGGCACTTACTCCCGGCACAATTTCAAAATCAATGCCATGTTGTTTTAAATAGCCGGCCTCTTCTCCTCCTCGGCCGAAAACAAAAGGGTCCCCGCCTTTTAAGCGAATGACGGTTTTCCCCTCTTTGGCAAAATGGACCAGCAAGCGGCTCAGTTCCATCTGCCTCAAATTGCTCATTTTTTCGCTTTCCTCTTCTCCGCGGCTGCTTTTCCCTACATAAATTTTTTCGGCGCGGGAGGCAAAGGCCAGAATTTCGGGATTGACCAGCCGGTCATAAACTACAATATCGGCCTTGGCAAGAAGCACGGCCCCCCGCATCGTGAGAAGTCCCGCATCGCCCGGTCCGGCACCGACAAGATAAACTTTTCCGTTTTTTCTTTCTTCCATGTCTTTTCCCCCGTCCTGTTAGGACCTGTCAGGATGACGCGAGGTATGGCGTGTATCCTGTTTGATCTTTTCCAAAATCGAACGGCCGCCTTTTTGTAAAATCGCTTCGGCTAATTTTTTGCCAAGATCGGCAGTTTGTTCCGGCTTTCCTTCGATGGTCTCTTCCACCCATTCATGGCCTTCCGTGGCGAAAAGGGCGCCTCTTGCGCTGAAAATTTCATTCTGAATATGGGTACTGATCCCGCAAGGAAGCTGGCATCCGCCTTCCAGACGTCTTAAGAAAGCCCGTTCGCAGTCAAGACGTTTTCCGGTTGGGCCGTGATGAAGAGGTTCCAGGATTTCGTCCATCTCCCCATCCGCGATCCGGGATTGAACAGCGATAATTCCCTGGCCCGGGGCCGGATAAAAAGTATCTTCCGGAAAAATTTCAGTCACATAATTGACGAAACCGATTCGTTTGATGCCGGCATAGGCAAGCACCACGGCGTCGTATTCTCCTTCATCGATTTTGCGTATGCGTGTGTCCACATTGCCGTGAATTTCTTCGACAATCAGTTCGGGATTCCATCTTAAAAGCTGCATTTTCCGCCGGAGCGAACTTGTGCCGATACGTGCCCCGAGCGGGAGCTCGGAAAGTTTTTTGTGATCGCGGCTCACTAAGCAATCGCGCGAATCTTCACGTTCCAGCGCCGCCCCGATCTTGAGGCCGTCCGGCATGATCGCGGCAAGATCCTTGGCGCTATGCGCCGCCAAATCGATTTCGCCGGCCAAAAGGGCTTCTTCGATTTCGCGGGTGTAAATACGTTTGGTTTCAAAAGGCGCGGGGCCTCCGCGCCGTATCATATCGCCGCTGGTTTTAATTTTTACAAGCTCGACCACCAGAAGCGGAAAATCCTGATTAATGAGTGTTTTGACAAGTTCCGCTTGATAAAGCGCAAGCTGGCTTCCCCTTGTCCCGATCCGGATAGAAGATTTCACTCTTCTTTGTCCAAATGAAACAGGGAGCGGAGCGCTTCAAGATATCTTGTCACGCCGCCATTTTCCGAAGCCTCTTTGATTTTTTCATGCGTCGGATGCATCAATTTTCCGAGGATGCGCTGGCGGACTTCTTTTTTTCTTATTTCTTCCGTTCCGAGACGGCCAAGCTCTTTATCAAGAACCTCGCTTAGAAAACTTTCGAAACGTTCCAGCGTGGGCCTGGCCTCGAGCTGGCCCAGCCAGCTGCGGAAATGAAGCACGGCCTTGTCGACGAGCGCTTCGGCCGCAGCCACTTCACGTTCGCGAAGTTTCATATTTTCGGAAGCTACACCTTTTAAATCATCCAGATTGTAAAGATAAACATCGGAAAGGGTATTGACCTCGGGCTCAATATCTCTGGGGACGGCAATGTCGATTAAAAAAAGCGGGCGGTTGCGGCGAAGCGCCATGACTTGCTTGACTTGTTCAAAATGAATCACAGGATGCGGGGCGGAAGTCGAAGAAATCACGATATCCACATGCGCCAGATATTCCGGCCATCCTTCAAAAGGAATCCACTCGGCGTCGAATTCTGCGGCAAGTTTTTCTCCGGCCTCGCGATTCCGGCTGGCCACATAGAGAGCATCCGCTCCGGCAGACTTGAGATTTTTGAGCGTGAGCGCACTCATCTCGCCGGTTCCAAGCACCATCACTTTTTCTCCGGACAAACGGAAAATTTTTTCCGCAAGCTCCACGGCCACAGAAGGAATGCTTACGGCCCCTTCGTTGATTTTGGTTGCGGTACGCACATCCTTGCCGGTTTTAAGAGCCTTTTCCATCAAACGGTATAAAAGCGAATTCACGGAGGAAAGAGAATTGGCCGTGCGAAAGGCTTCGCGCAATTGGCCGAGAATTTCATTTTCTCCCACCACGAGGGAGTCCAGTCCTGCCGCCACGCGGAAGAGATGGCGGATCGCGGCCTCTCCTTCATGCCGGTAAAAATAAGAAGCCATCGAAGCTGCGCGGAAATCGTGAATTTTTTCAAAAATAGAGAAAATCGCTTCTTCCGGAAATCGTTTGGTTTCGGAAAAACTGTAAAACTCCACCCGGTTGCAGGTGGAAAGAATGACGATTTCAGAAATTTCGGGAAGAGTTTTAGCGTAAGCGAGCGCCTCTTCCACTTGTTTGGGCGAAAGACAGAGTTTTTCCCTGATTTCGATCGGGCAATGTTTGTGACTGGTTCCAAAGACAAAAAAGCTCATTGATTTCCTTTTTTGAAAATGACGGAATAATTAAAAAAAGTTGTGACTGCCCTGAATGAACCGGGTGCCGACAAAACTGAACAAAACAAGGGCAAAAGCGATCAGGCTGAATACCACTACCCGTTTGCCGCGCATCGCGGAAACATAATGAAGATAAAGAATCGCGAAATAAAGGATGGCAGTCACAATCACCGCCAAAGTTTTGGGGTCAAAAATCCAGTAAACTCCAAAAGCCGATTTGGCCCAAAAAACCCCGACCACCACGGCAAAAACAAGCAGCGGCAATCCCCAGACAATCGGTTGATAAATGAGTTTTTCCAGTTCTTCGAGGGAGGGAAGTTTATGATAAAAACGGCCGGTGCGTTTCATCTTCAATTCATGATTTTGAATCAAATAAAGAATTCCTGCGGCGAAAGAAAGGGTGAAACTCGCATAGGCAAAAAAGGCGCTCAAAATATGGACCACGAAATAAACCGTGATGGGGAAAGGAAGCGGCCTTGGTCCCGTATGGGCCGTGATCGTGGCAATTAAAGTAAAGATGCCTAATATAGGCGTTAAGATTAAACCGAAGGATTCACTTTGTGCGTGAATCAGGAGGACAAGATAGACAAAGGCAATGGCCCAGGCCAGAAAGGCCATGGCCTGAGAAATACCTGCTACCGGAAGAAAGAAGGAATGCTCCACCGCTTCGGCCGCGAAATAAAAGGTGCCGACAAAAAATCCAAGACGCAGGAATAAAAACGCGAACCGTTTTCCTTTTTCCCACACCCCAAAAAAAGAAAGGAGATGCATGAAAAAAGCACTGCCGTAAAAAATCGTGGCCAGCGATAAGAATGAAAATGGTAAATTCATGATTATCCTATTTTTTCTTCGCGTGTAAGTTCCTGGGAACGTTTTTCGATAAATTCCTCGAATTCATCCTCAAGCGCCAAACACGGAATGGGTTTCAAACCCGTAATTCTTTCAATGGCATCAAGCGTTCGCAAATCGAAAGGATCACACATGGCCAAGCGTATTCCGTGATCCGTGGCCTCCACCGGCACCACGCGGTGCGACTTCATGAAATCCAGCGTGAAAAGCCGCAAGGTTTCGCGCTGGCCCGGAAATTGGCGCAGGCTGATATAAGGAATATTCAGTTTCTTCTGAAGCATATGCCCCACATCTTCGCTTCGTATCATATTCATGCGAATGAGGGTTTGCCCCAGCCTCTCGCCGGTTTCCAAATGTTTTTTCAGCGCACCGGCGAGTGATTCTTGATCGATAAGCCCGGCATCTAAAAGAACCTGGCCGAGCGGTTCAAGCTCTTCGGATGATTTCTTCTTTTCAACTTCGGGACCCAGAATTTCCACCGCCTTTTCGAGATGGCGGATGGGCTCATGCCGGCGGTCGCGAAGATAATGACTGCCCGGCTGCGATTTAAGAAAGGCCTTGACCTCGGCCGCATCCTGGGCGATTTCTCCGAGATTTTTATAAGCACGATGAAGATTATTGCAGGCAGCTACGGAACAGGACATCAGGGGAACGTTTTCACGTTTGCCGCGCCGGTTCTTCACACGGACAAAACCCTGCTTTTGTTCGGCGTTATTATAGTAGGTTGGCATGATACGGTCAAACTCCCGGAGAAAGGCCTTGGCGAACGCCTCTTCATGATCAGGATGAAGCACCACCACAAAATCATCGCCTCCGATATGGCCGACAAAGCATTGGCTGTCGGGCACGATTTTATCGGCCGTGCGGACCAGGATATTGGCCGTTTGCTTGAGGGCGCTATCCCCTTTTTCAAAGCCGTAAAGGTCATTGAAGGATTTGAATTGATTGATATCGATATAAAGAACGGAAAATTTTTCGTTATGCTCGATTTTCTTCAAAATCGCTTTTTCAATACAAAGATTGCCGGGCAGATGCGTAAGCGCATTCGTCCCGAGATGTTCGCGCGTCCGGGCGATGTTGATTTCAACGCGCAGTTGAAGCATGAGTACGCTGAAGGGCTTGATCAGAAAATCATCAAAACCGCGTTCGCGTATCATTAAGAGTTCGGCGAGTTTGTCTTCCTCGGTCATCATAATGACCGGAATGGCGGCAAAATAAGGTTTCTCGCGGATTTTCTGAATCAAGAGCTTACCGCCGATTCTTTCCATGCTGCTGGAAATCAAAATAAGGTCCACGGTTTGGCGTTCCAGAAAACGCAGAACATCTTCGCTTCGCATGCATTCTGTTACTTCATAATGGCGCGCACGAAGTCTTGTTGTCACAAGATGCCGAATCGTCGCATCCTTTTCAGCGAGGAGTATGTGCAAACTCAGTAACTCTCCTTTCGGGAGGGGAATTTTCCACGCCGGATATCGCGCTTGTAATGAGAGACGGCGCCGCGCGTGATTTTTTCCAATGCGGCGTAACGGCGCACAAATCGCGGATGTACTTTGGATTCAATGCCCAGCATATCGTGAAGCACCAACACTTGTCCGTCGGTTTTTGGGCCTGCCCCAATTCCGATTGTGGGACATTTTATCTTTTTTGTAATGGTTTCAGCCAAACCGGAAGGAATGCATTCAAGCACTAAAGAAAAAATACCGAGATCGTCAAGCAAAACGGCATCCTTATAGATTTCCGCGGCCCTAAGGGGATCTTTCCCCTGCACCCGATAACCTCCGAACTCCTTCACACTTTGCGGTGTCATGCCCACATGTCCCATCACAGGAATTTTTTTCTGAATCAAGAGTTTGACCTGGGCTTTGACTTTCACACCGCCTTCAAGCTTCACGGCGTCCGCACCGCCTTCGTTTAAAAAACGCCGGGCATTTTTAAGGGCTTGAGCCGGAGTTTGATAAGAACGATACGGCATGTCCGCAACCACCAGCGCGGTTTTGACGGCCCGCGAAACGGCTTTAGTATGATGAAGCATATCTTCCATCGTAACCGGAAGCGTTGTATCGTAACCGAGCATCACCATGCCAAGGGAATCCCCCACCAAAATAATATCGATTCCTTCTTCATCTAAAATCCGGGCAAACGGATAATCATAAGCTGTCAGAACCGCGATTTTTTCTTTGTTTTTTTTTCGATAAATTTCCTTGGTGGTGATTTTCATGATCCATACTTCTGAGGTTTTTCTTCGCGGATAAGCTCAAAGGCTTTGTTGGCTGCGTCAAAACGATCAGAAAAGGAAATTCTTTCTTCTCTCATCTTCGCCATTAAGAGTTCGTGATATTTTGTTCTCAAGGTATTGATACGATCCTTAGCCTGATATTCTTCCTCAGGAATTTCTCTTTCCAATTTAACCAAGTCCGTGTAAATCCGTGCGATTTCAACCAAACTCATAATTCACCATGGGCAATTCTTATGGCAATTCGTGCTGCGTGATCCCTATCTTTAAATTCAATTCCCTGACTCTTTAATACATCAATAAATTTCCAATGCAGATCCACTCGTTTTTCTTCTAATTTCTCCAGCTCTTTGGGATCGGTCGTTTTTTCTATCTTTTCTATGATTTCCACATATTGCTTGGCCGCATGATAAAGATTATTTTTCATAATGTAATTTAGTTTGATTTTGTTTCCCACTTCTCCCCGATCTGTTGCCATTCATAAGCACGTATTAAATTTTGCATGAGCATTGTAACCGTAAGCGGGCCAACTCCTCCCGGAACTGGCGTAATGAAGGCAGCTCTTTTCTTCGCCTCCTCAAATTCCACATCACCTACAAGCTTCCCAGCAACTTCCGTTGTTCCCACATCAATCACTACAGCTCCAGGCTTAATCCAGTTTCCCTTAACGATTCCCGGCTGGCCCGAGCAAGCAATAACAATGTCGCTTTCAGAAACATATTTTTCCAGATCATTCACAGCCGAAGTTCCAGTATTGCAGATTGTTACTGTGGCCCGATGCTCACCTAAAAGCATTGCTAGAGGCCGTGCAACAATCGCACTTTGACCAATAATAGTAATACGCTTACCACGAAGAGAAAGGCCGGTTGATTCAATCAACCGAAAAGCAGCGAAAGCAGTGGGAGGAATTATTTCTGTTTCTCTTGATACCATCAATCCTAAAATTCCCGGTGTAATTCCTTCGACATCTTTAGTGTTATCTAGATTTCTAATAATTGTTTTACGGTCAAACCCTTCTGGAAAAGGTTGAGCTAAAAAAATTCCATGGATGTTAGGATTTTTTTCCGCTTCACTGATTTTTTGCATTAAAACATTTTGATTCAAAATCTCTCCTAGCATATTTTTTTGAAATCCCACTCCCAACTTTGCGGCAAGCTTTTCTTGTTGATTGATATACCAACTGCTTGCAGGATTTTTGCCCGCTTGCAAAGCCAAGAGAGAGGGGCGGGGCATGCCTTTAGAAATATAACCTTCGATTTTATTGCGAATCTCTTCCTGAATTTGCTGGGCGAGGACTTTGCCTTCTAAAAGTTTAGCTTCTTTGACCGGCACCGATATTCCCCTTTTCAAAACGCATTTTGAGTTCTTCGAGAGCTTGTTCCGCCCGCTTTTTGTGTTCGCCGTCTTTCATATAATGGGCATTGATCATGGCCGTGTGATAAGCACCTTTGAAAGCGCCCTCAAGAAGGCCGGCACTGACGAGCAAATCATTTTTGATAGAACCTTGTACCATACCGGCGAGCGCGCCGTTCCATTCCTTGGCCATCACAATGAGAAATGCGAGATCGGCCTGAAGCCGGAATGAATTCTGCAGGGCATCTTCCAATTTTTCCGGCTGGCCGTAAACCGCCGTGACTTCTTCATAGACTTTGGGATCGAGATTGACGATTTGAAAGGCATCGCGCTTGGTTTTTTCCAGAGAATCGACGATTTTCTGCAAAGTTTCACGCAGTTCGAGCTCTTTTTTTTCTTCCGCGGGCGTTAGACCGGGTTTTAATTTTCTTTTAAGCCTAACCCGCGCCACCATTTGTGAAAGCCCCATGGCAAGGGCCCCCACATAAGCCGAAACACTGCCGCCTCCGGGCACGGGATTTTCACTGGCCAGTTCATGAAGGTAATTCTCAAGGGAGAGATCTGTAAATTTTTTCACAGCGAAACAGTGTCTCGTTTGTTTTTTGGCATAGTTTAGTAGTATAGGGCTAAAAATTTCCCTCGGCAACGAGATTGCCGCCTTCATCAAATTGTTTCCAGCGGCGGTTTTTGTGATCGTCTTCGCGCATCAACTTGCCGTTTTGATGATAATACTTCGCAACTCCAGCCGGCTGGCCGTCTTGAAGCAGGGTTTCGGACATAAGCTGCCCGTTTTCATAATAGGTTTTCTGCCCTTCCAGGCTTACTTCCATTTGCACTTGGCCGTTAGGGTAATAAGTCTTCATGGACTCCCCTTCCGCCCCAGCCGGAGCCGCAAAGGCCAATGCCAAAATCAGAATACAGAAAGAATACTTTTTCATCCCATCCTCCTCCTATTTTCTGCCGGATAAGCAGGCCCGTAGTATAGAAAGGCCCTCTAAAGCTGTCAATCGGGCAATCGGGCGAAAAAACCCTAAAATCCTGAGATTGTTGGCATTAGTCTTGCTCGAGGGGAATTTTTTAAAAAAAATTTTCCTTTCCCCTTTAAATTTTAAAAATCATTGGGTATATTTTTTTATTAGAGGAGAAAACAAATGATAGCTTGGATGCCTGTAGTATTGCCGGTTGCCGCTGCTGTACTTTTCGCGATTCTCTCCGTTGGTCTGGAACAAACCCAGAACAAACAGAAAGTCTCAAGCGAAAATAAGCCCCGTCCGGTCCTACAAAAAAAGCCTGTTTAAGCGGCTTTTATTAAGTTAAGATCTTCCCCCCATGCTCAGTCTAAGTGTGATTATTCCCACTTTTAATCGCGAGGCCCGTCTTCGCCAAGCCATACGCTCGGTATTGGCCCAAAGGGATATCTCTTTTGAGCTGCTTATCGTGGATGACGGCTCCACGGACGGAACTCAGGGAATGATCGAAGAGGAATTCCCCCAGGCCGCTTATATTTATCAGGACAATCAGGGACCGGCTGCGGCGAGAAATCGGGGAATTGAACGCTCACGCGGCCAGTGGATTGCCTTCCTTGATTCGGATGATGAATGGCTGATGGGAAAACTTGAAGCTCAAATGGATTTTTTTTCTTCCCATCCCGAATACCGGATTTGCCAAACCGAGGAAATCTGGATCCGTAACGGCCGGCGCGTCAATCCCATGAAAAAACATCGAAAGTACGGCGGATGGATTTTCGAAAAATGCCTTCCGCTTTGCGTAATCAGTCCTTCGGCGGTCATGATCGAACGAAGTCTTTTTGAGGAAGTGGGCCTATTCGATGAATCCTTGCCTGCTTGCGAAGACTATGATTTATGGCTTCGTATCGCCGCTAAATTCCCGGTGGGTCTGATCGAAAAACCGTATGTCACCAAATACGGCGGTCATGCGGATCAGCGCTCGCATGAATTTCCGGCGATGGATAAATTCCGCATTAAGTCTCTCAGTAAAATTATTGCCTCCAAAACGCTTTCTTCCGAACAAGAAAAAGCAGTGCGCGAAATGCTGGAATTTAAATCGAAGATTTATCTAAACGGCGCCGCCAAGCGCGGAAGAAAAGAAGAATTACCGATTTTATGAAACTTTATCAGCCCAGCAAAATCTATATTGAAAAAGCGGCGAGGGATTATCCCCTTACGGGAAAAATTCTTTCACGGCTTCCTGCCGTTCCGGTGGAAGAAATCGAAAACCGGCGCTCTCTGCTCGAAACTATCCGTCAAAAACCTGATCCCATCGGAGAAGGTAAGCGTTATCTCCTTCTGGCACGCGACCAGGGGCGGTCTTTCAAACCCTTCCCGGAATCCGAGGATTATTTTTCCTGCGATTATTTCACGCTTCACATCGTGGAAGGCTGCGACCTGGAATGCAGTTATTGCATTTTACAGTCTTATTTGACCAACCCCTTGCTCACGGTGTATGTGAACATCGAAGAAATGCTCGCAGAGCTCGAAACTGTCTTGCAGAAAAACCCGGACCGTTTTTTCCGCATCGGAACCGGCCAGCTGGCGGATTCCCTTTCCCTGGATCACATTACCGGATTTTCAGAAATCCTTGTGCCGTTTTTCGAGCGCCAGCCCAACGCCGTTTTGGAACTCAAAACCAAAAGCAATTCGATTGACCGCCTGCTTCCATTGAGCGGCGGACAAAACACCATCGTGTCCTGGTCCATGAATTCCCAAAAAATTCAAAAGGAAGAAGAACATAAATGCGCCACACTCGATGAAAGAATCGAGGCGGCCAAGATTGTCGCCGACCGGCGACAATTCAGAGTCGGCTTTCATTTTGACCCTATCATCGATTATCCCGGCTGGGAAAAAGATTATGAAAGCGTCATTGGTAAAATTTCCGAAGCCCTGCCGGAAGACAAAATTGCCTGGATCAGTTTGGGGTGCCTTCGTTTTATGCCGGATTTAAAACAAATCATGCAGGAAAGATTTCCGAAATCAAATTTGGCTGAGGCCGAATGGATTCGCGGTATGGACGGCAAAATGCGTTATTTCAAACCGCGGCGTATCGAAATTTATAGGGGAATGGCGGGAATGATTCGCCGGAATTTGCCCGCCGTCACGCTTTACCTTTCCATGGAATCGCCGGAGGTCTGGCATCAGGTTTTCGGCGGTGAACATTCCAAAACCTCGGTTTGCGAAATGCTCGACTTCGCGGGAAAGAAATTTTCGTCTTCAACGGCTCCCATACACCAATAAGCCGCCGAAATATCCTGTCACGGCCACCACAACACAACCGATCAGCGCACCCGTCAAATGAATCCACTTGTCCGCGGAAGAAGCCGGTTTGATCGCCTTCCACACGCCTGCGCGGAAAGTATAAAAAACAAGAAGGGTGGTCGCGGCGGTGAAATGATCTTCCAGGCGTTCGTGCTTTAAAATGGTGGCGAGCCCGCCGCCCTCGAAATACCCCGTGATCCATGCCGCGAGCATCATCCCATAACCGGCCCAAAAAGTGAAAAAAGCAAAACGCCGGAACACGGGATCCTTTTTTATTTTTCCGAAAATATGAAGCACCGCTTCCAAAATATAAAACGCGATCGGAAAATGAACTATCATAGGATGAAGTGGAATTTCATTCATGTTTTTACCCTCCCCGATGGATTGATATATTAACATAACGCCAAATATATTTTTTGCTATAATGCTGGCCGTTTAACCGAAGAGGAGGCCCCCGATGAAAAAAAGGTTTGCGATCATTTTCCCGTTAATTTTTTTATCCTTATTTTTCTCTCCAACCAATGCCTCAGCCTACTCCCTCAGTTATGATCAAAGCGTTTGGGTCAACGGCAATCAAGTGGCCGCTTTTAAAGTCGCCGCCAAAGATGGGCGCCTGCGCGTGGAAAGCGATTGGGGCCAAATGCCCACCATTATGCTTCGCAATGAAACCGGCTATTACAATTATGACCCTGCAAAAAATAAGGCCGTTAGAATTCCCCGGGCCATGCAGCGTCCCAATTTGGCCGACGCCCTTCCACAATACGAAGAATTCTTAAAAAGAAATCATGCCGAGAAAGTCGGCACGGAAAGCGTGCGGGGTTATGAAACCAATGTTTACAAATTCATGGACCCGGAAAGCGGCGCAGAAACCAAGGTTTGGCTTTGGATTGTCAGGCCGCTTCCGATCAAAATCGAGCAAATCGGAAATCACGGGCTGACGATTATTGAACTAAATAACTTTCAACTCGACGCGCCCATTCCGGACTCCATCTTTCAACTGCCTCAAGGCGCGGAAATCACAATGCTCGGCCTGGAAAAACCCAAAGAAGAGGAAAGTTAAACTGCTGTTTTCACTTTCGAAATTTCCCGCCATCGCCAAATTGCATAAATCGCCGGATAAACCAGAAGCTCCAAAATAAAAGAAGTCGCCAGCCCGCCGATCATGGGCGCGGCAATTCTTTTCATCATGTCGGAACCGGCGCCGCTGGCCCACATAATCGGGATAAGTCCCATAAAAGCCGCCATCACGGTCATCATTTTAGGGCGCACGCGTTTGACGGCCCCATGAACGATCGCTTCGTTTAAATCTTCTTCGGTTTTCATTTTTCCTTTTTTTACCGCATCCTCATAAGAAAGATCGAGAAAAAGCAGCATGAAAACGCCCGTTTCGGCGTCAAGCCCCATCAAGGCAATCATGCCCACCCATACGGCGATGGAAACGTTATAACCCAAAACCCATAAAAGCCATACGGCGCCGATTAATGAAAAAGGAACGGCGAGAAGCACAATGCCGGTTTTGACCCATGATTTGGTGTTCATATAAAGGAGAAGGCAGATGAGGAAAATTGTAAAGGGCAAAACGACTTTCAGGCGTTCGCGCACACGCAGCATATTTTCGTATTGGCCGCTCCAAAGCAGCGAATAACCGGTGGGCAGTTTTAATTCGCGGGCGACGATTTTTTTGGCTTCTTCCACATAACTTCCGATGTCCCGCCCTGTCATATCCACATACACATAACCGGCCAAGAGGCCGTTTTCATTACGAATCATGGCAGGCCCTGAAACCTGGTGAATATCCGCAAGCTGGGCGAGCGGAATATGCTGGCCCATCATGGTCGGCACAAAAACCCTTTTCAATTTTTCAATATCGTCACGGAATTCGCGCGAATACCTCACGTTAATGGGATAACGCTCCCTTCCTTCAACCGTGGTCGTAATGTTCTCTCCCCCGATGGCTGAGAGAATAACTGCCTGCACATCTTGAATTGACAAACCGTAACGCGCAATTTCCTCGCGTTTCAAATCGAAATCCAGAAAATAACCTCCCGCCACGCGTTCGGCGTAAATACTACGCGTTCCCGGCACATTTTTTAAAATCATTTCCAGATGAGTCCCGATTTCCTCGATTTTTTTAATGTCCGAACCGAGCACTTTAATGCCGATCGGCGTGCGCACACCCGTTGAAAGCATATCGATGCGGTTTTTAATCGGCATGGTCCAGGCATTGGTGGTCCCCGGAATTTGAAGCGCGCCATCCATTTTGTTAATGAGTTCTTCATGCGAAAGATGATCGGGCCAAAACCGGCGTAATGGCTGCTGAAGAAGTTCGGGCAGAAAGAAATACCACCGGCGGATCTTAGGCCACTCGCTTTCAGGTTTCAGCAGCACAACAGTTTCCATCATGGAAAAAGGAGCCGGATCGGTGGAGCTTTCCATTCTCCCCGACTTTCCGAACACGCGTTCCACTTCCGGAAAACTTTTGAGAATCTGGTCCTGGCGCTGAAGCAGTTTTTGAGCTTCGGTGACAGAAATCCCGGGAAGCGTGGTGGGCATATAGAGTATTTGCCCTTCCCAAAGCGGCGGCATGAATTCCGAGCCTAGCCGGAAATAAACCGGAATGGTGGCAAGGACAAGCAGAAGTGCCGCCGCAATAGTTCGCTTACGATGCTTCAACACAAAGCGGCAGGCCGGTTCGTAAATTCTGAAAAGCACTTTGCTTACGGGATGTTTTTCTTCCCTGTAATAAGTGCCGACGGCAAGCGTGGTGGCAATTTTGTTGACCGCACGCGCAACCGTCATTCTGAGCCCCAAAGGGGCGAAGAATCTCGGTTTGAGATCCTTCGCTCCACGAAGTGGTCCTTTAGGGTCGCTCAGGATGACGATCGGCTCCATGCGCGTGAAAAGCATGCGCATGGCAGGATCCAAAGTAATGGCCAAAACGGCGGCAATGACCATGGCCAGATTTTTCCCCCAGGCGAGCGGCTTAAAGAGCCGGCCTTCCTGATCCATTAAAGTAAAAATGGGCATGAATGAAACCGCAATCACAAGCAGGGAAAAGAAAACCGCCGGACCGACTTCTTTCAAAGCCTGAAGGCGTATGGCGTGATAATCCCCTTTTCTTCCTCCTTCATTCCATTGCTCCAGCCGTTTGTAGGCATTTTCCACTTCCACAATGGCGCCGTCAACCAGCACCCCGATGGAAATCGCGATTCCGGAAAGCGACATAATGTTGGAGGTAAGTTTCATGCCGTACATCGGAATAAAAGAAAGCAAAACCGCAATGGGAATGGTTACAATGGGAATGATGGCCGAAGGAAAATGCCAGAGAAAAAGAAGAATCACCAAACTCACGATAATCATTTCTTCAATGAGCTGATGTTTCAAAGTATCGATGGCGCGCACGATTAACTCCGAGCGGTCATAAAGAGTAACGATTTTGACTCCGGCGGGAAGAGATGCTTCAAGCTCTTTGAGTTTTCCTTTCACGCGTTTGATCACATTCAGTGCGTTTTCTCCGGAACGCATAATCACGGTCCCTGTCACCCCATCGCCTTTACCGTCAAGATCCGCAAGCCCGCGGCGTATTTCAGGGCCAATGCCAACCTTGGCCACATGCTTCACAAGAATAGGCGTTCCTTTTTCGTCGGTGCCCACCACAATATTTTCAATATCCGGAATCGAGCGTGCGTAGCCGCGGCCCCGCACCATAAATTCCGCGCCGGAAAATTCCAAAAGCCTTCCGCCCACTTCCTGATTGCCTTTTCTTATTGCCTCAACCACCGCGGTAAGCGGAAGGTTATAAGCCAGCAGACGGTTGGGATCCACGGTCACCTGATATTGTTTGACAAAACCTCCGAGCGAAGCAACTTCCGCCACTCCCGGAACGCTTTGCAATTGATAACGCATAAACCAATCCTGAAAAGAGCGGAGTTCCTGAAGATTGTGTTTGCCGCTTTCATCCACAAGCCCGTATTGAAAAACCCAGCCGACGCCTGTGGCGTCCGGGCCCAGTTCGGTTTGAACGCCCTGAGGAAGGCGCGGTGTGATTTTGCTTAAATATTCCAGCGTGCGGCTCCGCGCCCAATAAAGGTCCGTGCCGTCTTTGAAAATTACATAAACATAAGAAAATCCGAAATCAGAAAATCCACGAATGGCTTTAACTTGCGGGGCCCCCAGCATGGCGGTCACAATCGGATAAGTGAGTTGATCTTCGATAATGTCGGGGCTGCGGTCCCAGCGCGAATAGATAATCACCTGAGTGTCCGAAAGATCGGGGATCGCGTCGAGCGGAATATTTTGCGCGCACCAAATCGCCCAAGCCATGGCCAGGGCCGTAAAAATCAGAACCAGAAATTTATTGTGGGCGGAAAATTCAATAACCTTTTCAATCCAGCCTCCTTTTCTTAAAGGGGCTTGAATTTGCTCATCCATGTTGATGAACGGAACCTTCCGTCCCTCCCACACCTTCAAGCGCGGCCTTCAAACGGCTTTCGGAATCGATAAGAAAATTTCCGCTCGTCACCACCGATTCCCCTTCTCCGACGCCATTTTTGATTTCATAGCCCGATTCAGTTTTAGTTCCGAGAACCACTTCGCGCGGCTCAAAAACGCCGTCCGGCTTGGCCACGAAAACGATATTTTTTTCTCCGGTTGAAAACACCGCTTCAGAAGGAATCACAAGGACACTTCCCAAATCAATATTGAGGGAAGCGTTCACATACATTTCGGGTTTGAAAACGCCCTCCTGATTTTCCAGTACCGCCCGCACGCGCACGGACCGGGTCATGGGGTCCACCACTGGATCCATGGATCGTATGACGCCTTCGACTTTTTTTCCGGGTAATGCAGGAATTTCCACTTGGACTTTGTCTCCGATTTTCACAAGCGGGATTTCATATTCATAGATGGGGGCATAAAGCCAAACCGTGCCTCCGGCTTCGGAATAAAGCAGAGAACGGTCGGGTTTCCCCGATTTTTCAAGATCCGCGAGCAAATCTTCGGAAAAACCTAAAAGCCTCAGCTTTACTTTCGAAGAATCCACGAGCTTTGAAGCCTGTTCTGCGATTTCAGGAATATTGCCGGTTTTGGCCTTTTCATAAGCCTGAATTCCCTGAAGGTATTCTTCCTGGGCCTGATAAAGGGCCGGATCATAAGCAATCTTTCCCGCTGTTCGAATGGTTTTGGTCAGATGTTTTTTTTCGGCGGGTGAGGTTTGAATGCCGATCATTTGTTGTTTTTCAGGACTAAGTGTCAGGCCGCCATAACCGGCCGGAGCCAAATCTTTAATCACCACGCCCAAATCCTCGCCGCAATGCGGGCATTTGCCGAGTCTCGCCGCTTCCTCGGTCATGACGAACATGCATTTCCCCATTTTGCATTTATGCAGAAGGCAGATTTCTCCCGGCTTCATATTCATGAGTTCTTTGACGGTCACCGTTTTAAGCGGTGAACTGTCCCCTTCTAGCGGGGAGAGATCGGATTTCAGCGCTGTCCCCGAACTGGGCGCCGGCAATGTTTTTTTAACCAGCTTCATATTGCAAATCGGACAATCCCCGGGACGGTCGGAAGTGTAAGTCGGATGCATAGGGCAATAATAAATGTCCTTGCCGTGTTTGTGCTCACCACTGTGGCTTGTCATTTTGAGGCCCGACGGGCCTAAGAATCTCGCGATGATATCCTTTCCCTTCGCTACGCTCAGGGTTAGGATGACGATAAACAGAATCAACCAAAAAGTTTTTGCTGATATTTTCATGACTTACCTCCCGCCAAATCAAGTCCGGTAACCCGTTCCAGATCGGCATGACTTTTAAGTAATTCGGTGAAAAGACGCACATGCGCCAGTTTCGCGCTCAGATAAACGCGTTCGCTATCCAAGAGTTCGAGAAAATTAATGCCCCCGGATTCGTAGCCGGCTTCGTCCGAGAAAAGAGCAAGTTTTGCCTGAGGAATCACCGCCGTTTCATAAAGAAGGACAATACGCGAAGCCGTGTCAAATCTGAGATAGGCATCTTTCACCTGAAAAAAGGTTTCATTGCGCTGGCCGCCGAGTTTGGCCTCGGCCGCTTCTACATTTTTCTCGGCCGCCTGAATTTCCGGAATAATACGGTTCTGCCAAATGGGAAGATTGATTTTCAGAGGAAACATCCAGCTGTCTTTTCCATCCTCCATGTCGGTTGTCATACCGCTTCCTACCCAGTTATAGACAAAGCCCGCGCTAAGGTCCGGAATATTTTGAAGTTTGGCGAGCGCTTTTTCCTGTTTTGTTTTTTCCAGCATGGCTTGCATTTCTTTAATTTCCTGGCGGTTTTCCGCCGCCAAATTCATCAGCTCAATAAAGGTTTGCTTCATCTCAGGTTTGACCGGCTTTTCCATTTTTCCGAGTTCTTCAAAAGGCCCGCGACTGAGAAGCGCATTCATCATGGCGGCCGCCGATCCCCTTTTTTGTTCGAGCATGAATTTTTCTTCTAAAGTGAGCGAAACTTCCGCCTGCGCCTTGGCCACATCGCGCTGCGTGCCTGCTTGATTGGAATAACGGGCACGCGCCACCCCTTCAAATTTTTTCAAAAGCCCCTGAATTTCCTCCAAAGTTTCAAGTGAGGCCTCGGCAAAATAGAGTTCGTAATAGGTTTGCCTAACTTGGGCCCGTATATCCCGGCCAATAGCCTTATGCCTTTCCAAAGCGGCCTTGGCTTCTTGCTTGGCGATTTCTCTTTTCTTCCACAATTTCACGGGAAAAGGAATGTCCTGCGAGATCTCCAAACGATTTTCTTCCGGCCCCACGCGCGTTTCTCTCATCTCGCCCATCAAATCCATGCCTATCATGGGATCGGGAAGTGCCCAAGAAGAAAGAATTTTTTTCTTGGCGGCCTTCCACTCGGCCTCCGCCGCCTTAATCGCAGGATTGTGGTCCATAGCTTCTTGGATAAGATTAGAAAGACTTTCTTCCTTCTTCGAAATCTCTTCGGCAAAAGAACAAGGATAAAATGCAACGGTTAACAGGATAAAAAAAACTAAGAATCGTGCTGAGGCGCGCTCCGAAGACCGAGCGGGCACGGTGTCCGCCGGCATTTCGGCGGACGAGCGAGGCCGAAGGTGCGAGTGAGTCATTTCTCGCTGGGAAATGACGAACGGCGATGAAGCGCGATTCTTTAGTTTTTTTCTTTGTGAAGATTGCATCTTGATATCTCCTTTCGTAAAGCTCTAAAACCGACAGACTAAGGGCTTAGAAAATTATCGGCTTAAACGACAAAAAAGGAGATTCTAGATGCGAAGGACTTGAAGGGACAAAAAGAGAGGCTGATGAAATCCCGGAGGATCGAAGCCTGCAGGGAAATGCTCAAAATCAGAATCGTGAGAATAACCGGCAAGAACCGGTCGGAAAGAAAAATCCTTTTGGAAAATGAGGGCATTGAAACTTTGAGAAGGCGTCAGAAATTTTGCCTGATGAATCGCGGGAATTTGACAATTAGGAACGTCAACACTTTCGGGACAGCAGGAATGATCTTCTGCCGAAGCAAGGGTGACCTGGGTGTTCGGCGCCGCTTCGCAGCAATGGCAAAAAGCGCCCATCGCCACCGGAATGACAATGGCGGCAAAAATGAAAACAGCCAAAACTTTTTTTGATTTTCTTCCCATGAATTTCGTTCCTTTTCGAAAAGGCATTAATAATGTACCCCTGAGAAAGGAGAGTGTCAACTGGGGGAATTTTTAATTTTTGGAAGAAGTAAGACTGGCGGCTTCGGGTTTGGGCAATGAAAGCGAAGGCCCGAGAGAAGGCAAACCTTGCTGGCTTTTTAGCTGTAAGAGTTTCTCGTCAATACGTTTACGAATACCGGCAAGCTCCAATTTGGCATTCCGGATTTCACGGGAAAATTGGTCCCTTAACTCTTCGGCCTTTTCCCTTTCGGCCTCATTCAGACAGAAAAGAAAAACACTGAGCGCGAAACGCTGGCCGTCTTTTTCCAGCTTTTTGGCAAGGGCCTCGGCCCGGCGGTAACGGTCCTCGACTTTGCCAAGATCAAATTCCGAGGGTTTTTCATGACTGATTAATTGAACGGCCTCGTGGGCAAACTGGGCAATTTGATGAGATTTTTCCGCGATAAGTTTGGAAATCCCAAGATGCCAGCCAAGAAAACGCCGGGAACTGAAGGCCTCTTTCAAACGGGCAAGAATATCTTCCTGACGTTCCAGCCGTCCGGCCGTCACATCAAGCTCTAGTCCCGCCAAAGCAGGCACTGCCGATTCGGAAAAAATTCTTCCGGCAAAAAACAAGGAAGACAAAATAAAAATCCAGAAAAGTCCGGCGGACTTCAGCTCTTGAAGAAAAGCGGCATTTCCAAATTCGACCGGTCCCGCAAGGGCCAGAAGAAGGCAAAGCCCGATATGAAATCCAAATAGTACTTTAAAAACAGTCCGGCCTTTTTCGACGAAACGGGCAATGGCCTGAGGAAAGCCGAGAAAACTGGCGAAAGCGAAAAGAGAAGATGTGCCGTAAATAGCGGCTACAAGAAAATTAATCCAAAGCACGAGATGGCTGAAAGCCGGGGATTCGGAGGAGCTTTCCCCTGTCACGGCGATGGCCTGGAAACTCACATTGGCAATCATTAAGGCATAGAAAGTAATTAAGATAGAAAGAAAACAAAGCGAACTGGCTTCGCGCATTCCCAGGACACGCGCCAAAGGATTTCTCCCTTTTTCCAGGAAAAGAACGGGAAGATAAACCCCGAGAATCATCACCAGGTGAAACAAAATCAAAAAAACAGAATGTGTATCGCGAACGCCGTAAGAGCCGGAACTTTCGCCGGAACCCGTCAAAACCGCGCCGAGTGAAAGAAGGCTGATGATGGCAAAGCCCCAAGTTTGGGCCTTTTGGGCATTTTCCAGGGAGATTTGAGATCTAAGTCTTAAGGCGAGGAATTCAACCCAGCGGTTTTTGTCCACGGCGCAGCAGTACCTCTTTTGGTTTTTGGTATGTTGGGGGTATTATAAATTCAAATGCTATAGGCGCAAGGAGTTTTTCAATCAGGAATTTTTCACGAATATTTTTGGTATCCATTCCTTTTAAGAAACCTCGATAACACTTAAGCGGAACTGTAGGTATCAAAATGATGACTTTTTCTTTCGTTTGGAATGACAATCTGATATCTCGGCGAAATAACCACTTGCATCATGTTCTTCTCAATACAATTTGAATATTATTCTCTCAAACGGCTCTGAATCGCCTGGTGCACAATTTCGATAATGGCGTTCAAGCCAAACGGCTTATCAATCCAAGCAAAGGGCTTGAGCGATTCGACGAGCTTAGTGGTCTGACAGTCCGGGCTCCCCGTCAGCACAATGATGGGCGTCGAGGCATTCATTCCCTGCCGCATCTTTTTAATAACCTCGGCCCCATTCAGCCCCGGCATCTTGATATCAGTGATAATCACATCGAAGCCGGTTTCATCACCTCTTCTTACCGCTTCTATGCCCCCATTGACCGTTTCCACGCAATACCCCTCCCCTTCAAAGATTTCCCGTATCCAATCCGTAATCTCCGTCTCGTCATCGATCGCCAGGATACGTTTCATAACTGCACCTCGCGTTGCCGTATATTAAGCTAAATCCCGACCCCTCTTCTAACTTTGGCATGGGTTTCGCATTAAGAAAGATAACACCTTAAATGAATGGTGTCAACAGAGTGGTGTCAATAGAGTGGTTAGATAAAGATAATACCGGCCATGAAGGAAAAAGAGAATATACGCCTTCAATTTGCAAAACGGCTTCGTGAACTGAGAGAGAAACATGGAATGACTCAGGAAGAGTTGTCCGAACGGGCCGATATTGCTTACAAACACATACAAAGATTAGAAAGCCGCCATCCCACAGATGCCCGCCTTGAAACCATCGTAAAAATCGCCAACGCCTTCAAAATGACGCCTTCCAAATTGCTTGATTTTTAACAAAATAGACTGTCTTCTTCTGATTTCCTAAATCTTGAAAAAAACTTTCTCTTTTGAATGTAGTGTAAAGAATAAGTAAATTTTGCATTGATCTTGAGAATCCGGATTGCGCCCAGCCCATGGAGAGGATAAGATAGCGCCGATTTTAACGGAGGATTATGGCTAAAGAAACCGTTCTGGTGATTGAAGACGAAAAAAACATTCTCGAGCTTGTAAAATATAATCTCGAAGAGGCGGGCTTTCAGGTCCTTACGGCCCAGCACGGCGATACGGGACTTGAATTGGCGCGAAAACAAAAAGCTTCTCTCATTGTGCTTGATTTGATGCTTCCGGAAACAGACGGCTTGGAAATCTGCAAAACGCTCAAGCAAAACGAAAAAACTTCGGCCATACCCATTATCATGCTGACGGCCAAAAGCGAAGAAACGGATAAAATCATCGGCTTGGAACTTGGGGCTGACGATTATTTGACCAAGCCTTTCAGCCCGCGGGAGCTTGTGGCACGCGTGAGAGCCGTGCTCCGCCGCTCCAAAGAAAAGCCCAAAGAAAAAATTCTAAAAGCCGGATTGCTGGAAATTGACACGGCCAAACACGTGGTCACTTTTAAAAAAAAGACAGTGGAACTTACCTCCAAAGAATACGATCTCCTAAAAACACTCATGGAAGCCCAAGGCAGAGCGCTTTCCCGCGAACATCTTCTCGACCAAGTTTGGGGTTACGATCAATCCCTTCATATTGAAACCCGTACCGTGGATATGCATATCGGATCGCTTCGAAAAAAAATCGGGAATGAGGCAGAGCGCATCATCA
Source organism: Candidatus Omnitrophota bacterium (assembly GCA_016196565.1). The sequence continues at coordinate 29,460 of JACPXK010000068.1, read as the reverse complement.
CGGTCAAAAACGTAGGTTACCGGTTTGATTATGAATCCTAGCTGGAATGTTTTTCTTCCTGCCTTTCTTTTTTTCCTGATTACTGTTTCGTTTGTCTTGATCCTGATTCTTTTCCGGCGAAAAAATAAGGCCCTCGAAACGCTGCGCTGGGAGATGCACCGGACCGAAAAAAACCTAAAAAAACGAATCGCGGAAAGCGAAGCCGAAAAAGCAAAAATCGCGGTCATCCTTGAAAGCATGACGGAAGCGGTAATCGCCGTCGACAGCAGCAAGCAAATTCTTGCCATCAATCCAAGCGCCGAAGAAATTTTCGGTGTCCCCGAAAAGCAAGCCGCGGGGAAAACCCTTATTGAAATCGTCCGCAATCCCAAAATCGACATCATGATGGATCAAGCCATGTCAGGAGAAAAAACCCCCATCGTGGAAATGGAAATTTCCCGTCCGGTAAAAAAAATCTTAGAGGCCCATGCGGTGGGAGTTTCAAAACGCGAAGAAGGCTTAAGCGGTATTTTGGTTTTAACGGATGTTACCGAAATGCGGAAACTTGAAAATCTACGCCGTGACTTTGTGGCGAATGTCTCGCATGAGCTTAAAACACCGCTGACTTCCATTAAGGGATTTATCGAAACTCTCCTCGGTGGCGCGCTGAAAGACCCCGAAAAAGCCGAGACATTTTTGAAAATGATGGAAGAAGATACCGCGCGGCTTGCGCGTTTAATCGACGACCTTCTCGAACTTTCCAAAATCGAATCGCGCGAAATTTCCATGCGGCCGGGAACAATCGATCTCGAATCCATTGTACTCAAAGCCCTTCAGCTTTTGGATTCTCAGATTAAAGAAAAAAAAATCGGCGTGGAAAGCCTTATTAGATCGGATTCTGGTCAGCGCATTCTGGCGGACAGCGATAAAATTCAGCAAGTATTTGTCAATTTGATCGAGAACGCCGTTAAATTCAACCGGCCCGGAGGAAAGATTATTCTTACCGCTATTCCACGGAAAACAGACATTCAATTATCGGTAGAAGATACCGGAGTCGGCATACCTCAAGAGGATATTCCGCGTGTCTTCGAAAGATTTTTCCGTGTCGACAAGGCGCGTAACAAGGATTCCGGCGGAACCGGTTTAGGTCTTGCCATCGTCAAACATATTGTTGAAGCCCATGGCGGGAATGTTTCCTGCAAAAGCACGTTAGGAAAAGGCTCGAAATTTTCTTTTACCCTGCCATTAAATACCTAAAGCTTGCTGGAGAATTTTACGGCAGGAGCGGCCTTCATGGGTGCTTGCGTCAAGCCCCAGTTTCTTTGCGGTTCAGAGAAGAGAGGTTTTGACTTTTTTACCTTACTAGGGTAAATTAGTCAGTACCATGATTAACCGCTTTGTATTCAAGCAGTTACAAGAAGAAATAAGACAACCAGAAATCCTTATCCTGCTTGGTCCCCGTCAGGTTGGAAAAACGACTCTCCTTAAAATGCTAGAAGACGAAGCTAAAAAACAGGGCCGTCAAACGGCCTTTTTCGATTTGGAACAGCCTCAAATTCTTGCTGAATTTAACCGTCCCAATCATGAAATTATTGAAAAAATCCGATCTTCAGGGAATGTTGTTTTTATTGATGAATTTCAATACTTAGAAAATGCTTCAAAAATTTTCAAAGCCCTTTATGATTCTAAAACTAAGATAAAGCTTATTTGTTCGGGATCTTCTTCCCTGGAAATACATAAACACCTCAAAGAAAGCCTTGCGGGCCGAAGATTTCTTTATCGCGTCTTTCCCCTTCAGTTCGCTGAAATCAAACAAAACGACAAAAATTATAATCTCCAAACTTATCTTCGATTCGGGGGAATGCCGGCTTTAACTCATACAGATTCTGAGGAAAGAAAACAGGTAATTTTATCGGAACTCTTAAGTGCTTATATCCTGAAGGATATCAAAGCGCTTATCCGTGAAGAAAATATCCGCGCTTTTAATCATCTCCTCTATTTACTTGCCCAATATCAGGGCTCCCTTATTTCCGTCCATTCCTTAGCCCAAGAAATCAATATGAGCGTCAATGCCTTGAATCGTTATCTTGACATTCTCGACCAAACCTTTTCCATTGTCCGTATTTTCAGTTTTTCAACCAATCTCGGCAATGAACTTAAAAAATCTTCAAAAATTTATCTTTATGATTTAGGCATACGAAATGCTCTTTTAAAAGACTTTTCGGCCATTAAAGACCGCTCTGACAATGGAATTCTTTTCGAAAGTTTCGTGGGCCTTAAGCTTCATCAAATGCTGAAACCTAATATGGAGTTAAAATTTTGGCGGACGAAGGATAGTTCTGAAGTCGATTTTATTCTTCTTCGAAATCGAAAGCCATTCCCCTTTGAAGTTAAGACCCATTTAAATCGAATGGAAATTCCTTCAGGGCTTAAACGCTTTCTTCTTCGCTATCCTAAAACCAAACGCGCTTTTGTTATCAATGAGAATCAGGAAGGTATTTTAAAATTGGAAGAAACCGAAATTAGGTTTATTCCTTTGGAGTCTTTCGCATTTCTGGAAGACTCCTCATTCCTCGAATCTTAATCATTCTTTTTCATCAAACACACCTGTGCTTGCCGCCTTGCGGAATTTCCGGCGAATTAAATTCCTTACCTTGCGGAATTCGTCCAAAACTTCCTCGGTAGTTTCTTTTTGATGCGGAGGATCGGGAAAAGCCCAATGAAGATGCGTGCTTTTAGCCGGGAAAATGGGACAGGATTCTTTAGCGTTGTCACAAACAGTAATCACATAATGAAAATTCTGACCCAAAAATTCGCTTACATGTTTAGACCGCTGGCCTGAAATGTCGATTCCTATTTCGTGCATCACTTTGATTGCGTTTTCATTGACCTTGGAAGGCTTTGTCCCGGCACTAAAAACCTCGAACTTGCCGCTTCCATAATGCCTTAAAACTCCTTCCGCCATTTGAGAGCGGCAGGAATTGCCGGTGCAAAGAATCAGAACCCTCGTTTTCATTAACAACAGCCTTTTGCGTTTTTATTTTTTTCGGTCTGGCAACGGATACCTTCATAACTCAAGGCTGCGCTGACGGCTCCGGCCAGTGGAGCCATAAGATAAATCCAAAATGTAGTCATTTGATGCTGAAATAACGCGGGAGCAAAAGATCTTGCCGGATTCATGGAAGCTCCGGTGACCGGACCGCCAACATAAGCGCAAAAAGCAACCGCTGCCCCAATGGCAACCCCTGCCATGGTTCCTACCGCGCGCGTGTCTGTCGCCACGGCAATAATCAAAAACATCAAAAAGAAAGTGAGAATGAATTCCCAAACCAGGGCCGAAAAAATTCCGACGGCCGAAAGAGTTGCTCCGAATGTTTGCCCTTCAGGAAGAGTCGCCGCTAAAATAGAAATGGCCGCAAGTCCCCCAAGAATTTGCGCCGAACAGTAAGCCAGCACTTCCTTGGCAGGAAAATGCCTGGCTACGGCGAAGGCAACTGTCACGGCCGGATTAAAATGAGCTCCCGAAATATGTCCCAGAGCATACACCATCGCCGCGACCGTCAAGCCGAAGACAAGGGGAATCACCCCAATCGGGATACTTGCGGGAAACCTTTCAGCAATCATGATGGACCCGCATCCCGCAAAAACGAGGGCAAATGTTCCGACAAACTCTCCAAGACTTTTATGCAAAAGACTCATTTATTTTATTTGATTTCTCTTTTAATCATTTTGGGTCAGTATAATGACAATTTATCCTTAGGAGGAGTAAATTATGTTTAATTTTTATTTGAGTACGGCTTCATTAATATTTACCGATATAATTTATACATGATACCCATTCATATTTTATTTATCGTTTCTGTCTTCGCAGGGTTTGTCGGCGCCATGAGTGGAATGGGCGGCGGCGTGGTTCTGATTCCCGTTCTGACCCTTTTTGGCCTTAACATTAAACATGCCATCGCCCTTAGCGTGATTTCTGTAATTGCGACTTCCAGCGGATCGGCTTCGGCTTATGTGCGGGACCATCTCACAAATTTAAAAATAGGCATGTTCTTGGAAATGTTTACCATGGTTGGAGCATTGGCCGGGGCGTCCATTACCATCGTATCTGATCAAAGACCGTTATTCCTTATTTTTGGAGTTGTTTTGCTGAGCTCATGGGTAACTCTACTATGGCAACATAAAGAAAGATGGAGACCCATTCACCAGCAGGATCAATTCTCTCAATGGCTGGAATTTGAAGGAAAATATTATGATCATACAGAACACCGGACCATCGAATACAAAGCTCGCTTGGCCCATTGGGGAGGAATTTTGATGTTTGGGGCCGGCCTCATCGCAGGTTTATTGGGTATCGGCGCCGGTGCACTGAAAGTTTTGATTCACGATCTTGTCATGGGGCTTCCGCCGAAAGTATCTACAACGACAAGCAATTTAATTATCGGCGTCACCGCATTGGCAGGAACAGGAGTTTATCTTTCTTCGGGACTTATTGATCCCGGTCTCGCGGCCCCCGTTATTTTGGGAATTGTGGCCGGCTCTTTCTTGGGAACACGCCTCCTTGTCCGTTTGTCGAATCGGATCATACGCTGGTTTTTTCTCGCCGTTTTAGCCATCCTGGGAATTGAAATGACTTTACGGGGAATTCGAGGATTATGATGAGTCAGAATAATGAAAATCTTCAATCCTTAAAAATGGATCTTCTCGTCAGCCGGATTTTGAGGACGGGACTCGGACTCAGTTTGATTTTTATTACAAGTGGTCTTGCTTGGAAATGGTTTCTTACCGGGAAGTTTCAATTTGATTACACACTGCCCAAAACCAATGTGCTGCAATTCATTTTTGAAGAACTCAGTCTTGTCGCCCATGGAAATTTCCGGCCGCGTCTGTTGATTAATCTCGGCATTGTCTTTTTGATGTTAACACCTTATATTCGGGTTTTGGCTTCCATGATTTATTTCGCTTTTATCGAACGGAACCGGAAATATACGGCGTTTACCGGTTTTGTCTTGCTGACCTTAACCTACAGTTTATTGCTGCGCTAATCCCTTCTTTGCCTACTTTTTACTTCCATATTATTTGTTTTTGACATTCTCCTGATATCCTTTGAGACAAACAGGAGGCAGATCATGTTCGAGACTAAGCTAATGATTACCGGACTGCGCAGACAGCAGCACCTTTTACAGCATTTAATCGCGGAGCTAGAAAGAAAACGGATTCCCGCGCTCAAACAGCAGCGTGACCTTCTGGGCGTTTTGGGAAACTTATCCGAACCGGCCGGTAATATAATCTTCTGTTTCCTTTTTTGAGGGCGCCGTGAAAATTTTCTCCGTCTTGTCCATTTCGATCAATTCTCCCAAATAAAAATAAGCCGTTTCATCGCTGACGCGCGCCGCCTGCGCCATATTATGCGTCACGATAACAATCGTATAATCTTTTTTGAGAATGCGTATCAACTCTTCGATATGCTGGGTCGCGACCGGATCAAGCGCCGAGCAAGGTTCATCCATAAGCACAATATCGGGACTGACGGCGATCACGCGAGCGATACATAATCGCTGCTGCTCTTCTCCCGAAAGATAAATGGCGGATTTGTCCAAACGGTCGCGCAGCCCTTCCCAAAGCCCCACCGCTTGAAGGCTTTGCTCCGCGCGGTCCGCCAGCTCGCTTCGCGAAAGTCCGTTGTGAATTTTAAGGCCGAATACCACGTTTTCGAAAATCGAAAGCGGAAAGGGATTCGGGCGTTGAAAGACCATGCCCACTTTTTTTCTAACATTGATTAGGTCCACATTTTTGCCGTAAACCGGCCCATTCTCAATCAGGATCTGCCCTTCCACGCGGACTTGATCGATTAAATCATTCATCCGGTTGATGGAGCGAAGGAGTGTGGATTTACCGCAGCCGGAGGGCCCGATAATGGCGGTCACTTGTTTTTCGAAAATCTTCAAGTTGACGTTTTTAAGGGCCTGAAAATCCCCGTAATAAAGATTGAAATTTTCGACCTTGATGACCGGATCCATTTAACCAAACCTCCCGGAAACATAATCTTCCGTGCGTTTATCTCCGGGGACCGTGAAAATCTTTTCGGTTTCATCGATTTCGATCAATTCCCCCATCAGGAAAAAAGCCGTGCGGTCGCTGACGCGCGCCGCCTGCTTCGTATTGTTGGTGACAAGAATTTGCGTGTACTGGCTCTGCAATTCCATCATCGCCTCTTCGACCTTGGCCGTCGAAATCGGATCCAGACCGCTGCACGGTTCGTCGTACAAAATGACCTCCGGCTCCACGGCAAGGGTGCGGGCGATGCAAAGCCGCTGCTGCTGGCCGCCGGAAAGTTTCAGGGCAGGAAGATCGAGCCGGTCTTTGACCTCATCCCACAAAAAAGCGGCGTTCAAACTTTTCTCGACCATGGCATCCAACTCCGATTTTTTCGAAACGCCGTGCACGCGCGGGCCGTAAGCCACATTCTCATAAATAGAAAGAGGTAAGGACGTGGGCAGGGCAAAAATCATTCCGATAAGTTTTCTTAACTCATTGGCCGGAAATTTCTGATAAATATTCTTTCCGTCCAGAAAGATTTCTCCTTCCATGCGGAATTCATTCTGCCGCTCGCTCAAACGGTTGAGGGTGCGCAGAAGCGAAGTCTTGCCGCTGTTGGCCGGACCGATAATGCCGAGAATTTCTTTGCTGCGCACGTCAAAAGTTACGCTCTTTAACGCCTGGCGCGCATCATAAAAAACCGACAAAGAATGAAATTCAATTTTAGCTTCCTTGTTTTCTACCATTGCTTCCTCTTGCGAAAACGGGTGCGAATGATAATGGCGATGATATTCATGACAAGAACCATCAGAATCAAAACCAGCGCCGTTCCGTATTGAACATGGGGTTTCACATTGGGGACCTGGGTCGCAATCACATACAAATGATAAGGAAGCGCCATGCATTGATCAAAAACGGTGCGCGGCAGGCGCGGCAAATAAAAAGCGGCAACCGTAAAAAGAATGGGGGCGGTTTCTCCGGCCGCACGGCTCATCGCAAGAATGGTTCCCGTCATAATCCCCGGAAGGGCATTGGGTAAAACCACGCGGTGAATGGTTTGCCAGCGGGTAGCGCCGAGCGCGAGACTGGCTTCGCGGAAAGATTGAGGGACAGAATTCAAAGCCTCGCGCGAAGCCGTAATAATCACGGGCAGACTCATAATGGAAAGTGTCAGACATCCCGAAAGAATGGAAGTCCCAAAATTAAGGAACACGACAAAAAGGCCGAGACCGAAAAGGCCGTAAACCACGGAAGGAACTCCGGCCAAATTCACAATGGCGATGTCAATCATGCGCGTCAGCCAGTTTTCTTTGGCGTATTCGGAAAGATAAACGGCGGCAAGAATTCCCACCGGCAGGGCGAAAGCCATCGTACCCAGCACAAGATAAAGCGTGCCGACAATCGCAGGGAAAATTCCTCCGGCCCTCATGCCCATTCGAGGGCTCTGGCTCAAAAATTCCCAATTGAGTGCGGCGACTCCCTGCTTCAGGATGAGCAGCGTGATTAAAATGACGGGAATGACGATCACAAGGGTGGAGAGTAAGAGCGAGGCAAAAACAATTTTTTCTATCCAGCGCGCGTTCAGACGTTTCATTTTTTCCGTACCTTATTTCTGATAAAAAAGCTTGCCGTAAAATTAATCAAAAACGTAATGATAAAAAGGACGATTCCGATGGCGAAAAGCGCAAAATAATGTTCGCTTCCCCGCACCGCCTCGCCCATTTCGGCGGCAATGGTGGCCGTCATGGTACGCACCGGCTGGGTGAGCGTGGTGGGAATTCTCGCCGCGTTTCCCGTAATCATTAATACCGCCATGGTTTCGCCGATGACACGGCCCACCCCGAGCATAATCGCCGCCAGCATTCCCGATGAAGCCGCGGGCAAAACCACGCGGCGTATCATTTGCCATTTTGTGGCCCCGAGCGCAAGCGCCCCTTCACGGTAACTCTTGGGAACCGCGGCAAGGGCGTCTTCCATCATGCTGACAATGGTAGGCATTGCCATAAAAGCGAGCATGATGGAGCCCGAAAGTGCGGTGAGGCCGGTCGGGAGTTTGAAAATATATTTTACAATCGGCACAAGCGTGACAAGCCCGATAAAGCCAAGAACGATGCTCGGAATGGCGGAAAGAAATTCCACGGTCCCTTTTAAAATATCCTTCAGCCAGAGCGGCGCGACTTCTCCGATATAAATGGCGGCGCCCATACCAAGCGGAACGGCGATAAGAATTGCCCCGAAAGTCACGGCCAAAGACCCGAGAAGAAGCGGAACCATGCCGAACTTAGGAGGATAGGAAATCGGATACCAATTTGTTCCCAAAAGAAAAGAAAGCGGAGAATAGGTTTTAAAGAGTGAAAATCCTTCTTTCAAAAGGAAAAGGAAGATGAGAAAAACACAAAGTATGGAAACAATGCCGGCCAAAAAAATGGCCCGTTCCATTAAAAGCTCGAAAATGCGGTTGAGGGACTTGCGCGTGGAATTCACGAGACGCTATTTATTTTTTCAGGGGAATAAAATCAAGCGTCTTGACGATTTCTTGTCCTTCGGCCCCGAGCACAAAATCCATAAAGTCTTTGATCTGTCCCTGAGGTTCGCCGCGCGTTAAAAACAAAAGAGGGCGTGAAATCGGATATTGGCCGCTTTGCACCGTGTCAATATTCGGAGTAATGGCCGCCTCTCCTGATTTTTTCGCCACAGGAATGACTTTGAGCGCGGGTGTCACATAACCGATTCCAACATATCCGATTGCCGCGTCGCTTGATTGTACTTCCTGCACAATAGCCTGGCTGGAAGGCATCATCAGCGCCGATTGAGAAAATTCTTCCGGTCCTTTGATGTTGCCGCGGCGAAGAACATGCTCGAGGAAGAAAACATGGGTGCCGGAATTGCGTTCACGGGAAAGAACCAGCATGGGAATATCTTTTCCCCCGACTTCTTTCCAATTTTTGATTTTGCCCGTAAAAATATCGGCCAATTGATCGAGCGTCAGTTCGGAAACCGGATTGGCGGGGTGAGTCACGACGGCAATACCATCCGTTCCTACGGCCACTTCATTAATAGTAAATCCAGCAGCCTTAGCCTGTTCCTGCTCTTCGGCTTTGATGTCCCGGGAAGATTGCGCGATATCACAGGTGCCGGACAAAATGGCGGCAATTCCGGTTCCTGAGCCTCCCCCTGTCACCGCAATACTCACGTCGGGGTGCTGCAGCATGAATTCTTCGGCCCAAGCCTGCCCCAGATTCACCATGGTATCCGAGCCTTTAATCTGAAGGGTGTCTGTGGCAGCAAACGCCGGTGAGGTACTTAAAAATAATGCGGTTAAAAAAAGAAAAAGCCTGGAAATAGATACACGAATGGCCATATTCCCTCCCATGGGTTAGGGAGCGATCTTAATAAAGAACCGAAGGCAAGCGCAAGTAAAGTCTATGTAAAGTTTATTTTTTACACCGACTTTACTGAAGCCTCGAGAGATCTTTACGCAGCCTTGTTAGATTTCTGCACGAAATGACGCACTCCCTTGAGCTATCAAATCCAAAAGAATTTAAAAACAATTAGGAGGAAGGAAATTTATGAAACTTAAAAAAATAACCGCAGGGCTCGCTGCTCTGGCGATGTTTTTCAATACCAATGTTTGGGCTGACGACGCTGCCATGAGTCAGCTTCAGCAAATGGTGAGCGACATGCAAAAGCAAATGTCTCAAATGCAAAAAGTCATCGGTGATCAAAATAATAAAATCCGCGCCCTTGAAAACCGTGAACCCGCCGTGTCAATCGCTGCTCCGAGCGGCGAAGCGATTCCTATGACAGACAAAGAATTTGAAAGCAGAGTGAGCAGCGCGCTCAAAGGTTCTGACAAATGGCTTAAAGATCTTTCCTTTAAAGGAGATTTAAGGCTTCGTTACGAGGCTTTTCAAAATAGCTCAGGCCACCCCAGCGAAACGGACGATCAGAACCGTTTTCGTTATCGCCTGCGTTTCGGCTTCGAAAAGAAATTCAGCGACGAAATCAAAGCCGGATTTGGGCTTGCTTCAGGCGCCACCTCGAGCGGAACCAATGTGGACCCCACTTCCACAAACAGTACTTTCGATAACAATTTTAACTTCAAAGACATTATGGTGGAAAAAGCTTACGCAACTTACACCCCCAATTGGGCTAAAGTCGGTCCTGTTGAAAAGCTAACCGTGACAGCGGGAAAGATGGCAAATCCTTTTGAACAGGGTTCCTCCGACCTTATTTGGGACCGCGACGTCAGGCCGGAAGGGATTATCGAACAAGTGGATATTAAATTTATCGACACGGCCGATGTCGGCATCAACGGTTATGCGCTAGCGGGGCAATTTGTACTGGATGAAGACAGCACGATCGGCGGTGATGCTGAACTCTTTGCCTGGCAAGGCGGCTTAAAAGCCAATTTAATGACTCCGTTTTCTGAAAGGGCGGTTGATTGGTTAAGCGCTTTTTCGTATTACAACTGGAATGATTACGCCAACAACAGTAATTTCCTCATCGGAACAACCTCCCTGGCGCGAGGTAATTTCAACAGCGCTGGTTCCTCAACAGAACTCGACGCGGAAGATTTCGATGTTGTTGAAGTTTATAACGAAATCACGCTTCGTCCCTTCGGCATTGCCGTAAAGCCTTTTTTCGATTGGGCAACGAATATAGACAATGGGCGTGTAGGCGATGCGGATTCCCATGGTTGGTCGCTTGGTACAAAACTTGGCGGCGTCAAAAAGAAAGGCGATTGGACGCTTAGCTATGCCTATAAATATATTGGTTCGGAGGTTACACCGGGTTTTAATGACAGCGATTTTGGAAGTCTGGGCCATTCCGGCCATCGAGGTAGCGTGATCAAAGCAGGTTATGGCTTGACAGATAATATTCAACTCGGCACCGCCGCGTTTTTTGTGGAAAACCTAAACGCCGGCACCGCCAACGGCGCAGCCGGCCAATCACGCGATGAACAACAACGCCGCTTTCAATTAGATTTAATTTGGAAATTTTAAATCCCCCAAATAGGGGACAGGTCTTAAGACCTGTCCCCTTTCAAATAACGGAGAGGAACAAATGAACATTCGAAACAGATTTAAAAAAATAACCGCCGGAATGGCGGGGCTTTTGTTGATGGCAAGTCCTTTCGGATTCTCGGACGAACCAAAACTGATTAATGGCGCGGGAGCCACTTTCCCCTACCCCATTTATTCCAAATGGTTTTCGGAATACACCAAAGTTGATCCTTCGGTCAATTTTAATTATCAATCGATTGGTTCCGGCGGCGGAATTAAACAAATTTCCGCGCAAACTGTGGATTTTGGCGCTTCGGACGCCGCACTCACTAACGAACAATTACGCGGCGCCGCGGGAAAACTTATCCATATCCCCATGATCGCAGGGGCCGTGGTAGTAACTTACAATGTCCCGGAAATCGGCAAGACCACCCTCAATTTGAGTTCTGATGTGGTAGCGGGTATTTTTCTTGGCAAAATCAAACATTGGAATGATCCCGCCATTACCAATGATAATCCCGGAGTTAATCTTCCGGCTTCGGATATTATTGTCGCCCATCGTTCAGACGGCAGCGGCACCACGAATATTTTCACCGATTATCTTTCTTCCATTTCAAGCGGATGGAAATCCAAAGTCGGAAAGGGCACTTCCGTCAGCTGGCCGGTGGGTCTCGGCGGCAAAGGCAATGAAGGAGTGGCCGGACTCGTGAAACAAACTCCCGGATGCCTTGGCTATGTGGAACTTGCTTATGCCGAAAGAAATCACCTTTCTTACGCCGCAATTAAGAACAAATCCGGAAAGTTTATTTTGCCTAGTCTTGAATCGACAACAGCCGCTATCGACAGCAAGGTCCAAACTATGCCGGATGATTTCCGCGTTTCCATTGTCAATCCGGACGGTGAGAATGCTTATCCGATTTCCGGTTTTACCTGGATTTTGATTTATCAAAAGCAAAAAGACTCTTTTAAAGGCCGGAAAATCGTGGAATTTTTAAAATGGGCGGTTCACGATGGACAGCAATACGCCAAAGATTTGCTCTATGCCCCGCTTCCCGAATCGGTAGTGCAAAAAATCGACGAGACTTTAAAAGGCATTAGCTATTAAACATTTTACCGCTTGTCTGTTTTGCATAAGCAGGCTTTTTACCGGATATTTGCTGCTCCCCTCCCTTGGAGCGAATATTCCGGATGCCTGCTTATGCTTTTTTAATGAGAAAAAACATGAAAAAAAGAATTAACCGGGATGAGTCATTTAAAACTGCAATTGCTTGGGTAGCCTGGTCTATTTTTGCTTTAACTCTTCTATTGATTGGGGTCATGACAACTTTCTCCTGGCCGGCCATTCAAAAATTCGGGTGGGGATTTTTAATTTCATCCCATTGGGATCCGGTTCAAGAATTCTACGGCGCCCTTCCTTTTATCTATGGAACGGTTGTTTCATCCCTTCTTGCCTTGCTGATTGCGGTTCCGGTTTCTCTTGGCATTGCCATTTATTTGTCCGAACTGGCGCCGCAGTGGATAAAAACTCCTTTGGGTTTTATGATCGAACTCCTTGCTGCGGTTCCGAGTATTATTTTAGGCTTGTGGGGAATTTTCGTTCTCGTTCCCCTTTTGAGAAATACCGTGGAACCTTTTCTTGGAAATTATTTGGGTTTTCTGCCTTTGTTCCAAGGCCCCAAATACGGCGTGGGAATGCTTGCCGCCGGAATCATTCTCAGCATTATGATTATTCCGACTATTTCCTCTATTTCACGTGAGGTTTTTTCAACCATTCCCGTTCCCTTGAAAGAAGCCGCTTTGGCCATCGGTTCCACTCGATGGGAAATGGTCAAGATGACCATTCTTCCTTACGGACGCAGCGGCGTTCTGGGGGCCATTCTTCTCGGGTTAGGCCGGGCTTTGGGAGAAACCATGGCTGTCACGATGGTGATCGGAAACCGTCCTGACATTGCCGTTTCTTTATTTGCTCCGAGCCACAGTATGGCGGCCGTTATCGCCAATGAATTTACGGAGGCAACCTCAGACATGTATCTTTCGGCATTAATGGAAGTCGCCCTTGTCCTTTTCGCGCTGACTCTGCTTTTGAACATTCTCGCGCGGCTTCTCATTTGGTCTGTATCCAATAAGCTGGAGGCAGTACCCGCATGAGCAACAAACTTTTAAGAAAAACAAAAAATATCATGATGATATCCGCCACTTTTTTTTGCGCTGTCATCACGATTATTCCTTTAATCAGTATCTTTGTTTATACGCTCTCAAAAGGGCTCAGCAGTGTGAATCTGGATTTTTTCACCCATTTGCCCAAGCCAGTGGGAGAACATGGCGGCGGCATGGCCAATGCCATTATGGGGAGTGTGATTTTAATCGGATTTGCTTCCTTGTGGGCGGTCCCTGTCGGAATTATCGGAGGAATTTATTTGGCGGAATTCGGGACTCATAAAAGGGCTGTGATTTTGCGCTTTACCACCGATGTTTTAACCGGAGTGCCTTCTATTGTGATCGGAGTTTTTGCTTATACCCTTTTTGTGTTACCCATGAAAAGTTTTTCCGCCTTAAGCGGATCCTTTGCTCTGGGATTCATGATGCTTCCCACCATTGTGCGCACCACCGAAGAAATGGTCCGGCGAGTTCCTCATACTTTGCGGGAGGCCGCTCTGGCGCTTGGCATCAGCCAATTCAGCACCACCCTTCATATTGTTTTGAAAACCGCCATGCCCGGCATTTTAACCGGTGTGTTACTTTCTCTTGCCCGCATTGCCGGTGAAACAGCACCTTTGCTTTTCACGGCTTTTGGGAATCGTTTTTGGCATCGGAGCATGACAGAGCCTATTGCCGCTTTACCCTTGCAGATTTTTTCTTATGCCATTTCTCCTTATGACGACTGGCACAGACAGGCATGGGCAGGCGCGCTGGTTTTGATTGTCATGATTTTTTCTATCATGTTAATAAGCCGGATTTTTCTTGCGGTTAAATATCGCTTTGTCCGTTAAATCTTTCAAAAAAGAATGGGGACCTTATGTTAAAACTGAACACTTTGACGATCAAACCCATGGAACAAAAAATTTCAGAAATTGCTGAAAAGAAAAAAGAATCTGTGGAAAAAATTTCCGTAAAAAATCTTAATGCCTATTACGGCCCCGCCCATGTTTTAAAAAATATCAGCCTTAAAATTCTTTCGAATAAAGCGACCGCGGTCATTGGACCTTCGGGATGCGGCAAATCCACCTTTATCCGGTGCCTCAACCGCATGCATGAAGTCCAGCCCAAGGCCAAAGCTGCGGGAGAAATCCTTTTGGACGGAAAAAATATTTACGGAAACGATATCGATATTATTGATTTAAGAAGACAAGTAGGCATGGTTTTTCAAAGGCCCAATCCCTTTCCCGCTTTTTCCATTTATGACAATGTGGCTTCGGGATTAAAATTAACGGGAAAAATCTCAAAAAACATTCTTGACGAAATCGTCGAAGAATCGCTGACTAAAGCCGCCCTCTGGAATGAAGTCAAAGACAAGCTTCACCGTTCCGGCGCCAGTCTTTCGGGAGGACAACAGCAAAGATTATGCATTGCCCGGGCATTGGCCGTAAAACCTGAGGTTATTCTTTTTGACGAGCCTTGCTCCGCGCTAGATCCTATTTCCACCGGAAAAATCGAAGAACTGATTTACGAAATCAAACAAAATTACACCATCGTGATCGTCACTCATAACATGCAGCAAGCGGCACGCGTAAGTGATTTTACCGCGTTTTTCTATCTCGGTTCTCTTATTGAATTTGATGAAACCACAAAAATATTCACCAATCCCGAGAAAAAGGAAACCGAAGATTACATTACCGGCCGTTTTGGTTAATTTATGGAACGTCATTTTGATGAAGAATTAAGGGATTTAAAACAGCTGCTTCTTGCCATGAGTCATTTGGTTCAAGTCGCTGTGGATAAATCGGCTCGTTCATTTTTAACGCGGGACGAAGAAATGGCCCATCAAGTCATAGAAGGCGAAGAAAGAATCAACCGTCTTGAAATCGAAATCGATGATAAAGGACACAGCCTCAGCGCGCGCTGGCAGCCCATGGCTTGTGATTTACGCACGCTTTCCATGATTTTAAAAATCAATACCGATCTGGAACGCATGGGAGACCATGCTGTCAATATCGCGGAACGGACTATTTTTCTTCTCAAAGAACCTCCTCCTCCGCAAGATTTTCATTTTCCTCAAATGGTCAATGCGGTTCAGGAAATGATGCGGGATTCATTTAAAGCCTTTGTGACGGAAGATGCAGCGCTCGCCCGAAGCGTCTTGAAACGCGATGATGAAGTGGATGCTTACAACGATACGATTTACTATCAGCTCGGCCTTATGATGGAAGAAAATCCCGCCACGATTCAAACCGGTATGAGCCTTGTCATGATCAGCCATAACCTCGAAAGAATCGCCGACCTTGCCAATAACATCGCCGAAGATGTGATTTATATGAAACAAGGCAAAGAAGTCCGCCACCGCGCCGAAGCATAAAACACTTGCATCCATCTGCCAGCCTTTGTTAAAATCCGCCTGACAATTTAACCGGCCGAATTTCTCTTCCGTTCCAATAAAGAGAAAGCGGGGGACCCGGATTGTGGGGCTAACTCATCCAAATAGGTGAGAATGGTTACTCTTAAACCAAGCCCGGCAGCTAACCTCGCAGGCCTACCGTAAAAAAAGGGAGATCTTGATCGCCAGAAACTTCTCTCTGGCGATTTTTGTTTTCAGCCTTATTACCCATGAAAATCACTCTAAGGTTAATTATTTCTTTGCTTATTGCCACGGCGGCCGTGGTACTGGCATTTTCCTACGTCCAATCCCAAATCGAAGAAAAAAAAATGACCGAAGATTTGGATTTAAGAGCGCGCCTTATTTCCAAAAGCTTTAAAGAGGCCATCGAACCTTTTCTTGAACAAACCGAACGGCCGGACCGGATCCGCCAATTTATCGAAAAATTTAAAGGGCACACGCGCCTTGTGGGAACGGTCGTGCAATTAAAAGAAGGCGCGTCCATTTCTTCTCCCGAAGAATTCGCGCGGGAAAATATCTTTCAGAAAGAATTGCTTCAAGTTATTGAACAAGCCGGTCCCATAGAGGCCCGGAACAAATGGAATAAAAAAGAACTTTATTTTTACGCGATTCCTCTCGAAAAAGACGGTCAAAATTTCGGGGCCCTCGGCATCGTGCATGACCGCAGTTATATTGCCCTCCGTATTTGGGAATCTTGGAAACGCACGGCTGTAACCTTTTCCATTCTTGCCTTTATCCTGGCGGTCACCACACTTGTGATTATCCGCTGGAGCATTACCGGCCCCATTGCCCAAATTTCCGACTGGCTTAAAAAAACCAGAATGGGCGGCGCTCCCATTCCCCCGCCTTCTTCCAAAGAAAGAGGCGAAATCGAAAAGCTTATTTTTGAAATCACTCACATGGCTTCAAGCCTTAAGGCCGCGCGCATGGATTTGGTTGAAAAATCCCGAGACAGTAAATTCCAGGATTCCGTTTGGAACAAAGAAAAGCTTAAAGAATATCTCCGGATAAAACTCGGGAAAACGCCGGTTTTTGTCATGGCCAATCGGGAACCTTACATTCATAGAAAAAAAGACGGCCAAATAGAATGCATCGTGCCGGCCAGCGGTGTGGTGACAGCCCTTGATCCCGTGTTGCAGGCCACGGGAGGCGTCTGGATCGCTCACGGAAGCGGCAATGCGGACCGCGAAACCGTAAATCAGGAAGGTAAATTACGAGTCCCGCCCTGGGCTCCCACTTATTCCCTAAAAAGGATTTGGCTCGATGAAACGGAAGAAAAAGGTTATTACTACGGATTTTCCAACGAAGGTCTTTGGCCTCTTTGCCATATCACTCACTCGCGACCCGTGTTCCGGATTGAGGATTGGGCAGAATATCAAAAAGTGAATAAAAAATTCGCGGACTCTCTTCTAAGCGAACTTACCGACGAACCTCCCGTTATTTTAATTCAAGATTATCATTTTGCCCTTGTGCCAAAACTGATTAAAGAACAAAGACCGGACGCCAAAATCGCCTTGTTCTGGCATATTCCATGGCCCAATCCGGAGGCTTTCGGAATTTGTCCCTGGCAGGAAGAAATTCTTGAGGGAATGCTCGGAAGCGACTTGATCGGATTCCACACCCAGTTTCACTGCAATAATTTCCTCGATACGGTCGATCATGTGCTCGAATCAAGAATCGATTGGACGGTTTTTGGTGTCACGCGCGGAGGAAAAACCAGTTATGTCAGGCCTTTCCCTATTAGCATCGCTTCCAACGGCGAGGCGAATCATTTCGACGAGGAAAAACTTAAAAAAACAAAACAAACTTTGGGTTTGAACGGCAAAAAAATCGGTGTCGGCGTTGACCGCATTGATTACACCAAAGGCCTTCTCGAACGTTTCCGGGCCATCGAAAGGACGATTGAAAAATACCCTCAATTTCATGGAGAACTTGTTTTTGTAGAATTGGGCGCGCCGTCACGAGAGCTTATCCCAAGCTATCAAAACCACCTTCAGGAAATCGAGGAGCTGGTCAAAAAAATTAATGCTAGATTCGGTTCGGAAAATTATCAACCCATTCTTTTTCTTAAAGAGCATCACGGCCAGGAAAAAATCCGCCTGTTTTACCGGCTGGCCGATTTTTGTCTTGTCAGCTCACTCCATGACGGAATGAATCTGGTAGCCAAGGAATTTGTCTCGGAACGTACGGATGAAAGCGGTGTTTTAATTCTCAGCCGTTTTGCGGGCGCAAGCCACGAACTTCAAAGCGCCTTGCAAATTAATCCCTACGATATCGAAGGCACGGCCGATGCCATCCATCAAGCCCTCACCATGCTGCCCCAAGAAAAACAGGAAAGAATGAAAAGGATGAGAGAGCTTATCCGCGAACGCAATGTTTACCGGTGGGCGGCGGAAATTATCACGGAACTCGTAAAATCTTTTTAGGAGGAATTCATGAAACATCTTTTTAAGGCATGGAATGAAATCGAAGGCCAACTTAAAGCAAAGGACGTCCTGCTTTTTTTGGATTATGACGGCACGCTCACTCCCATTACGGATTTTCCTTTTTTGGCTCAGCTCTCACCTCCCCAAAAAACTTTATTAAGGGATTTACTGCCCTTGCAAACCGTAACCTTGGCGATTGTAAGCGGCCGTTCCTTAAATGACGTCAAAGAGCTCATTGATATTTCTGGGCTTATTTATGCCGGCAATCATGGACTCGAAGTCGAAGGGCCGGGCATTCATTATGTTCATGCCGGGGCTTTGAACGCCAAAAAACTGCTTGAAAACATCACCCTTCAGCTGGAAACGGCCTTGGGTACTTTGGATGGTATTTTTGTGGAAAATAAAGTTCTTACTCTCAGTGTTCACTACCGACAGCTACAAGAACAAAATATTGATTCGGCGAGAACATTGTTTTTCAAAATCATTTATCCTTATCTTGAAAAATTTCAAGTCGTTTTAACGGAAGGAAAAAAAGTTTGGGAAGTCCGGCCTGCCGTGGAATGGAATAAAGGCAAAGCGGTTTTATGGCTTTATGACCAGATTCTGGAAAAATCCCCTTCGGATCAAATTTTTGCCATTTATCTTGGCGACGACTGGGGTGATGAAGCCGCTTTCAAAGCCTTAAAGTACCGCGGGGCCGGAGTCCGTGTAACGGAAAACCCCGATGAACCTTCTCACGCCGATTATTTTCTTTCCTCCCCCGATGAAGTCCTGGAATTTCTTAACCGCCTTAAAGGCCTGAAGACTAAGACTTAAAAAAAGTCACCTGGCACCTTCCGCGTTTAGTGCTAGAATAATTCTGTTATGAAAATTGTGATTAGCGGCGGAACGGGATTTGTCGGTGGTGCGTTAATTGAAGAACTTGCCGAAAAAGGTCATCGCATAACCGTACTTACCCGAAATCCTTCTCATACTCATTATCCCCCAAACTCTCCCATGAAAGCCGTCACTTGGGATGCAAAAACATTAGGAATATGGGCTGAAGAATTAAACGGTGCCGATGCCATCATTAATCTTGCCGGCGAACCTTTGGTGGGCAAAAGGTGGACCGCAAAACAAAAAGCACGGCTTCGCGCAAGCCGCCTCGATTCCACACGCGCTCTTGTCGATGCCCTTCGAAAAGCTTCGCAAAAACCGCGCGTGCTTATCAATGCCTCCGCCGTGGGTTATTACGGCCCCGTAGAATCGGAAACTGTCACGGAATCTCATCCCAAAGGCCATGATTTTTTGGCCGACACTTGTGAAGAGTGGGAAAAAGAGGCCTTGAAAGCCGAAACGTTCGGCTTGCGCGTAGTTTGCATGAGATTCGGAATCATTTTAGAAAAAAACGGAGGGGCGCTGGCGAAAATGCTTCCTCCTTTTCAATTTTTTATCGGCGGACCGCTCGGTTCCGGAAAACAGTGGCTTCCTTGGATTCACCGCGCGGATGTGATCGGAGGAATTTTATTTTCAATCGGCAATCCCAAAATTTCCGGGCCGGTTAATTTTACGGCGCCAAATCCTGCCACGATGAAAGATTTCTGTAAAACACTTGCTCAAGTGCTTCACCGGCCGTCGTGGGCTCCGGTTCCCGGATTTATTTTAAAAATTTTGCTCGGCGAAATGTCGAGTGTTCTTCTCACCGGACAAAAAGCCGTTCCCGCAAAATTTCTTCAAGCCGGTTTTGCTTTCCGTTACCCGGAACTTCGCGAAGCGCTTGTTTCTATTTTGAAAAGATAAAATCAAAAGATGTCTGGCACCGAGGGGCCTGGCCCCTTTTGGTTTTCGGAATTCTGTATTGACAGAATCTAAGAATTTCACCATAATACTCGCTCTTCGTGATTCTCGTAACTAATTGTCATATTTGGGGTTGGCGTTTTTTTAGTTCACCAAGGGATAGCAGTGGCCGGCCAAAAGGACAATTCCTACCGTTTAATGTGGATGCTGGGACTGGCATTAACCCTTCCCATGATCCTGTTAAGCGGGCCTGTGGCAGGATATTTTGTCGGCTGGTGGCTGGTGAATAAACAGGGGTTGCCTTCGTATTTTATTCCCATCGCAATCGGGATAGGCCTTCTGGGTTCCGGCATACAATCCTTCCGGTTGATTCAAAAGCTGAACCAAAGTCAAAAGCAGGATTCAAAATAAGGTTTTCGATTCATGCAAGTCGAAGATGCAGTCAATCAAGTTCACGCCGCGGCGCACACCGCCCCTCACGAAGTTCATGAGCTCCCCAATTTCATCACTTTACTGAATCAATATTTTCCCGATGCCCCCTGGGCGCATTTTCTCCATCAATGGGAAAATATTATTTTTTCCGCCTTGGCCGCTACCTTGGTCGTTTCGGTTGGACTTATTGCTGCCAGTAAAAATCATTTGATTCCCGAAGGCGTGCGCAATTTTGCCGAAGCTGTGGTGGAAGGGGTGGAAGGTTTTGTCACAGGAATTCTGGGAGAACGCGGCAAAGAGCATGTGCCATTTCTGGGGACTATTTTTCTTTATATTTTAATCATGAATTGGACCGGCCTCATTCCTTTAATGAAATCCCCCACCTCGGGATGGAGCATTACCATTGCCGTGGCGCTTGCCACAACCGTCTATGTTCAATTCACGGGGATTTGCAAACAAGGGCCGGTTCATTATCTGAAACACATGGCAGGCAATCCTTCGAATATTTTCGGCATTGTTTTGATTCCCCTCATGCTCGTCATCAATATGACGGTGGAATTCCTGGCCGTTCCTTTAAGCTTGTCGCTTCGTCTTTTTGCCAATGTTTCTTCCGAAGACCGGCTTCTTTTTAAATTCGCGGAACTGAACATCCTTTTCAAAGGGCTTCCCTTTTTGTTTCAATTATTCGCTAATATTCTGGCCATCGCCTTCAGCGTGGTCCAGGCTTTTGTCTTCATGCTGCTTTCCACGGTATACATTTCTTTAATCTTGCCTCACGAAGATCATCATGAAGAGCATACGCATGCGCCCGAAAAACATCTGGCTCATGCTCATTAAAACAACTTCGTCATCCTGAGCGAAGCGAAGGATCTCGCTCATGAGATTCTTCGGCCTTCGGCCTCAGCCCATGACTCTCATTAAATGGTTTAATGGGAAGTCAGGGCAGTCCCCTTGTGGGGCAGAATGACGTTACCAAAGGAGAATTAAGAATGGAACATAGTGCCTGGACTGCAAGTCAAGTTTTAGCTTTCGCCCTTCCTTTTGGATTGGCCATTACCGCTTTAGCTTCCGCGCTCGGACTCGGCCGCGCCGTGGCCGCCGCCATGGATGCTACCGCCCGTCAACCTGAAGCCTCCACCAAAATTCTCGTCAACATGATGGCCGGCTGTGCCCTCATTGAAGCCTTGACGCTTTATGCTTTGGTGTTTGGTTTCTCTTTGATGGGAAAAATTTAAGGCGCCATGGAATTTTTTAAAGCCAGCATTATCCCCGGCGAGGTTTTGGTTCAGCTGATTGCGTTTATCATTGTCTTCTGGACTCTCAAACTGCTCGCTTGGAAACCGATTTTAGGCGCCCTCGAAGCCCGGCGTCAGAGAATCAAAGGCGACTTTGATAAAATCGAGGCCGCGCGCAAAGATATTGAGTCGCTCAAGGCCCAGTATTCGGCTTCGCTTCAAAAAATCGAAGATGAAGCCCGCGCCAAACTTCAAGAAGCGGTGGAAGAAGGCCGGAAAATTTCCCGCGATATTCAGGAAAAGGCGCGCGCCGAAGCTCAAGCCTCCTTTGAAAAGGCCAAGGACAATTTGGCGCTTGAAGCCGCAAAGGCGCGCATCACCCTCCGGCGTGAAATCGCGGACCTTGCCATCCATGTTTCCGAACGGCTTCTTCACGAGAAACTCACGGAAACCAAACAGCAGGAAAAAATCATGGAAATGATTGAGGAGCTGGAAAAGACATGACAGGCGACCTTTCCGCAGCACGCCGTTACGCCGCCGCCCTTTTCAATTTGGCGGTAGAGCGCAAGGTCTTGGAAAAAGTCGAAAAGGATTTTTTCCGTGTAATTGAGCTTTTGAAACAACACCCGGAAATCTCCAGCCTTGTTTCCAATTTTACGGTCGCGCAGGCGGAAAAAGAAGATTTTATCGATAAGGTTTTCCCTCGGGACATGGAACGCCTTCTCCTCTATTTTCTAAAAGTCCTGACCCATAAGAAACGTTTCACGGAAATTTCCGCGATTCAGGAACAGTTTCATCTCCTGTTCGAAAAAAAAGCGGGCATTCAGGAAGTCCATGTGATTACCGCCGTAACCCTCTCGGAAAAAAACAAGGAAAAATTAATCAGTGTTTTGGAAAAACGTTTTAAATCCGAAATCCGTCTGGCGCTTAAAACCGACGCCAAGATTCTCGGCGGCATGATTTTGCGTTTTGACGGAAAAGAAATCAACGGCGGTTACAAAAACCGTCTGCATGAAATACGGCAGAAATTAATTTCTAAATCATAGAATTGCATAGAGGATAAAAATGCTCAGACCCGAAGAAGTCACACAAGCCATACAAAAAGAAATTCAAAAATACGATACCAAATTGCAAATGGAGTCCATCGGTTACGTTTTGCAGGTGGGCGACGGCATTGCGCGCGTGTACGGCCTGGAAGAAGTGATGGCCGGGGAACTCGTCACCTTTCCCGATCAAACCACGGGGCTTGCCTTGAATCTGGAGCCCAATAATGTCGGGGTTGTGATTTTCGGTTCCGACCGCAATATTAAAGAAGGCGATGAAGTCAAACGCACCAAGCGCATTGCCGAAGTTCCGGTCGGTCAAGCCCTTGTGGGCCGCGTGGTCAATCCGCTCGGTCAGCCGCTTGACGGCAAAGGTCCGATTCCCGCGACCAAAACCCGCCCGGTCGAAGCCATTCCTCCGTCGGTGGTCGAACGCCAACCGGTGAAAGAGCCGCTTCAAACCGGAATCAAAGCCGTGGACGCCATGATTCCGATCGGGCGCGGGCAGCGCGAACTCATTATCGGAGACCGTCAAACTGGTAAAACCGCTATTCTTCTGGATACGATTCTCAATCAAAAAAATAGCGGCGTGTACTGCATTTATGTGGCCATCGGACAAAAACTTTCCAGCGTTGTGGCCATTGCCGAAACCCTCGCCAAATACGGGGCCATGGAATACACCACTATTGTTTGCGCTTCTTCCGAAGATCCCGCGCCGCTGCAATTTCTAGCACCTTACTCGGGCTGCGCCATGGGTGAAGAATTCATGATGAATGGAAAACACGCGCTAGTGGTTTATGACGATCTTTCCAAACACGCTGTGGCTTATCGTCAGCTTTCACTTCTTTTGCAGCGTCCTCCGGGCCGCGAAGCCTACCCCGGCGATGTGTTTTACCTTCACTCACGCCTTTTGGAACGTGCCGCGAAAATGCGCGATGATTTGGGCGGCGGATCGCTGACGGCGCTTCCCGTGATTGAAACTCAAATGGGGGACGTTTCGGCTTATATTCCAACCAACGTAATTTCGATTACGGACGGTCAGATTTATTTGGAAACCGATCTTTTCTATGCCGGCGTTCGCCCTGCCATTAACGTCGGACTTTCGGTTTCACGTGTCGGCGGAAATGCTCAAACCAAAGCCATGAAACAAGTGGCCGGCACCTTGCGCCTCGCCCTTGCTCAATACCGCGAGCTTGCGGCCTTCGCGCAGCTTTCAACCGATTTGGACAAGGCAACCAAAGATCAGCTTACGCGCGGCGAACGTATGGTGGAAATTTTGAAGCAGGACATTTTTCAGCCCCTGCCGTTTGAACGCCAAGTCATGATTATCTTTGCCGGCAATGAAGGGTTTCTCGACAGCGTTCCCCTTCTCCGCCTCAAAGATTTCGAAAAAGGTTTTCTCGCGTTTCTGGATAAAAATTATCCGGATATCGAACATGAAGTTCGCGAGAAAAAAGCCATCAGCGACGAGGCCAAAAAGAAACTCTCGCAGGCCGTTAACAAATTCAAGGAACAATTTAAGTGACGTTCATGAAATACATGAACGTCATCCTGAGCGGAGCGAAGGATCTCGCGAGATTCTTCGGCCTTCGGCCTCAGAATGACGAGGTTCTATGTCCGGTCAATTACGCACCTTAAGAAATCGCATCCGAAGCGTTGAGAACACGAAGAAAATCACGCGCGCCATGGAAATGGTGGCGGCGGCCAAGCTTCGCCGTTTTCAGGACATGATGCAAAAATCACGCGCTTATACCGAAGGCCTGGAAACCCTTCTCAAGCGTTTAAGCGGCGGCGCTTTTGCGGACCTTCATCCTTTTATTCAGCCCCGCGAAGAAAAAAATGTTGCGCTGGTGCTGATGACTTCCGACACCGGACTTTGCGGTTCCTACAATAACGATTTGGCCAATATGGCTTTAGCGTTTATCCGGAGACGTCAGAAAAAGCCGGTCACTATCAGCGTGGGAAAAGCCGGCGCCACCGCGCTCAAAACCATGGGTTGTGCCGCGGAACATACTTACACCGATATCCGGGCAAGCCGGGTGGAAGAAATTCTCGCGGAGCTTCGAAAAAATCTGGCGGAGCTTTATTTATCGGGCAAAGTGGATTCCATTTATGTTATTTACAGCCATTTCAAAACCCTCATCACTTTCAAAGCGATTACGGAAAAATTATTGCCTTTGGAACGGCCGGCAGATTCTACTGCCCCTGCGAAGAGTGAAACGACAAAGCAACCTAGCGAGATTGCTTCGCTCACTTCGTTCGCTCGCAATGACGACGCAAAGGCGGAGGAATATATTTTCGAGCCGTCTCCTGAAATTGTGTTTCAAAAACTGGTGCCGCAATTTTTCGACGCCAAAGTCCGTATGATTTTTTTGGAGGCGATTGTTTCCGAACAAATCGCCCGCATGACGGCCATGCACCAAGCCACCAAAAACGCGAAAGAAATGATCGATGCCCTGGTCATTAAGCGCAATAAGGCGCGCCAAGCATCCATCACCAAAGAATTGATCGAAATTGTATCGGGATCAAAAGCACTTAAAATAAAATAATCCTTTTGGAGGAATTATGTCACTGGGTAAAGTTGTTCAAGTCGTAGGACCAAGCGTGGATATTCAATTCGAACCCGAATCCCTTCCGGCCATTCTCAATGCCGTTGAAATTGAGCGGGAGGAAAACGGCAAAAAGAAACTTTTGATTCTCGAAGTGGCCCAGCATGTCGGCGACAATACGGCCCGCTGCATCGCGCTGGCTTCCACCGACGGCCTGGTGCGCGGCATGAAGGCCAAAGATACCGGCGCTCCGATTTCGGTTCCCGTCGGCGAGCAAACTTTGGGACGCATTTTCAATCTGCTCGGGCAGCCCATCGACGAAAAAGGTGATGTGAAAGACAAAAACAAAAAATATCCGATTCACCGTCCCGCGCCTACTTACGAAAATCTTCTTCCCGTGTCTTCGGTTCTTGAAACCGGCATTAAGGTTGTGGATTTACTCGCGCCCTATCCCAAAGGCGGCAAGGTCGGACTTTTCGGCGGCGCCGGCGTGGGAAAAACCGTGATCGTGCAGGAACTCATTCATAATATCGCCACCGAACACGGCGGCGTTTCGGTATTCTGCGGCGTCGGGGAACGTACCCGCGAAGGAAACGATCTTTATCTGGAACTGACCGAATCGGGCGTCATTAAAAAAACTGCCATGGTGTTCGGACAAATGAATGAACCGCCGGGCGCGCGGCTTCGCGTAGCGCTCACCGGTCTTAGCATGGCCGAATATTTTCGCGATGAAGCCCATCAAGACGTGCTCGTTTTCATTGATAATATTTTCCGTTTCACTCAAGCCGGCTCGGAAGTGTCCACGCTTCTTGGACGCATGCCTTCGGCCGTCGGTTATCAGCCGAATCTCGCCACTGAAATGGCGGCCTTGCAGGAACGCATTGCCTCCACCAAAGCCGGATCGATCACTTCCGTGCAGGCAATTTATGTGCCGGCCGACGACTTGACCGATCCTGCTCCAGCCACGGCTTTCTCTCATCTTGACGGCGTCACCGTGCTTTCGCGTCAAATTGCGGAACTCGGCATTTATCCGGCCGTCGATCCCCTTGGCTCGACGTCACGCATGCTCGATCCGCATATTGTCGGCGAAGAACATTACAACACAGCGCGCGAAGTACAGCGCATTTTGCAGCGCTATAAAGACCTGCGCGATATTATTGCGATTCTTGGCATTAACGAACTTTCTCCCGAAGACAAAGCCATCGTGATGCGCGCGCGCAAACTCGAACGCTTTTTGTCTCAGCCCTTCTCGGTGGCCGAGGCCTTTACGGGGAGAAAAGGAAAATACGTGCGTCTGAAAGACACCATCGAAAGTTTTAAACGTATCGTGGCCGGCGAATTCGATCATATTCCCGAACAAGCCTTCTATATGTGCGGCTCCGTGGAAGACGTTGTGGCTAATTATGAAAAAATGTCTGCTGCGCCGTCTGGTGAACAGGCTGCGACAAAATAAATGGCTCCTTCTTATCACCTTCAAATCATTACGCCGCAGGGAATTCCTTATCAGGGGGATGTAATTCATACCCTGGTGCCGGCCGAAAACGGTTTTGTCGGGGTGCTGGCTAATCACGCCCCTTATGTCACATCCTCGGCCGGAGGAAAGCTGGAGGTGCGTGAAAAAGAAGGAACGGAAAAAAAATTCCGGGTGGGTCCGGGGTTTTTTGAAGTGGTGAAGAATCAGGCTTCGTTTTTTACCGAATCGTTTACCTCTTGATGGAATCTTTGCTTTTTTATTTGTTCTCCGCGGTTTCTCTGGCAAGCGCTCTCTGCGTCATCATGCTTCGCAAGCCCACGCGCGCGCTTCTCGCCCTCATCGTCACCATGTTCAGCCTGGCGGTTTTGTATCTTCTGCTCGGCGCTTATTTTGTGGCCATGGTCCATTTGATTGTTTATGCCGGGGCCGTGCTCGTGCTTTTCCTTTTTGTCATCATGCTGCAGGGAACCGGCGCCCAGGATATTCCCCTTCACCAACGTTTTCATAAGGGCTACACCCTGCTCGCCACTTTTGTAGGACTGGTATTCCTCGGCACCGTCACTTTTCTTTTGAAGGGATTTCTTTTCCCTCCGGCGGCCACCGCCGATGGGTCGGTGGAAGCCTTTGCCGCCGAACTTTTCCAACATTTTCTTTTGCCCTTTGAACTCGCTTCCCTTTTACTCTTGCTCGGCGTTTTTGCCGCTTTGGCACTCGCCAAAAAAGACACACCATGATTCCGATTGAGCATTATTTTATTTTGAGCGGGTTTTTGTTTTCGATTGGACTTATCGGAATTTTAATCCGCCGCAACGTCCTTTTGATTTTACTTTCTATTGAAATCATGCTGAACGCCGCCAATTTGATGTTCATCGCCGCGGCTTCCTTGCATGGAAAGCTCGATGGACAAATTGCCGCCTTTTTTGTGATGGTCGTGGCCGCCGCCGAAGTCACCGTCGGCCTGGCCATTGCCGTGCTTTTATTCCGTAAACATAATTCCGTGGATACAAACGAAATTAAGTGGTTGAAGGGATAATGTTAACTTTTTGCTGGTACATTTTATTTCTTCCGCTCGGTGCAGCACTCTTAAGCGCGCTGCTTAAATCGAAGCCCCGCCTCGCCGGCTGGGTTTCGACCATAACGCTTTTTGCTTGTTTTCTTTTGTCTTTATTTTTGTGGCGGCAATTTCCCATGCTCAAAGTCTTTCATCCGCATGTGCTGGAATCTTCCATCACATGGATTGGGCTTTCAAATGTGCGGCTGGAGCTGGGCATTTTTCTGGACGGCGTCACGATTCTTATGCTTTTAATCGTGACCGGAGTCGGCACTTTGATCTTCCTTTATTCCACGGCTTATATGGAAAAAGAAGAAGGTTACGCGCGTTATTTTGCGTCGCTTTCTTTATTCGCCTTTTCCATGCTGGGAATCGTACTAGCCAATAATCTCATTCAGATTTTTATTTTTTGGGAACTCGTGGGACTCAGCTCTTATCTTTTGATCGGCTTCTGGTTTCAAAAGCCCGAAGCGAGCACCGCCGCCAAAAAGGCATTCCTCACCACGCGCGTGGGCGATGTCGGCATGATGATCGGCATTCTTCTTCTTTTCGGTTTCCTGGCCCAGGCGGGACACGCCACTTTCAACTTTTTGGAAATTAAAGATAATCTTGGCATCATATCCATTCCTTCCGTTTGGATGACAGCTATCGGTATTTTGATTTTTCTTGGCGTGGCCGGAAAATCGGCGCAAATGCCGCTTCATGTTTGGCTTCCGGATGCCATGGAAGGCCCGACTCCCGTCAGCGCCCTGATTCATGCGGCAACCATGGTGGCCGCCGGTGTCTTCTTATTAGTAAGGCTTTTCTTCATTTTTTCCGCCAGCCGCGAAACGCTTCAAATCATTGCCTGGACAGGAGCCGTTACGGCTTTTATTCCGGCCACCATCGCATTTGTTCAAAATGATATTAAGAAAATTCTGGCCTATTCCACTTTGAGCCAGCTCGGCTACATGGTCATGGCGCTCGGTTTAGGATCGCCCCAAGCCGGCATGTTTCACCTCACTACACATGCTTTTTTTAAGGCGCTTTTATTTCTCGGCTCCGGCAGTTTGATCCACGCCATGCATACCCAGGATATTTTCGAAATGGGCCGTGAAGGCGGCCTTTTCAAAAAAATGCCGGTCACAAGCCTTACTTTCTTGGTCGGAACTCTCGCGCTTATGGGAATTCCCTTCACCAGCGGTTTTTTCAGCAAAGAAGAAATTTTGAGCGTTGCTTCGGCAAGCGGATCACCTATTTTATTCTGGATGGCCATGATCACGGTTTTTTTCACGGCCTTTTATATGAGCCGGCTTTTTATCATTGTTTTCCCAAGGCGCGGAAGTGGCCACGGCCACGCGCATGAATCAAGCTGGGCCATGACGATTCCGCTTATTTTGCTGGCCATCCTTTCATTAATCGCAGGCTATCTTCCTATTAAAGAGCTTCTTCCTCATGGCGAAGCCCACGGCGCTCATGAAAATAGTTCCATCGCCATGATTTCCCTCGGGCTAGTGGCTGCAGGGTTTATTCTGGCCTTGATTCTTTACTCAAAACCCAAAAAGGGTCAGGCCCCTTTCGCGCTGCGTGTTCTGCCGGAACATAAATATTTCTTCGATGATTTTTATGATTTTCTCATTCGCGCGGTTCAGCAAAATCTCGCCAAACTTTCCGACTGGTTTGAAAGGCTCGTTGTGGTCGAAACCTTTGTCAACGGACTCGCCCGTTCCACACGCCATTTTGGCCGTGTCTTGACTTTGCTTCAAACCGGCGTGGTCCAGTCGTACGCCCTGGTTTTTTCCGTGGGCATTACCGTTTTCATTTACCTTTTCATTATGGCGGGGAAATTATGATTCTCGCCCTTCCCTGGATTCCTTTATTAGGATCGCTTGCCATACTCTTTGTCCGGGCGGACAAAT
>JACPXK010000067.1 GCA_016196565.1 Candidatus Omnitrophota bacterium | reverse complement strand
TCAATCGCTCGGTTTCCTTTAGCACCTGTTGGATAAAACTGTCCGGATCTTTGGGATATCCCACAGCGGCATACTGCGCAAGACCGCGTTCAATTGCATAGGCCGTCATCAATCGCTCGGTTTCACTTAAAACCTGTTGGATAAAACTGTCCGGATCTTTGGGATATCCCACAGCGGCATGCTGCGCAAGACTCCGCTCAATTCCATAAGTCTTTATCAACCGCTCTGTTTCCTTTAGCACTTGTTGGATAAAACCATCCGGATCTTTGGGATTATGCACAGCGGCATGCTGCGCTAGGCTTTGCTGAATGTTAAATCTCGCAACCAAATCTTCTATATATTCATAAGGATTTAAACTACTCAAGAGTCTTTGCTGCGTCTTTAACGGCACAACGTGCTCATCATACCCCTTAAGATAGTTCACAAAATCGTTTGCGAGCTTTTCAATGGAGATTGGGGCAGATTGCCCCATCATAGCCTCAGAAATTCCGATCTGTAAAAATCCATCTCTTTCCAAGCGCCGGAGCATTCCCTCTCGCATTCGAATCAAACTATGCAAAAATGTACGGATCGCCTCTTTTTTATTTTCTCTTGATAAAAGGAGGCTCTCGCTATCCTCTCCCCACGTGTTTTGATTTTCAAGGTATGTCCATAATTCCTTTTCAAGATCATTCAGATATTCTTCTTTCTCTTTGCCCAGCCTTCCCCCACGCTTCCCAAAGCCCAAATCCTTCAAACGTTCGTTTTCGTCTAAGATTCTTTTGGACAATCGAATCTGTCTTGCCTCGTCCATGGTGACCTTTTCTTGTTCTGCATTTTGGAGTTCAAACTTCTCCTCCTGCCGCATTTCCGAGCGGGCGTGGCGGGCAGCGAGGGTTTTGGCTGCGGCGTTAGAAAGGGATGAGGAATTGGCCTTGTCGCGAATGGTCGTTAATGAGTCATTGATAAGGGAGTTCAACTTTTCATGATTGACAGCTTCGAGCTGGTGAAAATAAAATCCCATCCAAGATTGCTCGATCCATTGCCACCATGCTGTTGCGATCGCCCGATTTTCGAGATTAGAAAGAAGCTTGCGGTAAGTATTTTCCGCCTGCTCGAAGATTTCACTTGGCAGCTCAAGTTCCGGCCAAACGATATTCCAGTTTCGTTTCCGGTCATTTATTTCTTGAGAAGCAGAATAAAAACGTTGGGCTTGACGCTCCGCATAGTAAAGTCCCCACCACGTGACTCTATTCGAATTCTCAATCCGTTTGAGTTCGTTTAAGGTGAAACTGAGAGAAGCCTGATAGAGTTTGATCATAAAAGTAGAAAGTGCGGCCAGCCCCACAATCCCCGCCGAAATCGCGAGGTAATGTTCCTGACCCTCAATCAGTGCCTTGCCTAATTCAATCACACTTTCTAGGTCTGTCTGTGTGATCTCCTCCCAACTTCGCACTTCAGAGCGTTCGGCCATTGTATTTTTGTCATTCCTTAATTTATTTAAATTTATATTGACAACCCCACCTTTTCCGGTTAAAGTATGTGTCCTATGACTCCATCCCGAGGCCAAGGCCCCGAATATTCCCGCGATCGCGAATGGCAAGTGATTCTTGAAGATCTTCGAAGCCAGTTCCGTGTGTTTGGAGAAGGTATGTCCAGTATGCGAGAGGATATATCCAGCATGCGAGAAGATATCAGCGATCTTCGCAATCGAATGGAAAGGATTGAAACGGACGTTCGATTCATCAAAATGGTCCTTCCCACCGTTGCCACCAAAGATGACCTTAAGCAGCTCGAAAAGCGTCTTATTACCCTCGAGTCTTCCCGTTAGACTCTTTTTATTCCGCGTCTCGGAACGAAGCGAATATCCTGTTTCGTCCAGGCCGTTTAATTTTGCTTCAAGTTGACGGACCTGCGACATAAACTTCTGAACGCCTTTGATTAATTCACTATCTTTTGGATTGTCACTCTTATTCAGCTTTTCATTTTTATAAATATCAGCTAATCGTGTAGTGATATCTTGAAGCTCGCCACGCTCGCCTTCAACATTACCGGTGGTCCGCTCTGCAATTTTCTTTTCCAAAATTTCAAAATCGTGGACGAGATCAATGAGTTGCTGATAAACATCATCATTTTGTTCCGATGATTCACGGCCTTCTTCAATAATTGCTGAACGCATCTCGGAGCGTGGTGCACGGTAGGGATTGTCGTCATCTTCGGCTTCGTCAAACGAATCGATGATTTCTTCCCAGTTTATTTTTTTCTTTTGCGGATCGGCATCCTGAATGAGAATGAATTTTTGATTTTCCCGAGTGACATAAGAAATATATAAAGGATTTTTGGGGCTAGCGGGTGGGATTGCGTTTCCTTCTCCAGTATATTGAAGAATTAACGTCATTCCTAAATCCTTATGATCCTTTACTGCATTTTCAGGAATTTGACCTGACTTGCTGCCAAACGAATAAAAGACTCCATCGATCGTACCCTGCTTACCGATCCAGGCATTGATCAGAGAAGAGAAAGCAATCGGATTTTCTACTCTCGCGAAAGGTTCGAGCTCTTTCAGAACTCGCACTTCCGAGCGGATAGAAGGCGAGTTAGCGAGTGAAATTTTTTGATACTGACCGTTTGCAAGGCGCTTGGCCGTAAGGATAAAATCCTCCCCTTCGTGACTGACCGCAAAATATTGACCGGGGAGAACAATCCCACCAGCCCCTATGACAAATAAATAGCGCCCCCCTTCTACATTGAGATCGATAAGCACGCTGCCTTTGGAGATCTCATTAATATCCAAGACCACCGTTTTTTTTGTGAACTTTCGGTTATCGATAATCTGAGCCAGCACTTCCTTGGCTTGATCGAGCGTCCTCCGAAATTTCCTTCGTAATTTTTCTTCATCGTGATTAAGCGCCAGCTTGTCAAGTCCTTCAATTAAAAGGGTCAGCCTTTCAAAACGCCCCTTTTGCTCTTCGTAAGTACCGAGTTGATTTCGCACTTCGGAGCGGCGGGTGGGGTCCTTTCTTTCGAAGACGCCAAAAATGAAATCTTCTTGAGTCGGGCCAAGGCGGGATAGGGCAACTTTTG
Source organism: Candidatus Omnitrophota bacterium (assembly GCA_016196565.1). The sequence goes on along the minus strand of JACPXK010000067.1, from coordinate 3,854 downwards.
GTAATTCATTCTCGGAAGTGACGGTCAAAATTTTGACAATTGCATTCAAGGCCTCTTGAGCTTTTGCACCCCGGACTTCGACATCAATCGTTTCGTTGGCGCTAATCCCCGCTTTGAGCAACTCCAATATTGATCGCGCGTTAAATCGTTGTTCATTATTGGAAAGCACAATCTCTGTGTCAGAAAATTCGTTTGCTTTCTGCACAATCGCGCTAGCCACACGCGCATGAACCCCATTTGCTTTAGTCACTGAGACGGTCTCGCGAATCCATTCCTCTGTTTTTGCTGTTGTGCTTTCTGTTCGCACTTCAGAGCGAGACCCGGCTAGCTCCAAAGATTCTTCACGGGAAGTTTCAGCGACTGCCAAGGCTCGTGCAATGACCGGGAATTTTTTAAAGTTTTCTACGGCGTCTTCGACCGCTTTATTATGACCCGATGAGAGCTTCATGATTAAGCCAATGTCGCGCACGGCAAGCTTCCCGTTCCGGATGTGAAAGGCATCTTCTTTGACATCGTAATAATGCATATCTTTGTCGGCCAAGGCCCGCACAAAGGAGCGGAACAAAGAGACAAGCTGCTCGGCCGTGTATGCTCCCTCGTCTAAAGCCTGCTGCAATGTCTGGCCCTCCAGCCATTCCACGAGAAGGGCGTCGACCTGCTCTTCGTCCTCGTCATCGCCATCCGAATAGGCCACAGGATGACGAAGGGGGTCTGCAACTAATCGTGGAAATTCGAAAATCTGGGAATTTGGAAAATAGGTTTGCAACTTTTGCAGAGTGCGCAGTTGTGTTGCGAGCTTAGAACGGGAAACTCCTGCCCCTGTTTCCCAAAGCGTGCCGCCGGCAATTTTAAGCGCCACTTCTTTTTTGGTTTGACGGTCACGCAATTGATAGACATCGGTTTCTAACCCGGAACCTGCAAACTTTTCGATGGAGTACCGCTCAAGAAGCCGTGAACCCGAATCGAGAACTCGATCCAAAACCGGCTTTAGACGTTCCCATTGCTCGGAAGTGATCCCAAGCTCTTCCGAAAGAGCGGGAGAATAGTCTGTTTCCGAGTCGGGATCAGATTGAATGGCACGAACTTTGGACTTCGCCGAGGGGCTGGATTCCAATTGGAGAGTTTCAATCGTGACATTGTCGGAAAGAATTCCTAATTTAGCTTTGACTTCTTCAATCGTTCCCCGGCTGTTGCCTTGTGTTGCACGACCACTATCGCGAACGACATAAAGAGAAAGTGTTTTCTTACGGTCATTTTCAAGAATACGTTCGGCAAAATCCTCAAAAAGAACATGCGCGGCCCCTGTTCCTCGATAGTCCTGAGCCACGCTCACAAATTGTAAATGGGGCATATTCCCGTCCCGGGGCCGCTGTTGTTTATGATAAAAGCCTGCCAATTGGCCGCTGTTTTCCTCGATGAGAAAAACAATGCGATCTCCTTCTTGTAAGCGTTGATGGTTGCGAATCTGCTTAATCAACAAATCCACTTCGCCGGTGCTATCAAAAGACGAGTAAGATTTTTGAAATGCCATCTCAAAAGTCTTCATTGTTTCGGAGTTTACTTCTTCAGCTCTAAAAATGAAGTTCTGATCCTCGACACGAGATTCCCAGGTATGATCAGCAATTTGGCGAATCAAAATGGGCGGCAGTGATGTTTGGGGTTCGATGCGTGCAATAGGATCAGGTATTCCATCTTGGCCGATAGCAATGCTAGCCGGCATGGACTTTCCATTAATATGGACCTCTAATGACGAGCGGTTTTTGGAGCGGATGAGTTGGACGGCGCGATCTTGCGCATAAGCGGATTGATTGAAATGTTCCACATCGCTTGGCTGATAAGAACCCTGAATTTCGTCTAGCCAGACATTCAAAATATGACGGGCTTCGGAGCGCGTATTTCGGCCTGCAGCTTCAAGGATTTCTGCAGATTGCAGGGTGTTGGCCATTTCAAGCTGCGCGAGATCAAAAATCGTTTGTTTATTTTCAAGCATGGCGGAGACATAATTGGAAGTGTCCGATAGAGTGCGGATGCGCGGCGTGAGCACGCCGTAATTGATCTGGCGTTCGCGGAAAAGATCCATAAGACCGCTGGTGTGGAAACCACCGGTGACGAGCACGGCCTTCTCGGATTTGCGCAAGGCCATTTCCCTTTCAATAATTTGGAAGAAGACGTCTTCACGCTGGCGGGCAAAGTCGTAAAAACTGAAGGCTGTGGCAAAGAGATCCGTTAGGGGGCTTCGCCCATTCTCCCTTTCCCCCATTCTCCCTTTCTCTCCCTCCATCTCATTTCTAATCTTCTCCAGCCTCCCCTGCATCACTTCCGGCTTAATCCAGTCTTTGCGATACACCGCGCGCTCCCATTCTTTTCGCGAGAGCTCAAGCAGCATCAGTTTTCTGAGAAGCCCTGTGTCGCGGTAAAGCTCGAGCAGATTTTTTTCGCGCTCGGAAACGGCCAACTGATCCAGCACTTTCTCAAAGACGCGCTCGATTTCCTCGTAAAGCGCCTTGGAGTCAAGCTCGTTCTGAAGGATCAAGTAACCGGCCCACAGGCTAAAGGCCGGATAATCATGAAAATAAAATCCTTTGGGGCCGGCCTCTTCGACAAGGCGTTCTAAGAGGTAGCGCGGCAGGTCTTCAAGTCGCCGGGAGCGGTCATCGCGGCGAACCATCGTCACTCGCTTTTCATTTAGTTTTTCAATGGCCCCCACCACTTCTTTGGAAACTCGTTTTTCCCGCAAAAATTGTATCAAGCGAAGCCTCTCCTCTTCGGCCTTATCCCGGTCCAAATCTGATTCCATCGATTGAATCACAAGAAGCCGTGTGATTTGCGGCCATTCCACCTGAGCAAAAAGGCTTTCGAGGTCCAGGTCAATGATTTTTTGGGCGTCACGGGCAAGCTGTTTCACAAACGGAAGAAAATCGCGATGGCCTTTTTCGAATTTCGCCCATTCCGAAAGCACGCGGCGCATGTCATTTGAAAAATGCCAAGAGGAAAGCGTTTCAAGATTCTGCTCGATTCCCGAAAGACCGGCTTCAATTTCATCTTTTTGAGAATAAACCGCTTTAAAGGCCTCGTAGTTTTGGCGATAAAGTTCGGTTTTCTCAATGCCAAGGGCTTCCACGCCTTCCGGGCGTTCCATCATGAAATATTCCACGCCGGTGAGTTCGCCTTGTTGGGCGAGGCGATCGGCCAGCGAAAGATTGCGCTCCTTTTCCGCAAAGAGCTCGAGGTAAGCGGGATTTAACTTTTCCATGGCGCCTTCGGCAAAAATCAAACTGAATCCGTATTTTTGATGAAGATGTTCAAGCAATTTCTTGATTTGGATTTGAGCGTCGTATTGGCCGTGGGCATTTTGAATGTGCAAAATGAGTCGCGAATCCGGATGGGCCGGGGCTTCATAGACCTCATCCAGTGAGGCCAGTTCATTTGGAATTTCAATCTGAAGAAAGGAAGGCGAAAGAGAAGAAAGCAAGATCCCGGGCTCGGAGGCAGCCCATAGGATTTGACCCGTGAGGAAACAAAAAAGGGTCACTACGCCTACCGCTTTTTTAAACGGAAAAGAGGGTGTCATATTTTGTACTTTTTAAGAATGTTTAGTTGAAAGTTTACTTGAAGCACAGCTTTTTATCAAATATGAAAATAGATTGGAATAAAACTGACTAGCATTCTTTATCAAAAAGGTGCCAGGTTCCTTTTGCGAAAAGGAACCTGGCACGAATGGCACTTCCTTAAGGGGTAATAAGAAAAAGACCTCCTGATGTCGATGAAGGAGTTGGATAGAAACCAACAACGACGTAGGAGGTCTGTGTGAACAATAGAAATATCGAATGGCGGCAAAAGAAACTTGAGCAGAT